>CAYZET010000157.1:0-11368 GCA_964477215.1 uncultured Syntrophaceae bacterium | reverse complement strand
CGGTTCATCCCCACGTGCGTGGGGAACAGACCAATTGCACTGACTCGAATTTACATCCTTTTGGTCACAGCTAACAGTTTACCACGATTTGAGCCCCTATGGTTACTCTGGAGCGTCTTCTCCTTTCTGCCTGTCTTCAGGTCGTGCTGGTGGTTCGAATGACACGAGCTTGACCCCGTCCCACACAACAGGCACCCTGCGGTTGCTCCCAAATGTCATGAAATCAAATCCCAGCTCGTTAGGCGCATTCCACGCGATCACCGCATTTCCTTCGCCAATTCCTGCCTCGACCTGCTTCCGGATGTAATCCCGCACTCTCACCGAATAGTCGCCCACGTATACACCGGCCCTGATTTCCAGCAACCAGATGGAGAGCCGACCTCGGAGTCTAGCAGGAGCGTTCTCAACTACGATGACCATCATCGCCTATTCCCTCCGGTGCTGGAATTGCCGGCCCCACTGCATCCTTTGGCGCTTTGGGGACTTCAAGCCCTCCCGCCGCCAACACCTCCTCAATGGTCGGAATAATCCGCTTGAGCAGTCGAGTAGATCGGAACACGTCCCGACAGCCGAGACGGACTGCACGTTCTGGGTCAGCTCGCGGTCGAGAGGCGATCTGAAACGCTACCGGGACCACTGTTTCAAACTTAAAGATGTCCGCTATATCGTAGACGAACGACAGCGGCTTGCCCGTGTGAAGAAACCCAATGGCCGGCGCGTAGCCTGCGGCGAGGACCGCAGCCTCCGTGATCCCATACAAGCAGGCAGTGGCCGCACTGAGGCACCGATTGGCAAGGTCAGCCTCTCCCCAGGCATTGGGATCGTATCGTCGGGCATTCCACGGCACCTTAAACCGACTTGCCATGAGCTCGTAGGCTCTTCTTACCCGTGCGCCCTCGATTCCCCGAAGCTGCTCAATACTCCGACGTACGGGAGCCTCATCACCAAAACGCAGAGCAAACATCTTCCGCACAACCTTGAGACGGGCCTGCTCATCAATGGCCAACCGGGCTTGGAAAAGGAGCTTGTCGGATCGTGCTCCGCCCGGCTGCCCGGACGCGTAGAGCCGCACCCCAGCCTCTCCTACCCAGACGAGTAACGTCCCCGACCGCGCGGCCAACGCGGCAGCGGCATGGGACACACGAGTCCCGGGCTCGAGCATGAGACAGGCCACACCCCCTATGGGAAGTTGAGTCCGTACCCCATTCTTGTCCACAACCACGAAAGCGCTGTCGAGCACATCGAGGCGGCCCTTTTCCACAAAAAGTATCGAGAGGCGTTCCTTTATCGGCAAGGGTTTGACGGCGGGAAGCATAGCTACATCCTCCTGATCAACAACAGTCCGCATCCAAAGCCTTTTGCAGGACCGATGCCTTCGAACAGCGACCGAACAAAAACCCCCGCATCTATCACTGTGAGAATGCCTGAAAAATCCATCGTGCTAAGTCGGACCTCTCGATGGCTGGAGCCTTTCCGAAAGGCATGCTGTCTATAGCCGTCCACCCGGACAAGCTCCTTCGCGACAGAGAATCCGGCCCTTTCAGACCGTGCTTCCAGCCACTTAAAGCCTTCAGTTTGAGCGAGCTCGGACGTGGTCGGCCAAAGCTCCTTGGGCACGTTGTTCGCCTTCAAATTCCACTTCGCGTCCATGACCACGTCGTGGCGAGCGTGATGCATTTTCTCGTTCCCGATCCACCGTGTCACCACAGGGTTCACCCTCAGTGAAAAGGCCAATCGTTCTCCCTGTCTCACCTTCGGATTGTATGGTTTCGTCTCCAAGCACCACGGTCCTGGATTCCCGGAGGGGGGAGTGCGTGACACGGAAAAGAAGAGCGGCCTTGAGTGCTCTGATTCTTTGCGAAACAGAAAATCCCGTCTGCTCTTGTCATCCGATTGGAAAAATCGCCAGATCATCTGATGTTCAGAGTATCCATCTCCACAAAACAGTTTCGTAAGCTCGGCGGCAGACGCGTCTCCATCCCTCAAGCTTATGCGGCTGAAATACATTCCCTATGCCCCTTCCTCTCCCAGTCGGCGACCAAAATGCTCTCGTCGTTCCGTAAACTGCCATGCCTGCCGATTCAACGGCACGTCTCGACGGGTGAACGTATCTTGCGCCTGTATGTCCCCCACGTGAGGGCTGTCGTCCCAAAAGAACAAACGCGGTTCCTTGGTAATGTCTGACAAAAAACTGTTCGACGCTTGCTGATCTGCCTTGTCGAAGGCTTCGAGCACCGAATCAGCCTGGAGGATGTGCACGCCCAGCGGAAGAGCCGGTGGGCAGGACTTACGCCCCAAGTACAGCACGAACCGCGGACATGCGACGCAGCTCTGAATTTGCTCTAACGAAAAAGGGGCGTCGTCCACCACAGTCCACATACAGACCACATACGAAGCATCGCAGCAGTAGTCTCTCCTTGATAGGCCCGTTTCCAGCTCCTCCGCTTCGAGCTCTTCCTTGCGGGTCTTCCACTTCGCTCCCTGCTTTGTTTTGGGCCTCTGCCACGTATGAAAATCCCGAATGAGGGTGCCCTGACGGTCTACTCTCACTGCGAATCGATACGCCTCCACCATGCGCTGCAGAGTACTTTGATCGTCTCGGGTGACACCAAGTGCAGCGCACAGCAGGCCGATTATGCCTGACCTGGTTGGCCGGGTTAAGGTCCCTCTAATCTCTCCGACGGCAATCTCCCCCCAGGAGGCCATCGGACCGTAGAGTCGCATGAGCGCATAGTTTCTCATAATATAGATCCTTTTCCGAATTCCAGGATTTCGAGCAAAGAGCCAGTCCCGTGGTGAGCGTTCATGGTGGCGTATCCTTCCCAGCACTTTCCGTATGCTGCATCGATCTTCGTCCGCGTCTCCTCCATACGTCGGATTGCCTCGCCGAGAATGTCCTCGCCGCTCACTGGTTTGAGAAAGGAGACTGAGAGCGATCGAGGCTGCTGCGGCCCCTTCTCTGCAAGAATGTATGAGGCATAAGCACGAGACCCAAAGCTGTTCTGCTTTCCGGTCGGTGAAACCTTGGCCGCTGCTTCTATCAATCCCGCAATGCCCTGTCGGGCCAGGTCCATATGCTCGGAAAGATTTTTCACCAGACTGTCGCAGTCCACACACACGTAGAGATAGAATACGCCTGCCCCGAACTCGGTTTCACCCATATGTCCGGAGCCCCTGTCCTCTTCCCCCGTGTTCAGATCGTCCACGGCTGTGAAAAAATCTTCTTCCACAGCACAAGTGTGGACAGTGATCGCATGTGCGACCTGGGCCGCTGCTTCGGTGTTGAAAGCCGGAGCTGCCGCGAGCATTCTTCCGAAGAGGGCCACATCCACCGCTGTGTGCTCCTTGCGAAGAAGGGTGAGATCTTCCTCCGAAGGCGCCTGATTGGTGGCGGCCAGCCTATCCACTAGCGCACGGATCGACTCGATCTCGAAGGGAGTGAAGTGTGCAAGCTGTTCGATTTCAAGATCCAGGTCTGGATCCTTCTTGCTGGATTTCGATTTAAGCTTTCCAAATTTTCCTGCTATGAGCTGAGCCCATTTCCTAGCGTCAGCCTCTTCTACTCCTCGCTTGCAAAGATCTCGGAATATCTCCTTGCCCATTTCCTTCGTACGTGTGCCGATGTGAGATGGAGAAACATGAGACGAGAAGATCTTCGAAGTGCGCCACGCGCGTTTGAGGCTTTGGGATGAGATTCTGAGCCTATTGGTCCCACCCATGATGGCAGTCTTGGGGCGACCGAGATCGTCTCGATTCAGGTTGGACGGAGGATAAGACGTTAACAGATGCAGTTGTAGAAACGTGGTCATGATACCTACCTCCAAACGTGGTCTATTTCGTGTCTTGCACTGGAGTCGCGTAATAGTCATACGCCCACCGCTTGCGGACTTCGTCATTCCACCGAAAAACATCGTTGGCGAGGCGTAACAGGTCGGCTTTATTGTCAAGGAGGCGAATGACCCGCCGGAGTGCATGGTACAGGTCCTCCGGAGTCTGGCACTTCAGCAGACGTCGAAACCGCAGGTCGCTAACCCGAGGTCCACCACCGGAAGATCGTTCCGTTCCCATTTGTCCGGCCAGACTTCTCCGGCTGGATGATGTCTCCTCACTGACACCCCGGTCGGTCTCGATGACCGCAGCGAGCCCTGCGATGATGGGCAGCCTCTCTGCGAGCCGATATTCGAGGTTGAACCATCGCCATCTGATCTTCCCTGCGTCGACAGCAGCTTTGCAGTGAAGCGATATGTCCTGAAAAAGAGAATGGTACGCGGCAACGAACACCACGTCGGTGATTGAGGCGCATTTGCGTAGGGCTGCTCGATCACCACGATTCTCCTCGAGCCGTCCGTGCCATTTGCGGAGGTCCTTCCCCCACTCCGATTTCGGTGTAAACCAAAACGGTCCTTTATCGATCATGTTTACCTCTCTACGCGGTTATGAGCTAACGGGTTCCTGCCGTTCTTGTGGTTCTTGAGGTAGCCCCAAGATGGCTCTTACCGTATTCCCACGGTTCCTGTATTTGAGCTTGTTTCGTGCCCGTGCAATACGTGACGGATCTTGATCCTCGATGGGACTGGAATTGACGTAATCGTCAAACAGCTTCAGCGCCAGATCGCATAGCTTGCGGTGCCAGGCGCTCAAAGCTCTCGTGGGCCTTTCCGATTCGGATTCCTCCAACTCCCTAATGAGTTTCTCCAAGTGTTCGAAGAACAGAGGCTCAGAAACAGTATAAAAGGGTGTGTCCACGAAACGAGTGTCTCCGCGAGCTTGCTCCGTATAGCGAAAGAAGGCTTCTTTTAGTGATTGCCTAAGGTTACTGGCTATAATGTTTGCACCTTTAACCATCCGTTCGGAATGCAGACTGTACCGCGCGGCGATTCTTTCATCGGGAATTGCAGGCAATGGCATCCTGCCGTCGAACCAGCATCGGGCGCGCTTGTGTTCCATATCGTACCCGAACCCCCACAATCGTGCGGTGGTTCTTTTCCCCAAGACTCTCTTCCTCACCTGCGAGAACTTTTCCACCACCCGAGCAGGACGATACTGCACTTTCGCATTGTCGTCGCCGGAGCCCGTAAGAACGAGTCCGACCCAATTGCGGTAGCTGATGGAGCCTTCCCGAGCCTTTCGCGCAAAAGGCACCCCTTTCTGATCGAAAGAATACGGCGTCAACGGGTGTTGCCAAGGGCCTTCGTAGCTTACTCCGTAAGGCCGAGCGATGAATCGTTGCACCAAGTTCTCCGATTGGGTGCGGCAGATGTCACAGCTTCCTTTCTCCAGGCAAGAGAAATCAATACGGATCCGCCGTGGAATCGACCAATAGACTTGCAGCGGATGACAGTCTTCAGGCAGCGTGGGCTGGCCGGATTTTTTTTCGCCGCTTCGGGAGGGTGCAAGCCAAGGGAAAATGTCCGATTCCTCGGTGGGACGGTCTGGCATCCCGTTCGAGAGGAAATCTTCTCGGGAAAGGACGTTAATCCAGATTGTCTCCCAGAGATTGTCTTGAGGGGGGAGTACGAGCGTTGTGAGAGGACCGCCGCCCCGCAACCCGGTAAAGTGGCCGCGACCTCCTTCAGGAGCGTTTGTCTGTAAACAGTGCAGCGCTGCAGCGGTGCAGGCGAAACAGAAGCCGTTCCCCTCTCTCGGCTTTATGAAATGCTCGTTTCCGGAGGGATCGATCAGCAAGTCCCGAATAGGCCACTCAGTCCCCTCTCGCAGGGTCAGATCCTGCAAGAACCTGGGCCCGTCACCATCGAGGAGGAACGCGTCTCGAAAGACTAGAAAGGCCTCCCGCAGGGTCGAGCCTTCGGGAGGAGACCGGTACAACCTACTCCACTCCGGATCGCTCGTCGGTATGAGCCCGCTTGTTTGAACGAGCCCGATCAGAAACTGCACCAAGGTCCCGTTGAAGTCGGCCCTCGGCGAATCAACGGCAACGAGGGGGCCACGTGCTTCCACAGAGGTAATCTCCCAGGGGGCGATTCTTCGCAGAGTACCATCGCTGGCTCTCACGGGTATCCATCGCTCTTCAAGAAGGTTGTAGGCCATGTCATGTCCTCCCTTTTATTACCTTCAAGCCCGCACGCGAGCTGTAGAGTACTTCAACAAGCTGGCTTTTCGCATCATAGGCAACCCCTCTCCAGCGGTCGTCGCCTTCGGGTTCGAGAATTATGAGCTCGCTCCACTTGCCGCTGTCCGTCATTGTGGCAGCGGCTTGTTTCTGCTCATCCTCAGTGGAAGCAGACCTAGCGAGCAACGATTCGCGCACCTGTACCTCACTTAGCATCCACGTGTGTCGGATACGGTCACATATTGGTAAGATTTTCTCTCCAGAGCGCACTGCCAAGCGGAAGGTAACGGTCGGCTCTCCCAGCCGTGTGGGAGAAGCCCTATCCGAAAACAACGCTGTCAACCCACCACCACCATACCCGCTGTTGAGAGACAGGGCATTGAATCGTCCCTGAGAAGCTTCTGCCCGCCTCTTGCCTTCAGCCTCCAGTTGTCCTTTCATGAGACCCTCGGGGATGTCCTCGGCCTCGTCGCCGTATACCCCCTCTATAAGACCTCGGGCATGGTCCGGCATTGTCCACCCACTTTGCTTAGCCAGAAGACGCGCCGTGCGCCAGAGATTTCCGTGATCCGGATATACAGATGCTCCGCCCGGCAGAAAACCTGAGATCCAGTCTCGTGCGGGGGACTCGGTTACGGGCGGGCTCAGTACCCACAAGACCGGCTCCACGCGATCGCCGCGAAATTCTCTATGATGGCGATGAATTCTTCCCGCTCGCTGGATCAGTAGATCGATAGGGGCAAGATCTGAAATCATGAAATCAAAATCGAGATCCAGCGACTGCTCCACCACCTGGGTTGCGATAAGAATTGCTCCTCGGCGCGATTCGGGGGCTGCGTGTTTTCCGAAGCACTTCAGTACGTCTCTTTCCACATCTAGGCGATGGCCCATCGCAAATCGTGCATGAAAGAGCATGAGTCGGCTTGAATCTACGAGAGAGCCTCTAGCTAGCAATTCGTACGTCCGTACAGCGTCGTCCACCGTGTTCCGGACCCAGCAGACGCATGCACCAGAAGCCGCGGCACTCAGGATCTGTTCGATTACTGCTTTCTCCTCGTGAACGAGAGTAACGGTCAACGACCGGCGCAGATCGGGACGTGCATGTATGGGAGCCTGGTCGATCCCCGCACAGCTGACAGCGGTGATTGCCGGGAATGCTCCTTTGAGAACCCCGTTAGGTTGGGAATTGAGCCCCTTAAGGAATGCCGCTGCAAAGGATGCTCGCATTGCTTGAGGAATCGTAGCAGAAAGGAGGATTGCACTCCCCCCCAAGGCTGCGTGGAACTCGAGCAACACCTTGAGCAATTCAGCCATATATGCATCACACGCGTGCACCTCATCCACGATGAGAACCTTATTGGCTAGTCCGAAAATCCTTAGCGTGTGATGTCTTGACGGCAAAACGGCCAACAGCGCCTGATCGATGGTTCCCACTCCCGCATGAGCGAGGAAAGTCTTCTTCTTGTTGTCAGCGATCCATTCAGAACATGCAGCCGCGCCTTCGGTAGGCTCCTCGCCACTCCGAGTCGAGTACGCAGACAAGCCGGGATTACTCAAGTCCATAATCGACTCGGTGAAACCATCCATCAGATCGCGCCTACCGTGGGCGAGGGCCAGGGACGGGGTCTCGCCTGGCAAGAAGAGCCGTCTGTATGCCTCGGCCATTCGATCGTACATGGCATTGGCAGTTGCCATGGTAGGAAGGGCTATAAAGATCCCTTCAGATCCTTGCTCCATCAGGCGGTGGGCGAGCAGAATTGCCGCTTCTGTCTTTCCTGATCCGGTGATGTCTTCGATAATCCACAACTGAGGCCCGGCTGGAAGCTCGCATTCTGTGAGGTACGCCTGAAGCGGACTTGGCCTGACTTCCTTGAGACTCGGGAAAAGACTACCAATCCCGGAAAACCTTGCCACAGGTACCGGAAGTATACCTGCCTCACGGACAGCATGCTCAGCGCGTGTGCATGCAGTCTCCCAATACTCGCCCAGAGCCATTGGCTCCGAGCAATGTGGGAACAGTCTTACATTGGACCCGATCCAATCGCAAAGGATCACAAACCCGGAGAATAGCCAGGATTGCACTTTCAGAGCGTCGTACAGCTCATTCAAATCACCTGGAAGTACAATCGGCTCGTCCAAGAACAAACCTGCGCATGAGTCAGCGAATTCTGATGCGGCCCTTACATCGTCATTCGAGAATTGCTCCTCCACCCAAATGTCGCTTAAGTACACAGGATAACCGTGATGAGCAAAGAACGGGCCGACTCCGGGCACGAGGTAATCCCAGAGGGCGCCAACTTCTAGACCGTCACACCTGAAAACTCCTCTCTTGGCAATCGTCGAGAACAGTTCTTGGTCCCAAAGTGCCAGGCCCAGCGCATCGTGGCGATAGTGGTACGGGCGACTGCTCGTCTTTTCCTGGAGTCTGTGAAGCACTTCCTGCACAAGCCCCTGAAAGGCTTCGCTGAACTTGCCGATATCGTGCAGCGCTATCAAGAAGAGGACAAGACGTTTCGTCTCGGCAATGCCCAGCATCAAGCGGCCGACCGTACGTTTCAGCAACGATTCATAATTGCTGAGAAGCACATAACCAACTGCCGCGACATCAAGGCAGTGATAAGGAAGGAGATGAAAGGATTTCAGGCGCCCTTTTTCGTCTCTAGTGACCTTTCCCCAATACCGAAAATAGATCCTGGATGTATCGCAACTCACGGTACCCTCCATCAATGTAAGGCAGTAGTCACCGGGGGACGGTTTGGTCCTTAACGATCCAGGCCAAGGTAAAGGTATCGAAGGTCTCCGACCCCCGGTCAGCGTGACCCGTAGGACGGCGGGGTGAAACCTCGCGCCTCGCGGAACTCCACCACAAAATAGTCTCCCCACACGGGTGGGGAACTGTTGTCTCTTCAGACGATAACGAAGCGTTACATGGTTCAGCCCCACTCGTGGTGGGGAACGGAGAAAAGAGAGGGCGAGATTAGTGAAGTAACGGCGAAATCTCCAGTTAGGGACACGTGGTGGCTCCTGTTGTTGGGAATGCTGAGAGGAGACCGTTGGTGTTTGGTTGTTTTGGTTTGGTGTTTAAAGAAGCTTTACAGTTTTAGTAATCCTCATTTGCGGAACATAGCAGAACAGACTGTCGATGTCAACCTCCCGGATACCGGTTTCACTACCCCCAATTGACCGTGTCTAGATCTGCCCCGCAATTATCGCCAGGCAGATTCCCCGAGATGCCGAGCCAGGTGGTGAGGGTGCCAGACCAGGTGAGACTAGGTCGGTCAACCCATCGAAGAAGACCAGCCTTCCCAAAATCCCTGCGGTGATTCCGAGCGGGATACAGGGACTGAGGCCCGCAGTGTCCGGACTTCGCAGCCTGCAAAGCCCGCGCTACAAGAGGGCCCTCCCTTCGCGGTAAGACTCCGACGCTTCTTGGGCCGACCCCACAAGACGGTGCCTTCCCTTTGCAGGCTAGGAAGCCACCGTTTCGAGGAACTGCCATTCTTCAGGAATGCACGCTGAAAAGCGTGCACTACATGGCGGGAGCGATGAATCCCCTCATGTAGGGTAGCCTTTCAGGCTGCCATTCTTGGGGAAGGCACGCTGAAAAGCGTGCCCTCCATGTGGGACTCAACGTCGAATCTGTGAGGTCCCTTTCAGGCTGCCATTTCTTAAGATGCAGGCTGGAAAGCCCGCACTACATGGCTGCCCTCCATGTGGGCTTACGTCGGCAGGGTTTTGTCTTCACCGGGGCGAATGCTGGATCGAGGCAGGCGTTGCCTTGAAGGGGGATGAATGGTATTTTAATCGATTACACGACTTCAAGTGGATAACGTCAACGGTGAGGAGCTGTGAATGGGCGGAGATCAGTTACCCAAGGCTTACGAGCCCGCAGAAATCGAAGCGAAATGGTACAACTTCTGGGAATCGCAAAAACTGTTTCGGGCCGAGGAAGACCGGACCGGGAAAGAATACTCGATCGTCATTCCGCCGCCGAACGTCACTGGATCGCTGCACATGGGGCATGCTCTCAACAACACGCTCCAGGATATTCTGATACGGTACCACCGGATGAACGGGTACAACACCCTCTGGATGCCGGGCACGGACCATGCCGGGATAGCCACCCAGAATGTGGTGGAAAAGCAGCTTGCTCTCGAAGGTAAGACCCGGGAAGACCTGGGCCGTGACCAGTTCATCGAGCGAGTCTGGCAATGGAAGGAGCATTCCGGAGGGGTCATCATTAATCAGCTCAAGCGGCTGGGGTGCTCTTGCGACTGGGATCGCGAGCGTTTCACCATGGATCAGGGCCTCTCTCGGGCAGTTCGAGAAGTCTTTGTACGGCTGTACGAGGAAGGCCTCATCTACAAGGGCGATTATATCGTTAACTGGTGCCCGAGATGCCATACTGCTCTTTCCGATCTCGAAGTGGAGCATGAAGACTCTGACGGTTTTCTGTGGCACATTCGTTACCCTGTGGAAGATTCTGACGAATCGCTCGTAGTGGCCACAACTCGACCGGAGACCATGCTGGGCGACACGGCAGTAGCCGTAAATCCGGAAGATGAACGGTACCGACATCTTATAGGGAAGTATGCGATTCTCCCTCTGGTTGGTCGCAAGCTCGTCATTATCGGAGATCCCATCGTGGCCATGGATTTTGGAACCGGCGCTCTCAAGGTAACGCCGTCTCACGACATGACGGACTTCGAGCTTTCGTGCAGGCACAACCTCGAGAGGGTCACGATCATGGATACGTCAGGGAGGATCAACGACAACGGGATACACTTCAGCGGCATGGATCGGTACGAATGCCGCAAGGCCATTGTGGGAGAGCTCGATCGGAAGGGATTCCTCGCGGGAATCGAGAAGTACAAGGTCGGGCTGGGGCGGTGCTACAGGTGCAAGGATGTAGTGGAGCCGCTCATTTCAAAGCAGTGGTTCGTCAAGGTGGAGCCGCTTGCGCAAAAGGCTCTGGAGGCGGTTGAAACGGGTAAGACTCGGATCGTCCCTGAATCGTGGACCAAGACCTATTACGAGTGGATGAGAAACATTCGAGACTGGTGCGTCTCCCGTCAGATCTGGTGGGGCCACAGGATTCCCGCGTGGACCTGTGAAGACTGCGGCGAAGTGATTGTGGCACGGGAAACGCCATCCCAGTGCACGGCCTGTAATGGCTCGCTGCTGGTGCAGGAGACCGACGTGCTGGACACCTGGTTCTCATCTGCGCTGTGGCCGTTCTCCACCATGGGCTGGCCCGATTCCACGAGGCTCCTGCAGACCTTCTATCCAACGTCGTGC
>CAYZET010000156.1:0-11425 GCA_964477215.1 uncultured Syntrophaceae bacterium | reverse complement strand
ATCTTCCTGGGCAGCGCGAGCTCGAGAGCAAGCTGCTCGAGCACATCGAGGGATGTGGAGCGACCGGACTTGGTCTTCTTGGTCGCTTTGAGGCCCAGAGTATCGAAGAGCATCTCCCCAAGCTGTTTCGGTGAGTTAATGTTAAATGGCTTTCCAGCCATTTCGTAAATCTCCGCTTCGGTTCGTTCCAGGACGCTGCCAAACTCGGAGGAAAGCTCATCGAGGTAATCGATATCGATCCGGACCCCCGCGAGCTCCATATCGGCAAGCACCGGGATCAGCGGAAGCTCGATGTTCCGGAACAGGTCTCCCAATCCTTCGCTCTCCACTCTCGGGCAAAGTATCTCCGCCACTCGAAACGTGACGTCCGCGTCCTCACAGGCATATTGCGATGCGGAGTCAATGTCCACTTGCGAAAATATGACCTGATTCTTACCGGAGCCTATGAGATCCTTTATTGGTATGGTGGCGTGGTGGAGAAACACTTGGGCAAGGTCGTCGAGGGAGTGTCCTCTGCGGGTGGGATCCAGGAGATACGAGGCCAGCATCGTGTCGCACCCTATGCCAAGGATTTCGATCCCCTCTTTCCGAAGCACGATGTAGTCGTACTTGATGTTCTGCCCAATCTTTTCAATCTTCTCGTTTTCCAGCACCGGCTTGAGAGCCCGGATCACTTCCGCTTTATCCAGTTGTTCTCCTCGGACATGTCCAACCGGGATATAGCACGCCTGCCCCTCCCGGGCACTTAAGGACACCCCTACGAGGTCAGCCCTGACAGGCTGCTCGGATGTGGTCTCCACATCCACTGCAAATCGGCCGACTCGTCGGATGTCTTCGATCCACTCATTGAGTGCTTCCGGCGTACGTACCGTCGTGTATCCGGAAAAGCTCAGCGCGCGTTCAGGAGGAAGGTCTTCGAGCAGGCGCTTGAACTCCAACTCACGGAATATTTGTCTGAGACGAGAAACATCCTGTTCTCCGGGACGGATGTTCTCCACACCCACGTCTAGCGGAACATCTTCATCGAGCTTGACAAGATCACGGCTGAGCAAAGCCTTGTCTTGATTCTCGATCACACTTTGTCTCAATTTCGGCTTCCGGATCTCGTCCGCCCGTGCGAGGATCCCATCGAGAGACCCAAACTCCTCGATGAGCAACGCCGCAGTCTTCTGTCCTACTCCCGGCACTCCGGGAATATTGTCCGAGGTGTCACCCATGAGCGCCAGAAAGTCGCGCATGCGGTTTGGGGGCACCCCGAATTTCTTTTCAACTGTCTTGCTGTCATACACGATATCCCGCTGCGGGTCCCACATGAGGACATCGTCTCCCACGAGCTGCATGAGGTCTTTGTCCCCGGAGACAATTACCACGTTCCACCCTTTCTCCCTTGCCTGGCGGGTTAGGGTAGCAATGATGTCGTCAGCCTCAAACCCTTCAACAGAGAGAGAAGGAAGCCTATACGCGGCGACCACCTCGTGAATCCTCGGGATTTGCGAGCGAAGATCCTCTGGCATTTCCGGCCGATTCGCCTTGTACTCCGAGTACTCCTTGTGCCGAAATGTCGGTCCTTTTGCGTCAAACACCACGGCAATGTGCGTCGGAGATTTCTCACGGATGGTTTTCACGATCATGTTGGTGAATCCGAATACGGCCCCTGTGGGCACGCCCTTGGAGCTGGAGAGCGTTCCCGTCGTGTGATAGGCCCGATAAATGTAACTGCTTCCGTCTATGAGATAGATTGTCTCTTTCTTGTTGGCCATGTGCTTGCCTTTTCGCCCTGCGGGCTGGGAGCTGAACGACAGGCGCTCTGTCAACTGCCAGCCGTCATAGTGATCCGTTCGAGACCATCGAGGATAGAAGCAAACAGAGGATGTCCCTCGAGCACGGGGCCATGCCCCAGAAGGATGAGCTTGGATCGCGCCCTGCTCAAAGAGACGTTCAGACGCTTGCGATCGGCAAGAAACGAGGTGACCTCGTCCGATCGGCACAGTGAAAGGATGATGACTTCTCGTTCCCCGCCCTGAAATCTGTCCACCGTATCGACCGTCAGTCGCGGAAACCCGTTTCCCGTTCTCACAAGTCTCTTGCGAATCAAGGTCTGTTGAGCCCTGTACGGGGTGATTATGCCGATTTCATGAGAAGGCACCCCTGACGCGACGAGGCTTTCTACTATCTTGCACGCTGCCTCCGCCTCTTCGGGTCTGGCTGTGCTACCGGTCGTTCCCTGCACGTCCACGAACACTACCGGAGGCTCAGGATCGATGACCTTGTTGACCGTTCCGTCGTGCGACACCCCAGGACGCAGGCTCAGCCTGCGGGTTCGTGCTTCTGGGGAGGGGACAAGCGACCCATCATAGAACAGTCGCGACGGAATATCTTGCACTTCCTGGTTCATACGGTACTGCGTTCTGAGTCGAGACACGGCAGTATCAGGGGCACTGAGGAAGAGGCGCTCAAACAGAGATTGCTCCAGGCAGGCCCCATCATCCTGGAGTACCCGTCCCGGCCTCGACTGGACCACGGGCGGCAACTGAAGGTGATCCCCTCCAAGGATGAATTTGGCCCCTACAGTCAGAGGTGCAAGCGTCGAAGGTTCGTCGAGTTGTCCGGCTTCATCCACGATGACTCGATCGAAACGCTGCCGAAGGAAGAACGGGTGCGACGCACATTGGTACGCAGTCGCAGCTACAAGTTTCTTGTCTCGAACAAGCTTTCGGAAGCTGACAAGATCCATGTCCAGCTCGCAGAGGTCTCCAAGCAGAACCTGTGAGCACCCTGTTCGCCCGATAGCGTCCAAGAAAGATGTGGAAACGTGTGATCTCCGTGCCACTCGGATGAAATCGCGCACTCCGAGGGCCAACACCGCGATGAGCAGAGCATCGAGAGCCACATTGGTCGGGCAGGCGACGAGCACTCTCTCGCCCCGGTCAAGACATTTGCCGATCAACCTGGCCAGAACCCTTGTCTTTCCAGTTCCCGGCGGACCGTGAATCAAGTGGCACGTCGAGCAGTCCAGGGCACTCTGAATTGCCCTTTCTTGTTCCTCGGTCAGCTCGGCTCTCAGTCCTTCTGAAAAGCAAAGGTCGTCCCTGGGGGTGAGAGAAGACGGGGCAGGGGGCTTTTTTCGAGAACGTCCGAGGGGCCTTTCGTCGGGACGCTCCGGACGCGGCTCATCAGACCCAGGTTGCTCCCGCCGGGAGCACTCGGAAACAACCGCCTGTACCACAGCCTTATCCGCGGACCAGAGGAAATGTAACAAGGCCCTTCGGGAAGCTTCGCGTGGCCGGGTGAACGGAATCCTATCGACGTACCAGCCATCCGTTTGGGTCAAAGCCCCAGTTTGGGGGCAGGGCCGATCCTGCGCGTAGAGCACGGCAAGGCGGACCTGCAGATGAAGACCTGCCTCATCCGAGCCGACAATTCGTCCTCGAAAGCAGGATCTTGACACGGGATTTCCCCGATGGAGCAGAACTTCTTCTCCCGTTCCGAGGTCTTCATCGGAACACTCCGCACAAAGAACGGCTCGCACAAGCACGCTCCTCTGCGCGCTCTGTTCGCTCTCAGGATGCTCGCCGCTCCTGTCGCGAGAAGCAGGGGGAAGTGGCCCCAAGGCCTCGATCTCGACCGAGGAGACCGGTATTGTAATCTTTTCTGCAAGTCGCTGAGAAAGGGTTGATGGATCGAAGACTCTGGCGAAGTCTCCTTCCATCGTCCACAGCTCTCGGGAAAGGACGCGGAACCATCGGTCGTAGTAATCGCGCTCTCTGGCTCCCCATGTGGCTGCCCGACGTGCATGGGTCCCGAATATTCTGTGGCAGGAGCGTCGGGAAAAGCATTCCTCTCTTCGGCACTCCGTAGCGCCATCCAGCCATAACGAGATGTCCTCTGATGCTTCCGCATGCGACCGCATCAGTGCTATCATCCTGTTGCGACCTGTCAGGATTGAGCGCCTCAGCATCTCGCTGTCAACAGGAAGACCTTCGGTTCTGCCTGTAGCGGAATAGAGCACACAGCCTTCGGACAAGGCGCCGACTTCAGGGGCGAAGAGCAGGCAATAGGCAACCAGTTGCACCAGATGATCCGTGGCAACGGTCTTTCCCGACTTGAGCTCCACCACTGCCGGCGATGCCTCCGCGTAGAAAACAGCATCAGCGCGTCCGCGCAACCCCATCCGCGTGGAGTAGCGATCGGCCTCAACTTCCACCTGGTGAAAGCGACTTCGGTTGCTCTCTAACCATGAAGCGAGATGAGCAAAATGGACCCGAGCTTCTTCTTCAAGGTCTTCGTCAGTGACAGAAATACCCGAGCCCGGAAGGATCTCCCTGAACCGACCAAGGGATTGGCAGAAGGCCTCAGAAAAGATCGTCTCCATGACCCCATGGCTCGAGAATATAAGCCGATCGAACAGAGTGTGGATCATTCGGCCCTTGGCCATCCAGAACGGCTCCGAGAATCCCATTCGGAGATGCACGTCAGCGGATCTTATGCACCGAGCAGCTTCCACTGCTTCCGTTACGGAAATGAGACGATGCGGTTCAAGTACAAGGTCAGTATTCGGAGTGCAGTGGTATATGAGGGTTCCATCGTCGAGACGGTTGTTGAGCTCCAGATTGAAGCCGGCAACACAAGCGCCCTCCCAACACAGCAGCGGAAACTCGTAGAGATGCTCTCCGGAGAGCTCCGGACACAGTATAAATGTCCTCGCGTCGTCGGTGCTTGTCCGCAATTCCAAACCCCGAAATGGATAGCCGCCCCGAGCTGCTACCCTGGGTTCCTTCGTTGAACGGACAACGACACCGACAACAGATCCGGTCTTCTCCGACGGCTGCATGGGGCGTAATCTAGCACAGGAGTGGGAGAGGAACAACCATGGGGAAAGCGCGTGTCAACCGCGGGCAGGCGGAACCTGCCCCTCAAACAGGGTGACGATCCCGCCGGTCATATGTCCATATTTGCGATTGATGAACCCCACTTCTCCCATCAGACGCAAGATGTCGTGCGGATTCGGGAAGTCAGCCATGGAATCCGTGAGGTACTTGTACGCGGACCGAGAAGAAAGAATGGTAGTGAGTCCGGGCATGAATACTTTACCGTAGAATCGGAACAGGGGCCTCATGATGGGCCCCTGCGGCTCGGTCAATTCGAGAATCACCAGCAGGCCCCCCGGCCGAACCACCCGGAATATTTCCGACAGGCCACGCTTGCGATCGGTCACGTTTCGGATGCAGAATGCTGTAATTGCACCGTCAAAGGTGTTGTCGGAGAATTGGAGGTCGAGAACGTCTCCGTTGAGAAGGGTTATTGTCTGATCCAATCCGTGGGTCGCGATCTTCTCGCGTCCCACTTCGAGCATTCCTTCAGACGGGTCGATGCCGATCACTCTGCTTCCCGGTGCTCGCTTGACAATTTCCATGGCCATGTCGCCAGTGCCGCATCCTACATCGAGGTACGTGCTCCCCATCATCAAGGCCAATCGGGAAATGGCACGGCGTCTCCACAGCGAATCAAGGCCAAAGGACAGTATGCGATTCGTAGTGTCATAGTACCGGGCTATGTGGTCGAACATCGATCGATTATCTTCGGCACTGATCAAAGAATCCTGCCTCCGCTGCCGGTCCGCACGGTCGACCATGCTTGCGCCTCCAAACGAGCCGGGGATCTTAGGACTAAGTGGTTGATTTCGTAAATACAGCAACATATCTGCGCCACGGTGTACTTGGTCAGCGCATCTGTTCGGATTGTTGGGGCGGGCCTTGTGCCCGCCCTGGGCACCCACAAGGGGTGCCCCTACGTCGCAATCCGTTCTTGCCATGCCCTTTCCTAAACTCGGCGCCAGAATACGTAACCGTATTTATGAAATCCTATACTAAGTATACAGCACTTCGTCTGGGAAATGTCCGATTTCTTGCCACGGATCTCCTCACCGGACCGAGACGAGCGACGGGCCAACGACACGCATCAACCCGCCTCCCGATGGGGCCGGGGGGGCGAGGAGACATGGAAGCAAAACGGTGGCGGACTATCCGACCCCGTAGTTCCTCCGGGCTGGTAGTTGCACGCTATGAGAAAGGGCTCAAATGCGCAGCACTCATGAAACGCTCCCCCACGCGATTCGCTCGGGCCTTTTTCCTCTTGCGGCGAGACTATCCCACCTGGGCCTTCTGGTCCGCGTCCCACACAGAATCATCCGTCTCGGGAATAAGGGTGAGCACGGCAAGCGGTACAGCTTCCACTTTCCGGTAGACTTCCCGGGGCGTGCGGCGAACGCCTTCCACGGTAAGCAATTCTTCCACTTTAATGCCAAAGTGGCGCTCATTTTCCTGGAGGTAAGGATGGATCAGGTTCCAATCTTCCACGGATAGTTCCGCGAACCGGCCACCATTCAATTGTTCCTCCACAAGGACACGGTGGGGATCCCTGACGTACAGCGCGCCACCGGAAGCCAGGGAGAAAAGGTTCGAACCGGGGTAGGGCCTGTCAAGGAATTCTATGACACCATCCTCGTTCATGGTCATCCCATTCACGATGACGAACCCACCCCCGTTGAGAGGATCGCCTGCCATGAAGCTCTCTCCCAGAAAGTCCAGAGCAGTGCCGTTGATGACGACCCGTGGACGCCCGGCAGCATTGATCAACGGCCTGCCAGCCGCGTTTCCCAAGACAAAGGTCGTACCGCCTTTAGCCCCATAGAGAAAGCACTGGCCTACGTCGCCGTGAACAACAAGCACCCCGCGTTTCATTATCTGGCCTATCTGATCCTGGGCGTTTCCATGAACGACTACTTCCATTCCATCGATGCCGCTGGCAACGTAATCGCCGGAAGACCCGTACAGATCAATACGCACTGCATCGGTCATGGGACCGAAGCCACAGCCCTCGAACCGCTGCCCCCTCAAGTCGAATACGATGAATCTCTTCCATCCCATCTGGAACGCGTGGACCAGGAGCACCGAGTCACAGTCCTCGCCTTCTGGAGGAAAATCCGAAGCATCGACCACGAGGCACTGTTCGACCGCTATGGGCGGTCGCAAAGCTTCTCGAGATGCAAAATCCACCCTGGAGTATCGGCCGATTTTGACGACTTCAGTGATGGGGGGAAGCGCCCGGAAGATTTCGTTCAGTTCCTCGGTAACAATTCTGACCAAGGCAGACCTTTTCTTCGTCCCCAGCGGGAATTTTCGGTCCAGAAGAAGCGTGAGCGCCTCGATCACTGGTTCAAGAGCATCCTTTTTCGCGCGGGCCCTCCGCCCCAGGCCGCGTACCGCAAGCCGCAGTGTCGTGTAATCCCATTCTGCGGCTCTCATCCGGAAAAACTCGAAGATCTTCCGGGGGTCGCCCTGGTTCAGGACCACGCCCAGAAGAGGTTCGATCTCGGTATCATAGAGCGGCGGTTTCACGACAGAAACCGTCATGTCCAGTGGTTCCCGGGCATCCACCGTGACCTGGCGTCCGAACTTGTCATAACAGGACAGCCTACGGCCCCCATTCCCGTCAAGCGATACATTGAACGCGAACGCGCCGCCATCCGAAGAGGAACCGCCTCGGGCGTTCCAGTACTTGTCCGCGACGGTGCTGAATCGAGGATCTTCGGCTGCCAACGACCTCAGAGTGGCGTCGATAGCCTGCTTCTCAGAGCAAATGAGACCCACCTGGGCCTCGCCGTCGTAAAGCGAGAAGACCTGCGGGCGAAGCATAGCCGTGTCGGTTATCCCGATAAGCTGATAGGTATTCTCCTCCGGGATGTTTCGCGCAATGATGAAGAACCACGGCCCGTCTGGGGCCGCATGAATGTGAGTGGACTGGATACTGTCGTATAGCGCCTGCTTCTCGGGAGGAAGCAAATCGAAGTCCAACTCTCCGGTGGGAGCGAGAGCTTCTATAATGACTTCGAGGGGATACCCGTACACCCGGTTCCACAGATCGAACAGCATGACGCTCACTTCTGTGTCGGTCATGAAGAGAGGTTCCATGCCTCTCTGCTTCAAATAATCGCAGGTGGCGTGGTAGTTCGCAAAGTCGCCGTTGTGGACAAGGGCCTCATTGAGTCCGGTAAAAGGGTGCGCACCACCAGGATGCCAGACTCGACCTCGAGTGGGATACCGCTGATGGGCGATCCAGACGTGAGCTCGGAAATCTTCGAGCCTGTAGTAGCGAACAACGTTTTCCGCGTACCCCACGATCTTCAGGATCATGACGTTCCGGCCGTGGGACATGACGAATGCTTGCTTTTCCCCAAGGGAGCTGTAAAGCTTCTTGTTCAACCGAAAGCTATTGCGGCTCACGAACTCGTCTTCTGCGAATCGATCGGGCATTCCGTGGAAGCCGTTTTCCCGCTTAAAGGAATCCAGCACGTCAGGCTTCACACGAACGAACGCCTGCCAGATTTCCGGGGGCTTGACCTCGAGGCCTGCGAGATCCCGGAAATCCTTTATGTGGTCGAGCATGTGCTCCTCAGCGATGTGGAAAAAGGGCTTTACAAAAGACTCTTTGACTTCCGACAGGCTTGCGGGATCCAATAGCGCTACGTTGAGAAGATAGTGAGAATCGAGCACCTCGCGGCTCACTCCCATCGCCTCCGGATCGACCCCGACCGCGGCAATTCCTCCCCCTTTCCCATTGCCTCGATTGTGCATTCGAACAGAAGGCTCGAATATGTGCTTTCCCGCAACGGGAACGTTTGCGGCAAACCCGGTGACGCCGCACCCGCCTTCGTCTTCACGCTTGAGGTTAGAAGAAAATACGCTCCTCCCACGTTCGCGCAAGCGCGAGGATATGATCTGGTCTGCGAACTGAGAATTTCGTTTCATTTCCAACCTCACTGTTGCAGAACACGAATGTCGTCATCAGGTACGTCCGTGTTGTAATCCAGATGGGCAAGAATATCCGTCCGGCCCACCAATTCCCTGACGCTCTCCATGCCGAAACGGAAGAGAATTTCCTGCAATTGGTCTTTCCAGCAGGACAGCATGTTGATAATCCGTTGAGATCCCCAGGTGAGATCCATGAGCCCCACAAGTTCCAAGTCTGTCGTCGCTATCCCCCGAGCACATCCGCGGCCGCTCTCGCAGTTGTGACACCTGACACACTCGAGGGCCACGAGATCGGAGGTCCCTGTCACAACGCCATCCGCCCCCAGGGCGATGGCCTTTGCCACGTCGTACGCGGTTCGGATGCCTCCTGAAGCAATCAGGGTGATTTGGTCCCTCACGCCTTCGTTCCTCAAGAAATTGTGGACCTTCGGGATAGCGTATTCGATGGGCATGGCGATATTCTTTTTCGCAACGTCCGGCGCTGCTCCCGTCCCACCGTAGGAACCGTCGATGTGAATGATATGCGCCCCCGCGTAATAGGATCCAACCGCCACCATGTCCACATCCGTGGGTGTAGAAACCTTGACCGACACGAGCCCCTTGAGGTTCGTGGCCTTGATCCAGTCGACGTGCTTCTTGTGGTCTTCCACGGAATAGACGGAATGGAAGGGGAAGGGACTGAACAGGGACGAGCCGGGAACCGTTTCGCGTATCCTCGCCACTGCCTCGGTTACCTTGGGGCCAAGAAGGTGTCCCCCTAATCCGGGCTTGGCTCCCTGGGCGTATTTGAATTCAACGATCTTCACTCGCTGGATGGTTTCTTCCCGTACGCCGAATAGCCCCGTGGCAACCTGGGTTATGATGAAATCGTCAAAGGGATAGAGCGCTTCCGGATACCCACCCTCCCCGGTGCAGGTGAAGGAATTCCACGCCGCAAACGCCCTGATTCGACTTAACATTGTGATCTGGCTGATAGATCCGAAAGACATGCCGCCGCCGTACACGGGAATTCCTATGTCGATCTTCAACCGACCGTCATCACGCTTGTTCAGACTGATGGAAGTATCGATGGACGTCTTGTCTAGAGTCGGCCTTGGAGGTTGCTTCGGGAAGAGGAAACGGAGCTTGTCAAAGCCGCCACCCGATCCACCTACCCGATATTCCACGTCGTTCTCCGGCAGGCTCCCCGTTTCTGCCATGTACCACGTGCTGATAAGAAGATCCGGGGTCCATCGCTTGTCACCGAGCGCAGAGCAACTTGGATTCAGCGAAACCCGAATTGCGCCCTCCGGACAGTTCCGGACACATCGATCAGACTTTTTCGCGCACTCCACTCCGAGACACCGGTGATCCAACGGAGGAACAAGCTTTCCTCCCCGCGCCTGAAACACTCCTGCAGGGCAGATAGCAACACACTTCAAACAATCAGTGCACACGTCCGATACGGCCACAACATACTTGCCGATGGCACGCCCGAATCGTGACGGGGTGTTCACCACACCTGCGGAGGGAACTTCAGTCCAGACGTTTCTGTAATGCATGTCCACTTCTTCCTTGCTTCCCTATCAATCGCGACCGCCGAAAAGCTGAGCAAACGTATCTGTTTCGAGGTCCTCCATGAACATGACTCGACCTTGCTCACCGCGAAGCCGTCGCGCTTCTCGAATCCCCATGGCTCCCATCATTTCGAGCAATTGGTTGTGCCAGGCGCCCACCAGATTCACGATTCGCCGGCTTCCCCATTGAGGATCAATTTTTTCCATACGTACGGGGCATTCCCCACCCTCGCGACAGTTTCGGCACACCCGGCATTCCAGAGCAATCAAGAGCGGCACGTCTACCCCAACGAGGTTGGCCCCGCAAAGCATCGATTTGATAACGTGCTCCGCCATGCCCAAGCCGCCCGAGCACATGAAGGTGATCTCGTCCCGTAAACCCTCGGCCATGAGGGCCCCATGGACCTCGCGAATTATGTCCTTAACGTGTAGCCCATTTTCCACTCCCGGCTCGCGGCCGCGCTCGTCCGCGACGTAGTGGATCATGTCTGCTCCTGCTTCGTGAAGCTCCAGAACTCGGCCGATTTGTTCAGCGCTGGAATAGGCATTCATCCGTATGGAAACCAGGAGATCGGGCCTGGCACGCTTGAAGGTAGAGATCCTCAGCAGCGCGTCTTCGCTGTCAGCGATCTCGACCATCCGGTATCCCTTCATCGATGCAGGATCCACGCGGTCTGTGCCCAAGTAGGGGACAAGATTGGCTGCGAGCTCATCGAGATTACCTGCTTCTGATCGAGGCACAATTGCCAGAGTCCCTAGGCGAGCAGCCGCTTGAGCTACTGCTCTCCATAACGCTGACGACAGTCTCCCAAAGGGAAACAGGTCGAAGATGACGGGGATCGGGATTCGGATAGACGTGGACAATTGGGTAAGAAGCCGATCGCCATCGAAGTCCAGTCTCATTGGGCGTCTGCCAATATCAACCACCGTGGATATGTACTCTCTGCCATGAATGCCGTCACGAGTGGGGCGAACGATCTCACTCATGTCCGTCCACATGGAATCGAAGCCATCGCCTGCGAACGCACCCCCGTATCCGGCTCCAGAGACCGGGATCTT
>CAYZET010000155.1:0-11435 GCA_964477215.1 uncultured Syntrophaceae bacterium | reverse complement strand
CTAAGTACAGGATTTCATAAGTACGGTTACGTATCTCAGAGTTATTGAAAAGGAATGATGTGATTAGTGACTGCTTCATGCCCTGAAGGGGCATACCATAAGTAGCCGTGGGTTTTAACCCACGGGAATGAGGAAACAAACAAGCGAGGACCCTGAAGGGGTCCCCCATTGACATGTGCGAAAGCCAAGGCTCATTCATGATCGATGCCTATACCAGGCGAGGAGAAGGCTCTTGGTCGACCCTTTCAGGGTCGGTTGGTGGTTGTGACGCGCCGAACCACAGGTTGAAACCCCGCGTCCCGCGGGGCTACTGTAGGTGCGCTCCTTCAGAGCACAAATCCCCGACTGAGTCGTGGCAGAATACGTGAGCGTAATTTTGAAATCGTCTACTAAGCGACGATTTCAGAACTCTGCCGGAGTAATCACCACGGCACGGTTGACCACATTGCGATGGCACGCATCGAGAACTGCGGAGAGACTCATAGAAAGGCGAAAGTGGCCTTTGCAGCCTGCCCTACCCTCTCTTGTAGATCACTCCGAGGCTGAAATCATCTTGGAGCACCTGATCGAATGCTTGTCTGAGGTCTGTCGGGTCATGATCCGTGGGCAGTGGATGAACCCACTCTTTCAAATGTTCCCAGGTCTTGAAGCTCTTATCGAAAGTCACGCATGACGTGTAAATGTGGAAAATCGAAAAGCCTTGATGGCGAGCTCCTTCCACGAGGGCGCTGGTGATTCCTTTCGGATCTCCGGCAAAGAGACGGGCAACGAAGGAAGCTCCATAAGTCAACGCCATGAGGGTGGCATTCAGCGGCTTGTCCAGGGTCCCATAGGGGCTTGCCTTGCTCTTCATCCCCTGGGGGCTGCTCGGAGATGGTTGTCCTTTCGTCAGCCCGTAGATCGAGTTGTCGAAAAGCAGGTAGTTTATGTTCACATTGCGTCGGGCTACATGGGGCAAATGTCCCCCTCCAATCGCGAGGCCATCGCCGTCACCTCCCACTGCGAATACAGTAAGGTCGGGATTGGCCAACTTCACTCCCGTCGCGACCGGCAGGGTTCTGCCGTGAACCGTGTGCAGGCCGTATGTTCTTGTGAAAAACGGGTACCGTCCGGCACAGCCGATTCCCGAGACGGTCACCACCTTGTGCAGAGGCACTCCCAATTCCTTGATGCACGCGTTCAACCCCTGGTGAATTCCGAAGTACCCGCATCCGGGGCACCACGTGGGGAGGCTCTCGGATCTGACATCAAAGATCCTGGCCTCTCCGATTGCGCGAACTTTCTCCGCCAAAACCTTTCCAGGTGTTTTCATTTAGCACCTGCCCCTGCCAGTTCTTCGATCTTCTTCCGTATCAGTGACGGGGGGAACGGTTCACCAGTAGCCAGATTCAATGGTATAGCCTCCTTCCGGCACAGGCGCCCGATGAGACTGATGAGTTGTCCGGAATAATTCAGCTCTGGAATAAGGACTTCTTCGCATCGGGACGTGAACTTCCGTATCGCAGCCTCGTGATAGGGGTACAACGATGTAATCTTAAGGGCACCGACTCTCAAGCCGCGCTCTCGCGCGGCGATCACCGCTTCCAGGGCCGAACCGAAGGTGGACCCCCACCCGATGACTCCCACTGAGAGAGGCCCGTCAGGAGCGTACTCCTCAGGTTCCGGTAGGTCCGCCAGTGCGCCCTGTATCTTCCTGAACCTCTTGGCTGACATCTCCATATGATTGAGTGCGGAATAGTCCGGTTTGCCGCGCTCGGTGTGTTCGAGACCAGTCGCTGTGAACTGGAGTCCCGCCTGCCCAGGAATCGACCGAGGAGAAATTCCCGATTCCGTACGCAGGTACCTCCTGTACGGTTCCCCCGCGGCCACGTTCGGATAGATGTTGCCGTCTCTCACATCTTCTTCCCTTGCCTCGGGCATAGGAACGTTCTCCACCCGGTTGTCCAGGTAGAAATCGGTAAGCACAATCACGGGCGTCTGATACTTTTCCGCAAGCTGAAAGCTCTTCAGCGTATAGTAGTAGCACTCGGTCACATCAGTGGGAGCGATAACAATGCGGTAGCTATCGCCAGGGCCCCCGAAGACGGCTGCATGGAGATCGGACTGCTCGGTCTTGGTGGGCAAGCCCGTAGATGGTCCGCCTCGCTGGGCATTCAGTATAACTGCCGGTATTTCTGCCATCACACCGTGAGTTATCAGTTCAGTCATGAGCGCGAAGCCGGGACCGGAGGTGGCAGTCATTGCACGCTTTCCGGCATAGGATGCGCCAAGAACCGCTCCGATGGAAGAGATCTCGTCTTCCATCTGAACCACGGCTCCGCCCCGTTCGGGAAGCTCCCGTGCCAGGTACTCCATGATAGGGGTGGCAGGCGTGATTGGGTAGCCGAAGTAGAGTTTTAAACCCGCGTCCAGCGCTGCCTTGCCTATCGCCATATTCCCCGAGAGCATCACCTTTTCCGGACCCCTTGGCAAGTCAGGAGAGGCGAACATCGTGAGCAGCCTATCGTGGAACTTGTCCAATGCATAAACGTACCCTGCGTCGAAACTCTTGAGGTTCGCCTGCAGCACGCCTTGACTCTTGGCTTTGAACTTCGCGCGAATCGCCTCCCGGAAAAGCTCCGGATCCGCTCCACACACCGCAGCAAAGCCCCCGAGCGCAACGAGGTTACGCCCCCGTTGAGTGCCTGCTGCTGCGGCGGCCAGGTCTCCGAACGGCATCGGAAAGAGCCGTGTCTCCGGGTCGAGTACTGCAACCAGTGATCTGTCTTCCTCTACAAGGACCGGGGGATTGCTGTCAAAGAGAACAACGCAGTCTCTGGCCAACACGGGCACCCGGGATCTGGACTCTTCATCGTTGAGGGAAATGAGCACGTGGGTTTCCTCATCCAGTGCACGTATCTCACGGTCTCCCACACGGGAACGCGTCACGCATCTGCCGAAGCCGCGGATTTCAGCGGGATAGGAATCGAACCCCAAAACCGAAAACCCCCCATGTGACATTGCATCGTTTATCATTCCGCCTGCGGCTATCGTGCCGTCACCGGCCATGCCGCATACTTCCACGGTGATATCCACACCAGGCATTTCAGAACTCCATCCACCAGGAGGTGTTCACCTTGATTCCATCAACCTCGAAAATATTCTCCTGAGGAACATCCAGAGAGAGAGATCCTCCCATGAGGTTCATTGCAGCGATTCTGCCCTGTTCCGTGGCATTTGGGCATCCGATAGAGACCCAATATGCTCGAATACCCGGATGATATACCTGGGCACAGTCGCCGGCCGCGTACACATTCTCAACGCAGGTTCTCAAGCGCTCATCCACAAGGATTCCTCGCTCCATGTCAAGCCCGGTTCGGGCGAGGAACCCCACGTTGGGAACGAGCCCGAAAAAAGCCCCAACAGCTCCAACCACCACAGAGCCAGCGTCCGTATTAACCTCGACTGAGTCCTCTGAGAGCCGGGTGAGGTTTTCGATCTTCGCGCAATCGAGCACCTCGACTCCCCTTTCTTCGAGCCTGGCCGAGCAGCTTTCACGAACCTCGCTGGTGAAGGGAACGGGCCAGAAGGAATCCGCGCACAACATGAACAACACTCGTTTTCCCAGAGCCAACAATGCTCGAGTGAAACACAGAGATGTGAGGTCTCCGCCTGCCACGAACACGCTGTCCACCCGGGCGAGCTTCTCAATCCAACGTTTGGCGTCTCCCAGAGTCTTGAGGGGGAGCAAGAGGTCCCGAAACATACCGAGCCGCTCAGGAATCGACGGAGTCGAACCGCACGCAATTATCATTCCGGTGAAGCGAACGACTTCGTTGTGGGCCAGCATCAGCTCTCCCCTCTCAAAGGCCACGTCCGTCACCTTCTGCCCAAGCCTCAGTTTTATGTCCATTTCGCGGAAACGGTGGATTGGGGTGCAGAAGAGATCTTCTTCACGAAGAGCGCCGGCTATGAAATCGGGAAGAAGGTTGCATCGGTATTCGGGAACGTTTTCTTCCCCTATGAGAGTGATCCGCGCGTCAGTGACGAAAGTACGCAAGGTCACTGCTGCCGCGTTCCCGGCGGGCCCGTTCCCGATGACCACCCAGTGTTCTCGGCTCATCACTACCTCCCGCTTTGAAGCCCGCGTTGGACAAGCTGAACCTTGGACACAGAGATGCAATCCACGGGGCACACTCGAACACACGCGCCGCAGCGTATGCATCGAGAATTGTCAATGACCACTGCATTGACTTCACCCCAGTTCGTGGTCTGAACGTATCCGGTGATAGCGCCGTCCTCATTTGTGATGATTTCCTTCACGAGCTTGATACAATCCCGAGGGGCTACGTCGATACAATACCGGCAATAAATGCAGGCATCGATGTCGATCTCGTAATGCAGATAGCAGAGATAGCACCGTTTGGCTTCTTCACGGGCCTCATCACGAGAAAAGCCGGTCTCCACCTCGATATCCATTTGCTTGAGGCGGCTCTCCGCGGGCAGCACTGTCGGAATCTCTTGGCGAGGGATGAAATCCCATTCTCGGGGCCGATCCGTGATTTGGGCTTTCTCCATGCGCACGACCCACTGCCGGAATCTCTTTCCCGTAAGATCTGCTACGATCTGCTCGGCTGCTCGGCGGCCTGCAGCTATGGACTCGATGACCGTGCTGGGTCCCGTCATGTAGTCGCCGGCAAGGTACAGCCCCGAAACAGAGGCACGAAACGTCCGAGGGTCTGCTTTGACCACTCCTTGTGGCCCCTTTTCGCCCGGCGAGGGGATCGCCTCAGCTCCCTGGCCGACAGCAACGATGACCGAATCCGCCGGCAGGAAGAGCTCGCTTCCCTCGATGGGTGCGACAGCTCGGCGACCATTGGGCAGGCGCTCACCCAGACGCGTCCGGAGGAACTCCACGCCAGCGACTTTGCCGTTTTCGCCCAGTATTCTCTTAGTAACGGTGAGGGCCTTAATGGCGACGCTTTCCCGTTTTGCTTCGAGAATCTCATCCGCAGTAACCCGAAGCTCCTCTTCCGTGGCTCGTATGCAGATGGACACATCGTCCGCTCCAAGGCGCAGTGCCAGCCGTGCACAATCAAATGCTGTAAAGCCCGCTCCTATAACCAGTACCGACTTGCCCACGTCGGGCAATTTACCCGAATGCAGGTCCACTACGAAATCGAGACCCGAAAATACGCCATCCAGGTCCTCACCGCTCACCTCAAGTGCCCTCGAGACGTAACATCCGGCAGTCACGAGAACCGCGTCGTAGTCGGCCAGCAGACCCTCTACGGACACGTCTCGCCCGACCCGAATGCCTGTCTTCAGAGCGACCCCAAGTCGTAAAATCCCTCCGATTTCAGCATCGAGTATGTCTCTAGGCAGGCGAAATTCGGGAATACCATATCTCAGCATCCCGCCTGGCTTTTCGAAGGCATCCAGAAGAGTGACTTCCACCCCTACTGTCGAAAGGTCATGAGCGGCTGCTAATCCCGCTGGACCAGCCCCCACAATGCAGACTCGCTTGCCCAGGGGGGCGAAGAGCCGCTCGAGATAGATGTGCCCCGGCTCTCGGTAATCCGCCGCAGACCGCTTGATGTGACATATGTTGACCGGTTTGCCCAACTCGGGCTCTCCGTGGCGACACATGGCCTCGCAAGGCCTGGAACAGATCCTTCCCAGCACTGCAGGCATTACGTTCACGATCCTGTTGACCTCGTACGATCTGCTGGGATCTCCTTCATAAAGACTCCGTATATACGCCGGAACATTGGTGCAGGCAGGACAGGCATTTTGGCAGGGCACATTGACGCCCATGTAGTAGAAATCGGCGGGATCGGTGGAATAGACCGCTCCCTTCTCCCCTTGTTCAACGTGAGCACCTCGATTATTCATTCGCAACCCGCCAGTATGACTTGCTAGAATCGAAATGGCATTCCCCTCATGGTCGGACCTGGCTTCTTGGCGATTACGGCTTCCACCACCACCTTGTCTCCGGGTTTGAGATCTCCTCCGGTCACGTGGGTTCCCTCCAAGCCGGCGATTCCCACCTGCACGGAAACAGGCTGGATCTCTCGTACGCCAACGAGCTTCCATACTCTCCTCCAGCCGTGCTCCAGAGGTGGCAACTCGGCCAATTCTTTGGGGAGCGAAGACATTGTCGGCGAAAACCGAAGCGCCTGGTCCGGAATGATAAGAGCATCTCGTACTTCACTTATGAGTATCCGAACATTGGCTGTCATGCCAGGACGCAACAACAATTCCTCATTGCTGACATCGAGGACCACATTGTACGTTACCACGTTCTGCTCGATCTTTGGTTCATTACGAATTTGGGTGACAGACGCCCGGAATTCTTTATCGGGAAACGCAGGTACAGTGAATGTAGCAGCCTGGCCAACCTGAACCCGACCTATGTCCGCCTCGTCCACGTTGGTGTAAACCCTCATCCGAGTGAGATCCTCGGCTATCTTGAACAGAACTGGAGTCTGGAAGCTTGCAGTCACTGTCTGCCCCACGTCCATGCTTCGGCTGACCACGACGCCATCCACTGGGGCGAGGATCCGGGTATAGCTAAGCTCGAGCTCGGCCTCGTGGAGCTTGGCCTCCATCTGGGCAACCCGTGCCCTATCCACTCCCACCTGTGCCTGTGCGGCATCGTTTCTGGTCTTTGTGGCGTCGTACTCTTTCTGGCTGATAGACCCTTTTGCGATGAGGCCCTCGTCTCTGCGCAGATTGCGAGCTTCGTCCGCCGCGGTGACTTCAGACTTGGCCAGGGTAGCCTTGGCGGCTTCCAAGTCGGCCCGGGCCTGCCTCACCTTTGCCGAGAAGCGGTCCGGATCGATGAGTCCTATTAGCTCCCCTTTCTTTACTTGAGACTCGAAATCCGCATACAGATCTTTTATCGTGCCGGAGACCTGGCTTCCTACCAGGACCTCCACCAAAGGGGTCAGCGACCCGGTACTATTTATCTCCGCGCGTAGCACCCTTCTCTTCACCGGCACCGTGATGTAGCGCATCTCCGGTTCGACCTCTCCCCCCCGACCGAATGCGAAGTAGAGTCCTGCGGCGAGAACCATCATGAGGATGTAAAGGACAAGCCTTTTCACTGAGCTCTCCCCGCTCGACTATCTGAGCATGGTCTCACGTCCCTGTTACGCGATCCCCTTCGATCCTGCCGTCACGAATGAGAATTACTCGGTCGGTCAATCTCGCGATCTCCGGATCATGAGTTACCAGGACGAACGTTATCGAGCGTTCCGCATTCAAGCTCCTGAAAACACTGATTATTTCCTCGCTCGTTCGTGTATCGAGGTTTCCTGTTGGCTCATCCGCAAGGATGATCTCCGGATCGTTGACAAGAGCCCGAGCAATCGCCACCCGCTGTTGCTGTCCGCCGGAAAGCTGAGCTGGCAAGTGGTCGGCCCGATCCAACAGCCCCACCAGGCCAAGGGCCGTTTGAGAGACCGACCGGCGGTCTGCGCCCTTGACATGACCGTAAATGAGGGGAAGCTCAACATTCTGCAGAGCGGTGATCCGGGGCAGCAAGTTGAACCCCTGGAATACAAATCCTATCTTCCTGTTTCTTATGTCTGCTCGGCGATCACGGTCCAATCCGGACACATCCTCTCCGTCCAGAAAATAACGTCCTGATGAAGGGACATCGAGGCACCCCAAAATGTTCATGAGTGTGGACTTGCCCGAACCCGAAGGACCCATGATGGAGAGAAACTCACCGGATTCAATTTTCAGATTCACGGATATCAAAGCCGGCACCTCAATGACACCGGCTTTGTACGTCTTCGAGAGGTTTTCCATCACTATGAGCGGCACGCGTACTTCCTCTCGCTGCATCGGAGCTGTGGCGAAACCGATCTGCTCACTATGGTATCTGGGATTCCAAAGCGACTTTCAATTTCTCTTTCAGCTCCGACAGGTCGGAGCTTTTTACCACGTAGTAGTCTGCAGCCACGGCCTTCAGATCCACTTTGAAGCTGGAATATGCCGAATTGAGAATGACCGGAAGATCGTAATATTTTTTCCTCAGTTCCTGCAGCAAATCCAGGCCGTTGAATTCCCGCATCTTGATATCGAGTACCACGCAGTCGGGGTTTTCTTTTTCTACCACATGCAAGAGATCCCTGCCATCCGGAAGCGTGATTACATCGTATCCTTCATCCTGAAGCTCCATGGAATAGAGCATTCTGATGCCTTCTTCGTCGTCAACAATGAGTATCTTCGCCATATTGGGCTCCTTCCACCCAGTAACCCTGATCAAATGTGCACGGAAAGGCCTCGCCGAAACGTTTCACTCAGCGCTGACGCCCGGTCCAGCGTTCCACGAGGTACGGCTTGAATTGCTCAAAGACCAGACATTGATTCTCGGTATACTCCTCCACCTGTTGAACGCTCATTGCCTCGGTTTCCAGGACAAAAGATAGAGTCTTGGCATAGTAGAGAGTCAACAGTGCATCCAGGAGGTCCTCCTCACGGACAACCTGCCTCTTAAAGCTCACGGCCGCGTCGTACACGATCTTCGCCCACAGGCTGGGAGATAACGTGTTTCTTCTGATTGGTGCATTGAGGAAACGCTCTAGGTTGTCCAAATTGTCCCCGGCGAGAATCGTTCGACATATACCCCATTGTCCTTCCAGACGCTGAAAAACCAGGTCACGCAGACCGGAAACGTCCAAATCCACTGTCGGGTTAGAATCCATGGACTCGGATCGTGCTCCGAACACCGCCGTCGGTTTACTCCATTTCACGTGCAGCCAGAATCCCTCGTGCCTGCACATGAGCTCGAATACCGATTGTAGCACCCCTTTGACTTCGCCCTCGGACGCCGCGGGAAAAAGCTCTGGCCTCGGATTTCCCATGTAAGACTGAATGAGAAGAGCCTTGGCTTTCATCGCGGTAGCGGTGACCCATACCCGGGAGCTGGCACTGTTCCCGCGGATGCTCTCGGATTCGTGGAGCAGGGTTGCCATACGGCCGGAGAATCCCAGCTCGTCGCCAAGGGGTTGCCTGATTCGCCGCCCGTACAGAGAACGCACGAGAGGGTACACCAAGTTGCTCGTGAAGGGCCCAGAGTACTTTCGCAACAAATACAGGGGGGAGACAAAATCATAGTTTTGAAAAAGGGGCTCAAAAAGGTTTCGAATGAAGCGGTATGAGGAGGCGAGCCGCTCGGCTTCAATGGCTACCGCGGCTTGGCAGCCCAACTCGACCACCTGCTGAAGCAGCAGCTCGAAGCAATTTCCGCCGTGCCCGTTACCCGCCGCAAGATAAATTTTGGGCGACGCCGTGGGCATATCCATAAAGGTTTGTCGTGCACCTTCGTCCGATTTCCCATTGCAGCAGATGAGGGTTAATGAGCGTCCGGGATAGTGCGAGCACAAATCTCGTTCTATCTGTTCCAGGGCGATGGACAGCAAATCCGGCGATCCGAGGATTCCGAGGATTCCGAGGATTCCGACCGCCAGATCGGCGCGGGACACTCCCCGGGGGTTGTCGTGCATGAGCTTCATTCCAGAAGGCCTCGCACCATGGGTCGCTTCGTTCCGACCTTTTCTCACGACGTATTGTATCACAAATGATTACCGGATCAACCCTCGGCCATGCCTTTCCCTCATTCAGTCTTGTTTGATCGGACCTGGGTTACGTGCTAAAGAACAGACTGGAAAACGGCAGCAACGGGGAGCCTAATAAGATTGGCAGACGCCGGCACGAGCGGGCCTGCCTGCATCCAAGAATTGGGGAGTATTCCTATTCCGTGGACCGAAATCTACTCAAGTCTATCGTTGAGGGAGTGATTTTCGCGCATTCGGAGCCTCTGAGTGCTGACTCCCTCGCCACTGCTATCCAGGGTACCACCCGAGACGAGATCCAGAGCCTGCTTGACGAGTTGGAACAAGAATATCGTTTGCGATCTCGAGGCTTTGTCCTCGCCAGGGTTGCAGGCGGATATCAATTCAGGTCCTTGCCCAACGTGGCTCCCTGGATACTGGAAATGAAAAAGGTCAAACCTTCCAGGCTTAGCAAAGCCGCTCTCGAGACACTTGCCATCGTAGCGTACAATCAACCAATCACGCGGGCAGAGATCGAACAGATTCGAGGAGTGGAAAGCGCAGGAATCATGAAGAACCTCCTGGAACGGGACCTGATCTGTGTGGTGGGCAGAAAAGACGTTCCCGGTCGTCCCATCCTCTACGGGACATCGCGGCGCTTTCTTGAGGTATTCGGTCTGACCGACCTCGCGTCGCTTCCCCCTCTGCCCGACATCGAGTCCCTGCATGTACCCCCCGAAGAGAAATGAACACCGTGCGACTCCGAAATGCGATTTGACTATCGTCTTTCTCGTTACTATTTAAGATGTAGAGAAATGGTGCGTCGTGCCGGAAGACGACGCGAAGGTCTTGGGCAACGAGGGAGAACGAAGAGATCTGTTGCTGAGAGACAACTCCCGAGGGGCACCGTGTGACTGCCGCTCATCATCTGCTCGAGAAAAGGTCTCCCTGATGACCTCGCACGTCGGGACGGCCGTTCCCTGTGAAGGCAGGTACAAACGGAGGCGAATAAGATGAGATCATCAATCACAGTCATGGCAATTGCACTTGTCACATTCGGTTTGACGTTGTGGGATGGCGGAGTGGCATCCGCGGCCCAGGCCACTGACCCGAGAGCGGCTCTTCAGGCAACAGCCATGACTGACACGGTTGTTCGCCCTGACGGATCGATTCCCCATATGCTCGTCAAGAAGGGCTGGAGGCGAGGCTGGCATGGTGGAATAGGTTACAGGAGCTGGCATCGCTACCCGAAATGGAGTTTCTATGGCGGGTATCCCTACTATTACTCTTGGGGCTATCCGTACTCGTGGGGGTATCCGTACGGGAAATACAGTTACCGCTACTATAAGAAGCCACTATATTGGCATTGGTACTGAGCAAATCTCGGTGGGGCTGCCCCAAGCAAGAAGCATAGAGAACCAAGAATAAGGCACGTATCCACAAATTGAGCAGGAGCTCCGACTCCGGAGCTCCTGCTTCATGTTCTGTTGTTGAGTTCTGCGACTACCAGCGGGATCTGCCACCCCTGTCACCTCTGTCGCCCCTGTCTCTTCGGGAATCTCCTCCTGCTCTGTTCCTCGGACGAGCTTCGTTCACTTTGAGGGAACGACCGTTGAATTCCTTGGAATCCAGTTCCTCGATCGCACGCAACCCCTCTTCACGATTTGGCATCTCTACGAACCCGAATCCTCGAGAGCGCCCGGTGAACTGGTCCGAGATGATCTTAGCGGAATCCACGGTACCGTAATTCTCGAACAGCCCCCGGAGGTCGTTCTCATCTGAATTGAATGATAGGTTTCCTACGTAGATGTTGATTCCCATTCTCTGGCTCTCCTTCATAAATTAGCACCCACGCGTTTCGATCGAGTGCTTTGTGGTGACGATCGAGGG
>CAYZET010000154.1:0-11465 GCA_964477215.1 uncultured Syntrophaceae bacterium | reverse complement strand
GATCCCGACGTTTCCCGGCGCAACGAGAACTTCCTTGACTGCGCCGGACTGTGCAGCCTTCCAGGCCAACGTATGCTCTCGACCTCCTGACCCGATGATGAGAATCTTCATGCTACTTCGCTCCCCGGTCTGTTTCAGCCCACATGCCGCGCTGCTGCCGTTTGGCTTCCTGTTCCAGCTCTATGTAAGGCCGTACGTCGAAATCCTTTTCTTCTCGATCCAGTTCTGCCAATCCCAGGCGAATGAAGCGAGCGTTGACGTCCTCGCCCGATAGGTAGACGAATCCGACCGGTGTGCCGTATGGGCTTTCACGCACGGTCTTGATGCGCACCCACTGTTGATTCAACGTCTTGGTAAGGAATTCCCTGGCTGCTTCAATCTGAGAAGAGGGGATTCGAAGACCGATCAGCGTAAAATCAATCGCCTTTCCCGTGCCTTTCAGGCTGAGTTGATCGGGACCTGTGATGTTCGTCACATACCAGAGGTACTCGCCCCCTTCCATGGGGGGACGGCTCGCGAGGTAAAGGTATCCGACCAGCGCGACCAGCACGATGGCGATACCACCCCACAATCTCCACTCCTGTTTCAACTGCAATTTGGCCATAAGCACTCCCGTGACGCGAAGCTCCGGCACCCGTTACGCAAATACCGGCACCCTGAGGTTTAGGGGAAGAGCCTCCGGAAAGCATCTTGTACCGGAAAAATGGACCTCTCAGGCAAAGTCTTCACAGAACCGCCCGCGGCAACGGGCCATAGCCAAGCCCGAAACACCTTACCGGAATCCTCATGCGGACTGCCTGGGAGCCACGAGCTTTGCCATCTCCTGATTGAACACTTCTTCCGCCTTTGCAATGTCCGGTCCCATGTACCGGTGATGCAGGCGGCCGTCCTCAGGTATGCGCACAATGACCGTGTAGTCCTCTGACTCCAACCTAATGAGTCTCACGAAAGACCCGCGCTCCCCGGTGGTTTGTCTGACTATCTCGAACATGCCCGGAACTATAGCATATCGAGGAGGAAAAAGAAGGGGGTAAGTGCGCGCCTGGAGCATTTGTCCGACGTTTTGCCCCGATTTCGCAACCGACTTCTGGCCAATAATGACGACATCGTATATACTGTCCTGGTGAGCCGAAGTTACGGCTATAGTGGAGCGCAATAAGAACGGGTCCGAATCCAGTTCGTAGGCCGAGTCATAGACCACAGAGTGAAGGCACTGAGCGCGCTCCACTATCGTGTTGGCCATAAGTCAGGGGTTCCGCAGCTACTGTTCGGAGATCTCGAGCTCTGTCATGACCACATGTCGATCGAAGGCTCATTGGCTTTCAACTGCGATGAATGCCACGCATTGAATATGCGTGGCGGTATAGAAGGGATGCCCATGAACCGACAATTGATTATCGAAACGATTGATCTTTGCAAACATTATCACGATGGGGAAAACGAGATCCAGGCGCTCAAACAGGCCAGTGTAAAGATCTATAAGGGGGAGATGGTTGCCATTATGGGGCCTTCAGGCTCGGGCAAGTCTACGCTTCTCTATGTTCTGGGGCTGCTCCACCCGCCCACGTCAGGGCAGTACCTTTTCAAGGGCCAGGACATCCTGCAGTACTCCAGGGAAGAGCAGGCCATATTTCGGAACCACGAATTGGGATTTGTGTTCCAGGCGTGTGATCTTCTTGCAAATTCCACGGTATACGAGAACCTCGAGCTTCCCCTGATCTACGCCGAATCGGACCGTTCTGAGCGGAGAAAGAAGATCCTCGACGCATTACAGCTTGTAGGACTCTCCCACAGGGTTGACCATTGGTCCAACCGTCTTTCCGGTGGCGAGCGCCAACGGGCGGCCATCGCGCGCGCCCTCGTGAACAACCCTTCCCTCATATTGGGAGACGAGCCTACAGGACAGTTGGATCAGGCGAATACGGAAATCGTCGTGGATCAGCTTCGGAGTCTCGCACGAGAAGGATACACCGTTGTGCTCGTGACCCACGAAGACGAGATAGGAGCTGCCTGCGACCGAATCATACGCATACGGGATGGGGTGGTGGAATCCGACGGGCTCGAGACACAACCGCAGGTGAACGCCGAGAAGTCTCGGCCCGAAGTAGCGATGTCCCGCTGAGTGGACTGAGTGGGCCATTTCGCAAGTACAGTTGCGTTTTCGCTTCAGGCCTGTTCAGAGAAGGGCGGGTTTGAAACCCGCTACATCCACCGCTACGGGACTTCTCTCGCAAAGATCAACGTTCCACCCCAAAGTAGGGGCAGGTTTCAAACCTGCCCTGTATTGAGACAGGCTCTGAACCTGCCCTTCCCCAAGAGGACTTGGCGTAAGCACGTATCTCTATTTATGAAATCTTGCACTTAATGAATACCGCACGAGTTGGCCTCCACTTTAGGTAGTCCGTGGCTCAACGTAATCCCGTCTGCCCTCAGGGTAACCAAACCCGCCCGTTCGATCGTCTTAAGAATCGCCTCGCACTCGGACCAGTCTTTGGAGAGATATATGGGCAACAATTCGCGGTAGGATTCCAGGCGATTTTCTGCGTTCCAGGCGTACAGAGCCATCACGACCTGTTTGTGCACGAAATCCATGTTCGGGTTCGCCATCTTCTCCATAATGGCTTCATCGGCAAATATTAGGTGACTCACTCCGTCTGAGCACATTGTTCCTCCTCGATGCTGTCTGGAAACTAACCGGAGACACGCCTCCAATCATTCGTGAATCGCAACCGGACGCCCGCCTCTGCGAGCGGGCCCGTCAAGTCTGTCGAGGCGCCGTCCCTCTCGGCCAGGTTCCCTTGGGGTATCCAGTCCCCTCAAACCTCGAGCTCGTGTGGCCTCTCTAACAGATAACCCAGGAATTTCTTGGTGTCTAGAGGGTCCCAAGAATCGAGGGAGCTCTCTCCCATGGGGTGCGCCACGGGCGCGAGATCTATTTGGTCATCGTGGTCATGTAATCCCTAAACAATTTGACGTTGAATTCGTTTGCTGGACCCCAATGACGTGGACAGGGGCGGCTGATCCTTGCGACGGGCCGGCAGTTCACTCCGCTATGGTGATCAACTCGTTTCACTCGATAAATGTAAGCTCTCAGAATCTCCTGGCACCGTCTCTATTGCACGGTTGACGAGGAACAGTTACGAATAATCTACTCTTGTCCCCCCGGAAAGGATATGATGAATGAGTCCAACAATATTTCGCGAGCGTTGGGTTCGCTTTCTCTTTTTCTTCCCCGAAGAACCGCGTGGCGACTTTCATGTGCAATCCGCAGAGGGTGAGGCCAAGTTCTGGATGGATCCATCCATTAAGCTGGCAAAGAGCAAGGGACTACCTGGCTCAGATCTGCGAAGAGTGGAGGACATCATAAGGAAACATGAGGATGAAATCAGAATCGCTTGGGAGAGACACTTCGGAAGTTGAGGTCACCAACATTTCCCGGCATGGATTTTGGTTGTTGGTTGACGATGAAGAGCTGTTCTTTCCGTTTGACGAATTCCCCTGGTTCAGGGACGCCGCTGTCTCAGCCATACTGAATGTCGAACGTCACGGGTGCGACCATCTTCACTGGCCTGCGCTCGATGTTGATCTTACCTTGGACTCGATCAGGTATCCGGAAAGATACCCGCTCATGGCCCGGTCCCACGCCCAGGAATCGAGAGAAGAGCTGCCATAAGAGTGAGGTGTGCACCTCCCATGGGAGAGGATTCCAGGGAGCACCTTCTTCAAAGAAGTCCTCCCTGGAACTTGCCTGGACCTGTTTATAGCTCAATGCGGGTTCCCAGGACCTTGAGAAATTGGGCGAGCCAATCCGGATGGGCCGGCCACGCCTGGGCAGTCACCAGCTTTCCGTCCACCAGCGCCTTGTCCAAGCCCACGTCGGTCCATTTGCCTCCGGCTGCCGTGATATCCGGGCTGCACGCGGGATACGCGGTGCATGCCTTTCCCTGGATCACCCCAGCCGTAGTAAGGACCTGCGTTCCATGGCATATGGCAGCAATAGGCTTGTCTTCCTGAGCAAAGAGCCGAACCATCCGAATAACCTCGGGGTTGAGACGGATGTACTCGGGCGATCGGCCGCCGGGAATCACGAGAGCGTCGTACTCTTCCGCCTTAACGTCTGCGAATGTGGCATTTAGGGTGAAATTGTGCCCTCGTTTCTCGGTGTAGGTCTGATCTCCTTCAAAATCGTGCACCGCAGTGCGCACCACGTCACCGGCTTTCTTGTCCGGACAGACTGCGTCTACCCGGTGTCCGACCATCTGGAGAGCCTGGAACGGAACCATTACTTCGTAGTCCTCCACGAAATCCCCAACGAGCATCAGAATTCTTTTCGCACCCATCTTCTTTTCCTCCCTTTGCTGTAAGATACCCATTATGTGGCAAACTCGCCTCGGCTTTTACCAATGAAAACCTTTTGGGTGAATTGCTGAAACCTGGCGTAACTGTCGGGGGTCCCGATGTCGAAAAACGCCCCACTTTGCCCGAGCCCTGCCATGCGACCTCTGGCAGCGAGCACGGGAAAGATTTCCTGCTCCATCGAGAAGGCGCGATCGGCCGGCAACGCGCGAATTACGGAGCGAGAGAGGACGGTAAGCCCCGCGTTCACCCATCCCGCTCCGTGAAGGGCTGCGCTCTTTTCCTGAAAGCCCGTGATCGTACCTGCCGAATCGATGGACACGGAACCGTACCTTCTCACATCCGAGACCCAGACCAGGGAGATGGTGACATCCGCTGCCTTTCGCTCGTGAAATTCCAGAAGCCGTCGTAGATCCGCGTCAAAGAATGTGTCACCATTGACTAACAGCGCCGGATCGCTCGCGAATGCTTCCGCATGCTTTACCGCTCCCCCGGTTCCGAGAGGCTCAGGCTCGTGAACACATCGGACTGCCATGCCGGGGACAGGGTTGTTGCGAAAGTAATCCTCGATTACCTCGCCCATGTGCCCCGTAAGCAACACTGCTTTGGTGATCCCTTTCTCAGCGAGGTTGAGAAGGAGCAGCTCAAGGAACGGGGACTCACCCACCGGAGCCATGGGTTTCGGCCGGTCCGAGACCACGGGCCGGAGCCTGATTCCTAAACCTCCCGCAAGGATCATTGCGGTGACGGACAAAGAGGATCGATTCATAGACGCTCCCGTGCTCGGCACCTGCATGCGGGATCGGGCTCCACGCGAGCAACGCGAAATCTGCCGTGCCAAAAATCCATCACAAGAAGGCCGTCTATCAGATCTTCCTGTCTGCCCACAAGGATCTTCATCGTCTCCGTGACTTGCATAGATGCCGTTGCAGTAGCTGCCGACGAAAGTACCCCCACGTTGGACGCTCTTGGATGATCCATCACGGTTTTCGGGTCGGGCCACAGGCATCTCAGGCACGGGGTTTTTCCGGGTATAACGGTCATCACGTTGCCCGATGCTTCAATAGCGCCCCCGAACACGTACGGAATGCCCCGGTCCAGGATGGCATCGTTTACGTAATATCGCGATTCTATATTATCCAGAGCGTCAACCACAACGTCTACGCCATCGACGAGCTCTCGCACGGTTTCTGGACCGACCCGAACGTTTACGGCTTCTATAACGGATTGAGAAGCTGCCGCGCGGAGACGAGTCTCAGCGATCTCGGCCTTGGATCGGCCGCTGCGTGTGTCCGCCTCGTCGTAGAGGATCTGCCTGTGAAGGTTGTGCAACTCAGGAGCATCGTAATCCGCGACGCGAAGGAAACCGATACCGGCTCTGGCCAGTAGTATGGCTATCAGCGAGCCGAGCGCTCCCAGACCTACAACCAAGGCCCGCGCCTGTTCGATGCGCCTCTGGCCTTCCTCTCCCCACATCGCAAGCAGCACGTGGCGGCTGTATCGCTGGTCATGGCCTTCCACGACGAGCTTCTCCCCATGATATGCTCACAAACAATATGGGTCCCTGCACGTGAAGTGCCATTCTCTGTTCAGGGCCCTTTTTCTTGCCGTCCTCATTACAATGTTTTACTCTGTGTCTGGAACGATAGAAGTGTTCCAGGCCTTTGTGTGCCATACCTTTTCATCATATGACGTCTCGTCGAGGTTTGCACTACAATTGATGGCACGTGTGTGAAAATCCTCCGGGCTCTGGAGCGGGAGCTTCCGGGGGACGTCACTATGACTCAACAAACGGTGGAACTTAGGATGAATGTCAGAGAGCTTGTCAGGCAAATCGGAGCAAAAGAGCAACTGAATCCATATCAGATTGCCGGAATAGGGGCTGTCATCAAGGGCTCGCTCCCATCGCTCGACGATGTAATGACCCTCACCGCTGAGGATTTGGGACGGGTCTTGATGATTCTGGACCGCACCGGCGAAGAAGCCGCGGGATACCTGGTGGATGTCAGCCGGGAGGACGCTCGCCTGACCCTCCATCCGAAGTTTTCTCGTGAATCCCTGGAAAAAGTAACTCATCTCACGGGCTTCAGAGGAAGGCAGCAAGCCATTCGTGAGAACCTTGTTCCCGTGCTCGAGGATATACCCAATTGGTTGGATCTCGTTCGCGTACTGTCCCGATATGGCCTCGACCGGGATGATGAAGCCTTGGGACCTGACCTGCCGCACGTAATGGAGATTGTCCTCTCTTACCTCTGTGCAGCTATTTCTCAGCCCTTCGACAGCCAGGCCAGCTCGGAAGGAGAATACGCCCTCTCCCGCCTTCTGGAAAACGTGCTCAAATCGGCTTCCGATTCGGCGCTCCCTCTCTATTTGCCATTTGTGGAGCGGGGGCTCTGCTTTCTCAAGACAGTTTATGCCAGGCCGATCAATTCACTGGACCGCAGGATCTCAGAGATTTCCGGTATCCGTCTGGCGCTTTCCAAGCGGGATGCCACAAAACCCGCAGGGTTAGGACGACTCGTAGACCTGATGGAGGCCCAGGCAATACTGACTGCTCTGAACGAGATTCATCATTGCCCTCAGGAGCTTCTTCTCAAGCTCGAGCACGCTCTTCAATCAGGCGACTTCCCCAATCGAGAGCGGTTTGCTTCTCTCGTGATGGACAAGATAAAGCTTCAGAGCGAGGAGGAGATTGGCAGTCGAAGGCAGGCGTGCAGTGATATTTTGGAGGGCAAGTCGGCATCCGAAGGAGACGGGCTTTCAGAAGGAGTGGCATTTATAAGAGGTATCGGCGAGCGCTGGACCGAGATCTTGAAAACGACCGTAGACATGATCGATACGATCCCCCCGAATGTCCAGGCTGCTTTCGCCGAGATTCTCGTGAGCCAGATCCTGGAAATTGACAAGCCGGAAGTCAAGGAGCTTCTGATAGAAGGGGTCTGTACGATTGTCGTGCGCCTGGAGAATCTTCAGAAACAGGCTTCCAAGGAGCTCGTGGATATTTTCGCGGAGCTCTTTCTGGACAGCATTTATTCTTCAACTGACACCGCGGAGATTGTTTCGTCCCTGAAAGCGATCGAATCCCTCGGCGTAACATTGGGTCGCGCAGGATACTTCCTGATGGCCAAGGAATTGCTCGACCATATCCTTCAACGTCCGCTCATCCCGCCAGCGCGGGGACGCTACACTATCGAGGACGACGATACGGGCGAGCCTCTGGTGCTCGCCGAAGAAGCCGGTGCCAATACGGCACACGCTGAGCACGTCAAGAGCCTCCTGGCAATTGTGGCCTCCAATCCCCGGATTATGCATCGGCTCATTCCGTATCTCGTGGTCCAGCTCGAGATCGGTGGCACGAAGCTCTGCGATGAAGACCTTATTCAGTACTGGATTTCCCGGCTCCTCAGATCGAATTCCTCCATCACTCATTTTCTCGTGCGGACGCTCATCAAAGCGATCCCCTATTCATTCAAGGATATCGGTCCGCTGGAGTCTCTCCGCCTCACTGCAGCAGGGTTAGCCAAAGAGCTGGCCGACAGAGGGGTCAAGCCCGTAGGGAACTTCCTTGGCAAGCTCCGGGGCGACATTCACTGGCGCGGCAGCATTGAGAACTTCTATTTTGCCCAAGGCGTGACCCGGTATTTTGCCACAGGGGATCCTCAAGCTATTTCTGAATGGATGCCCAGGGAATCGATGCCCTATCTGGTCATGGAGAAGTGGTGCTCCCCAGCGGAGGCCGCAGATATCAGGGACTTGACTAATCGCATCTTTTCAGACGCGGGAATAGAATCGAGCAGCAAAGAGGGCATGATGTCCCTGGTGTCACTTGACACCACCAGGTACGGAGACAATCCAGCATGGTGCGAGTTTGCCCGTCGTATGGTTTTGAATGTGATCGAGTTGGTTAAGGGGTTGTACAGGAAATACTTTATAGTGACCCAGTCGATGTCCGGGGCCAACGTAACCGAAGATCTGAAGACTCTGGACGACATTATCAGCCGGCGTCAGACCATCAAAGAGAGCATGCTCGTGCCGGATCTCAAGGATCCGTTGCCCCTGCCCGTGACACTCACTGAGGGGACGGCAGATCTCGCCCAGGAGATGGACCGTATACGCCACGACCAACCGGGAGCTCCCATTGTCCTTCGGGCCAAGAAAGCGGGCCACGCGTACGCGCAAAAGGCCACGTACCTTGAAGAGCGCTTCGAGGCTTTTAATGACGACCTGGACCTTGAAGCCACGCAGGAAACCTTGGCCACGAGCATAAACAATACGCACTTTGATGAGGTCACGTTCGAAAACCTGACCTTAGCTCTCGTCTTTGTCGACCACCTCGTGAGAGGAGTGGCGGTCAACGGTCACTCGAGTCACTACCTGAGGCGCACCGGCCGGGATCTCCGACTTGCAGGCCGTCTGGGCCTGACCTTTGACAAGGTGCGAGATCTCCTGAGAATAATCAAGAAAGAGCTGGATGACGTCCATGCTTCGTACAGAGCGTGGTTTGAGGAGCCGGTGGACAGGCTTCTTTCGGACACCGACATGGATGTGCTGCCAAGGAAGCTGAGGGATCTGACCACCCTGAAGCACGTTCCTGACACGGATTTCTTTAAGAATTATCTCAAAACCCTGTACGTTTCGGATTTGCAGGCGCGTGACGGGAACCTGAGAGTGCTCGAGACGTTCATCGACAAACTCGACATGTTCATGAATCAGCACCTGTCCGAATCTACAAGGAAAGTCGTTCCCGACCCTCCTGAGGTGTCTCCGATTGTTCCCTTCTACTTCCCGTCGCGAGAGAGGATTTCTCCGTGCAGAATAGGATTAAAGGCTTCATTGCTGCGCTACGCACAGAATACCCCTCCCTATTTTGTGATCACGACAGATGTGAAGCTGAAACCGGCCGTAGAGATGGTGCAAGACCCCGATTTTCGAGGAGGGTTGGCCCTATCGGTGGAGAGACTGGGCGCGACGTGGGGCCGACGGCTCGGGGACATCAAGAATCCGGGTCTCTTCTCAGTCCGTTCCGGTGCGCGCGTGAGCATGCCCGGCATGATGACGACAATCACCAATGTGGGCATTAATGATGAGATCGCGGAGGCGCTGGCTGCAGAAGTGGGAGAATGGTTCGCGTACGATTGTTACAGGCGTTTCCTGCAGGAGTTTTCCCAGGCCGCGGCCGGGATCGAGCGAGAAGAGTTTCAGCAGATTATTGACAGGAGAAAAGCCCAGTTCGAGGTCCTCCGCAAGGCGCAAATGAGCGGAGCCCAGATGAAGACTCTGGCGTTCGATTACAAGAAGCGGGCCTCGGAATTTGCTCCGGAGCTAATCGAGCTCCTGGACAAGGGGAAGTTCCTGGACATTCTCATCCACTGTGCGGTTCTGGTCATGCATAGCTTCTACGGAGCACCTGCCACCAAGTACAGAAAGGCTGCCAAAATAGACGGAGACTGGGGCAGTCCTGCAATTGTGCAAGCCATGGTCTACGGAAACCGGGAGATGAAGTCTTCCGGAACCGGCGTCATCTCTTACAACCCGTTCACGCTGGAATTCCGAGGCGATTTTGCCCAAGCAGATCAAGGGACTGACGTGGTGGATGGCAAGGTGCCAACCATTCCGGTGTACGATCCGTGGAAACGCACCGAGACGCTCGCCTCCACCCTCCCTGATTCGTGGAAAGAGCTCTCGTCGATCATGTTCAAGACTGCAGAGCAGCTCCATTTGGACACGCGCATGGAGTACACGATCGAGAATGGAAGGCTCTTCGTTCTCCAGATCAGAAAAGATAGGGAGCGGAAGGAGCGCATCCCTTCTCTCGCGTCCTTCGGCTACCGTGTTATAGCTCAGGGCACGGGCGTTTACGGCAAGATCTTTCGGGGAATCATGGTAACGGATCGGAACCAGATCGCGCCGTACCGGCATATCAATAAGGCGCAATCCATCATTGATGCAATGAACGAAAGCCTGCCGGTCACTGAGAAGTTGGACGGGTTCGTCTTCGTGGTGAATGACCCTGTTCCTGAGGAGATTATGGAAGAGGTGTTCTCACTCCCCGTTTCTACTGCGCTTGTGAGTAGATTGGGAGGCAGGGGGGCACACGCTGCGGACATTGCGATGTCCTTGGACAAAGTCTATGTGGGCCAAGTCCCCCAGATAGAAAAGTTCGCTGGTAAGCCGGAGTGGGTGAAGTTTAACGATCTCGAGGTGGTTGTGGGTAGCAAGATGATAATTCACGGCCAGACCGGGGAAATCGCCCTGTACGGGCGAATATGACGCGTCCGTGAGCGGAATCCCCCACAGGCCGGCACGTTACTGCAACCGATGACTATGGCGTAAATCGCTCGTGCTGATATCGGGAGATCATCAGTGATAGACCACAGGTCCATTGGCAGGCTTCTTCTGGAAACCAGGAGAATCACCAAGAGCCAGTTCCAGGCAGCCCTTCGCGCGTCCAAAGAGACAGGCAAATCACTACCAGAGATCTTGTTGATGGGTGGAAAGGTGTCGGTGGAGGACCTGATCCAGGCAATCACCATGCATGTGGATATAACGCTCCTCAAAGAAGCCCTGGGTATGAACGAGGATGCGAGTGGTCCGGAGCGGCGTGAAAGGCCTATAGGGTCGTACTTGGAACGGATCTCCCTCCTCTTCAAGATGGGTGTCCTGATCAGCAAGGAAAAGAACATGAGCTCGCTCCTGGATCTTTTGCTCCGGGAGGCACCCTCGGTGATGAACGCGGAACGCGCAACCATTTTTCTGGCGGATCACAATACCCGGGAGCTCTATTCCCACGTTGGCGTAGGATTGAAGCACGCGGAGATACGGATCCCGTGGGACAGCGGGATTGCAGGTTGGGTCTACACCCACGGGGAATCCCTCAATATTGCGGAACCGTACAGTGATTCGCGATTCAACAAGGATGTGGATCCCAGGACCGGTTATAAGACGAAGAACCTGCTGTGCGTTCCCCTTCGGACACCTGGGGGACCTATTATCGGCGTGTTCCAGGTCATGAACAAGCGTGCCGGAATTTTCACCCGTACCGACACGGAGATCCTCGAGATCCTCGCGTCCCAAGCAGCGCGTTCCATAGAGCATGCCATAGAGTGGGA
>CAYZET010000153.1:0-11526 GCA_964477215.1 uncultured Syntrophaceae bacterium | reverse complement strand
ACCCCTTTCTGCAAATACTCATCGCTGAGACCGTAGCTTGATGCAAGCTCGAGGGCTTCCTCTGCCTTCTTGTACAGAAAGACAGCGGACCCCTTAACTTTCAAGAGTCCTACCACACTGGCACCAATGAGGTTCAAGAGCTCCTTCAGATCCAGGCTCGACTTGATTGCCTTTTCGGCCGTCGCGTACGTCCGTTCGATTTCGCGGTCCCGCCTGGCTTTGATTGTTTTGGCCAGGGCCCGCTCAACCACCTGAAGCAACTCTGCAGGCGTGAACGGCTTGGGGAGGTAGTCCAGAGCCCCGAGCTTCATAGATTCGATCGCCGAATCTACAGTGGCAAAACCCGTGAACATGACGACCCCAGTGTCCGGATGGTCTCGCACTATTACCTCGACCGCATCCATCCCACTCCGATCTGGTACCATTAGATCGGTAAGCACCACGTCATAGGAGCTCCCGGAGACCATGGTGAGGGCCTGATCTACGCGTAATGCACTATCGACCGCGTATCCAGCATCCTCGAGAACTCTCCGAACACTCTCATGGACAATCGGTTCGTCATCAATAACCAAGATTGTTGCCTTCGGTTTCTTGCCGGCGCTCATGCAGACCTCCTTGGTTGCGAAAAGAAGAGTTGAGCTTAGAATTGGATCCTACGGCTCTCACGGGATGAGCCCCCTCATCTGCCCATTCACAGGATAGCAGTCCTTTGGCCGTCCGTCACGATCCTTATTGACGAATCTTCAACTTTACCCGACACACAGTAGTATTTTCCTGAAAGAGCCTATAGATCCCGATGTTCGGGAAATTGACCGGAGCCAATAGCTTGCCCCTTTCCAAAGCTGGTGACAGCTTTGCAGGAGCGACGAACGAACCGGCCGCGGAAGAGACTTCGATGCAATCCGAATCGTTGACTCCCAAGTCTTCGGCATCCTGAGGGTTGATTTCAACATAAGCGACCGGACACAAGCCTCGGAGATTGCTCGAACGTGTAGTTGTAGCACCAAAATGATACATGGACCGCCCGGCCATGAGCTCGAAGGGATAATGATCCGCGTCGCTCTCAACGGCTTCGATAGTTCTGACCGGCGCGAACGAGTAAGGTTTCCCCCGTCGAGACCCTTCTCCGCTGCCGACCGAGGGAGGAACCACTTTTCCGTCCCCTTCAAGGTCTCTCATGCGAAGGCCCTTGTAGAAGGGGATCGTCCGGCTCATGTCTCGGAATACGTCTGACACCTTGAAGTAGCCCATAGGGCGGCCCATGGCTCCTGCTAGCTCTTCAAAGATCTTCCAGTCAGGCATGGAAGCCCCAAGGGGAGGTATCACCTGATTGAGCCGCTGGATGCGGTGCTCGATGTTCGTCATCGTCCCCTCCTTCTCCGCGAAGGATGCTGCTGGGAAAACGCAATGTGCCAATTTGGCCGTCTCGCTCAGAAAGATGTCCTGGACGATGAGAAGGTCGGCCTTCTTCAGAGCAGATGCTAATCTTCCGGCATTCGGATAATCCGTCAATGGATCTGCACCTGCTATGTAGAGGCCACGAACCTCGCCGGTCTCGAGACCGAGCACGATTTCCGCGACTGTTCTTCCCTTCGTGTAGGGAAGGGGTGTGTTCCACGTCCGCTCGAACAGATTTCTCACCGACGCGATATCTTGATAACCGGGAAAATACTCAGGCATGACACCCATGTCACACAGTCCCAGGATGTTGCCCTTTTCAAAGATGGGATAGAGCCCAGCATGCTCGCGATCGAAATTTCCTGTCAACAACGCGAGGTTCACGAGGTTCATGACGCACTGGAGACCGTCCGCCTGCTGAATCACGTCGCCCCCGAATATGATTGCTGCTCGCGGCGCTTCACCAAGTATGCGAGCCGCTTCGACAAGAGCCTCTTCGGACGCACCCGTACGTCTTAGGATCCCCCTGAGAGAAATCTTTTCCAAGAGACTCTTCATTGGGAGGAAGTTGACCGTATGGTCGCGCACGAATTTGCTGTCCCAGAGGTCCAGATCGAGGAGAACCTTCATTATCCCAAGGATCACATCGCTCTCGGAGTACGGTCGAATCCTCAGGCGCACCCGCGCAAAAGTGTCAAGACTGGTCCCCCGCGAGCTCACCACAACGACGTTGCTGTCATACCGGCGGGCAGCGAGCTTAATTTTCCAGCCAAGCGCAGGCGTCTCCTCCAGGGGATCGAGGCCGACCACGAGGATCGCGTCCGTCTCCAACAGATTGTCGAGGGTGTTAGCAGTAAACTGCTTGCCAGTGGTCAGCTCCAGAGCACGTTGAACCCGAAGGTAATTGAACCGCGCCTCACTGTCTATGGTATTCGTCCCGATAACGGCCCGGAAGAATTTCTGAAACGCAAAACAATCTTCGTTCGTCAGTCTCGGCGAAGCGAGTCCTGCAACACTGTCCGGACCTGATACATGAATGATCTCTCTTAGTTTGCTGGCTACTTCCGCGAAGGCAGTTTCCCAAAAGACCGGAACGAGCTGGCCGTCCCGTCTCAATAGCGGCGAATCCAATCTTTCTTCCGAGTGGACAATGTCATATCCGAACCTTCCGCCCGCGCACAACGTGCCCCTGTTATGGGTCTGAAGGTCTGTCGTGACCCGTAGAATGCGCCCGTCCTTGACGTTCATCTCCATTCGGCATCCTGCGGAACACAAGGGGCAAATGGTGGCTGTTTTGCGCATCTCCCACGATCGCGCCCAGCGCTGGGCCAGCTTGGTGGTAAGAGCACCCGTTGGGCATGCTTCAACGCATTCACCGCAGAAGTCGCAGGACAGGATGCCCCCGTCCCTCGTGTCTATCTGTGCGTTGTACCCTATGTCTCGCAAGACCAGCGCACTGGCGCCGATCACTTCGTGGCACACCTTCACGCATCGCTGGCAGGTGATACAGAGGTTGGGATTGTACTCAATCAGCGGCCAATTTCTGATCGGCTCGCTGCTCCTGCGCGCGATCGGCAACTGGGATGCGCTCAACCCCATTCTGTACGTAAGATCCTGTATCTCACATTCGCCTGCAGCAGGGCAGACAGGGCAATCCAACGGATGATCCATCAACACGAGATTCATCACTTCGGCCCGTATCTGGCGAACGCGGGGGGTGTCGGTCCGTACCCGCATGCCCTCGGCCACGATGGTGTTGCAGGACGTCATCGGGCGATTGATGCCCTCGATCTCGACTACACATACCCGACACGAATCGGATGGGCTGCTCTTCGGATAGTAGCACAGAGTTGGAATCCATATCCCAGCCTGGGTTGCCGCTTCCAGAATGGTGGCACCCTCTTCTGCAACGATGTCCATCTCGTCAATTGTGAGGTTTGGCATGATCGACTCTCTCCGGAGATCTCTGAGGAAGTCAACGTTGACCATCAAGAGGAACGGCAGAAATCACTGAGCACGCTTGAGGAGCGGTCGGTCAACGATTGGCGACGGTTTGTTCTTTCACAGCGGCAAGAACAAGATGGAAGCACCTCAGACAGCGTCCGGCCTCTATGAAGGACGTCTTCTGGGTGAGGCCGGAATCCACCTCTTGGAAATGGGCGATTCTTTCTCTCGCGTCCAGTTTCGAATGGGGTATCACCCCCCCTTTGCGGCCCGGCGTGCGGGCTGTGACGAGCACTCCGTGGTCTTTCTCGACGCGGGCGAGGAAATCCTCCATCCATTCCTGCTCAGAAGGAGTGCACGTTCCCGTGGTCACAAACTCGTGGATCATGCGTGCTGCCCGCTTTCCACCTGCCAAAGCGTGTACTACGGTGAGCGGGCCGGTGACGGTGTCACCCGCAGAAAAGACACCGGGACGTGTGGTCATCATGGTCACAGGATCCACTTTGATTGTTCCGCGACGGGTCACCTGGATTCTATCTTCAGGGGAAAGGAAATCCAAGTCAGATTTCTGGCCTATGGCCGGGATGAGGGTGTCAGCTTCCAGGTCGAACTCGGAGCCTTCCACAGGAACGGGACGTCTCCTGCCCGATCTATCGGGCTCTGCCAACTCCATGCGAATGCACCTCAGACCTACCATCCTGTTGTCCGAAGTCAAAATTTCGATCGGTTGGGTCAGGAAGGAAATATTCACTCCCTCTTCCCTTGCATCCTCGACTTCCTCAGGATCCGCCGGCATTTCCGCTTCCGTCCGGCGATAAAGAATGGAAACTCGTGACGCTCCCATGCGCAGGCACGTTCGCGCACAATCGATGGCAGTATTGCCTCCTCCTACAATGATGACATTGTCTCCCAGTCGGACTTCTCGCCCGAGGTTGATGTCTCTCAGGAAATCGATGCCTCCTGGGAACACTCCACGGATCCTCTCGTCCTCTCCCTTGATTCCCGCGCGAAGGCTCCCATGAGACCCGATCCCTAAGAACACCGCCTTGAAACCGCGATCGAAGAGCTCCTGGATCGTGAAATGCTTGCCGAGCCTGGCACCGGTCTGAACGGTGACTCCCAAATTCCTGATGGTGTCGATTTCGAGATCGAGGACGTCTCGGGGCTGGCGGTACGGGGGGATTCCCACTGCGATCATGCCACCGGACTGGCTGAGGGCTTCAAAGAGAGTGACTTGATGTCCGAGGCGATTGAGGTAGTATGCGGCCGATAATCCAGCCGGACCCGCTCCCACTACCGCTATGGCAGCGCCGTTGAGCTCCACCCTTTCCAATGCTGGAGGCAAGTGATGAATACGCTCATAATCTGCAGCAACCCGTTTGAGCATCTTTATCGGTATGGGAGTGTCGCCCATATTGGCGACGCTGCACGCTTTCTCGCATGGAGCAGGGCAGATTCTTCCCGTTATGCCCGGAAGGGGCATGTCCTCGCGGATCGTCGCAAGAGACTCCGCGTATCGCAGCTCCTGGAGCATCTCCACGTAAATCGGTATCTTGATGTGGCAGGGGCACGCGTTCATGCAGGGGGCTGAGATGCGACCGAGATAGCGAACTCGGGGCGGTGCGATTCCGTGCTTCACCGCGCGGACGAAGTCCTCTTGATAAAGGCTCAATCCATCGCGAAGAAGCTCTCCAGCACTCTGACATACCGAGCACTTCGCCGCGTCGTTCAGGATCATCCCCATGCGCGCCAGCAAGTCCAAATCGGATTCGGCTCCCCGGCCTTCCATGATTCGGTCCAGTGCGTCCAACAGTATCTTGGAGCCCTTGATTCCCGTGATGCACTTACCACAACAGTACTTGCTCTGGATCTGGTACACATATTCACGAATCATGGGAACGAAGTTGAAATCTTCGTCGAACTGGAGGAACCCTTTCCCGCTCATCACAGCAACGGTGCCGTCGGGAAAATCCCGTGGTGAGGGCAGGCCTTCTTTGGTGGGCCGGTCGGAAACTTCTTCGGCGCTCCACCCTTGGATAACGGTTTCTCCCCATCTGCCGCAGAGTATCGCTTCCATATGTTGCCTCCTGGAGGCCATGGCCGTTTCCAGTATCATAGTCGAATAATCTGTACAAGGAAAGAAGACAATCGTTGATGTCCCACACATTCATATTCCCAGGGGGTGAGCGTGTCCCAGGGAGATACAGGGACCGGAGTAAGCACGCAATGGCGTAAACATCCATGTCCTCTCAGTTACTAGGCACCATGAAAGTCCGGCACATTCCGGTGTACGTCTGAATCCCGCAGGATCCCGAACTTAGGGGGACCCGTGGATGGTGCCCACGCGCCGCCGTACTCCTGTCTTCGTAGCGCCGGCGTCTCGCCGGCAATCGAGAGACTTTCAAGTACTTACAGTTTCGTATTCGCTTAGGCTCTGTTGAGAGAACGGCGAGCGTCAAACCCGCCCTCGCCTGAATACGGCCCTCGCCGCAGCTCTCAACGCGTGCCGGCGTGTCTCGTCAGCTTTCTTGACTTTGCCGGTACGCTCGGTTAAATTTTTCCAAATGCCCATTCTTTCTGCAGGGTCCGAAGATGAATCCCTTTGAGCTTTTCCAAGCCGCGGGCATTTACAAGCTGGCGGTACTCTATTTCTCCAAGTCGAGAGGTCTCGCTATTGTGGGTCGACACGCTCCGGGAGACGGGATCGAGGTAATTCAGTTCTCCGGCGAAGTTGATCCTCACACAGGGAATTTCATTGCCCTTGACTATCAGGGAGCCGATCGGGAGAACCAATTCCCCATAGTTAGCAGGCAGGACTTCGAAAACCTTGTTTCCTTCATCGAGGCCAAGATCGACGATCAGACGCGCATGAGCGTCATCGAGCCCGACATCCTCAGGTCGCTTGTCGACCAGGGGCGTGAGGAGTCGACGAGCAAATTCCTCCATTAGCTGTTTGGTCTACACGCGCACTCAAGGTCTTTGCCGGGTAATTCAGCGGCATGCTGAAGGACGAGGCTTCAGCATGAGGGGGCGGCTACCGGACTATGCGCGGGAAACATTGTATGGACGTCTTATCGGCGGTGCACAATGTAAAGAGTGGTGTTGCCCGGCGTCGGAGCCCCTCGAGGGGCTCCTGGCCACGATCTTTTTCGGACTACCCTCAGTCGGACTTCTCAGAGCAGATGAGGTCTTTCAAGGCGTCCGAGGACCAAACGGCGATCGGTCCGCATGCCCCCCGGGGGTCCATCCGGCAGCGATAGCCTGTCTTCTCTATGCCTTGCCCGTCAAGGACGCCCCAACTTTTCTGGAAATAGCAGCACTCGTCGTTGAAACAGACGTAGTGGATCTCTCCACCCCATGTCGACATATAGGGGGTTTCGATGGGGTCCATCTGAGCTCCGCAGTGGGGGCACACTGGTTGCTTCTTCATATGTGGTCCTCCCCGCCGCCGGACGGATATCACGGCGGTCGTTGTTGAGTGTTTTAGTACGGCGAGACCGTCGGCGGCGCTCCACTCTCGTCACTCGGCCGAGCAATATTCCCTAGGCTACGTGGCCATTCAACGATGCTAACGCCATGTACATAGATACCCTCTTGTGGTATTTCGCGCAAGGCATCCGGGCTCGGACCTCGATAATTTTCTCGTCAAGGTGTGTACACATCATGGAAGGGGAAGGCCAATGGACCTGCACAAACAACTCGGCAATCCGGGAGGATATTTCCCAGCATCATGGTGAAGATCAAGGCCCCATTCGCTCTCATCATATTTGACCACGTATGACCGATTCCCCCTGCCGTTCACTTCTCTGGAATGCGGTCCTCGAACCAAGCTTGCAGGGTCCTGAATTGTGATCTACGCGGCAGTGGAGCGCGGACAGTGCTTTCGTGCTGCCATTTATAGGTCGTTCTACGAATTGGGCCTGGCCCCATTTTCAATGCGCTCCGCTATAGGAAAAACGGGGCTTTTGGGATAATCTTACCTTACTCACCTGCGAGGATTGACCATGAGCCAAGACGATCCTGTAATCAGCGGCCGGCGCCAGTATGTCGCTCAGGTAGATCCCATAGAAAAAGTCATATTGGGTAGCATGGTTGAAGGGGTGATCACCGTCGAATGCGACGGGACCATAAACATGGTCAATCCGTCGGCGCTACGTATCCTCGGGCTCGTCAAGTCAGAAACGGTCGGCAGGCCGTTCGAGCAAGTCTTGGGGCCAGACAACGACCCTTTGCGAAAACTCTTTTCCCGAGTGGTGCATGAAGGCAGTCACTCGCTTCATGAGCAGATTCTGTACAACAGACCCGACGGACAGCGTATTGATTTGGAAGTGGCCACCTCCCTGCTTGCCTTTGACGTCTGCATTCCCGGCCTGGAGAGCATGGTCATCGTGTTCCGAGATGTCACTGCCTTCAAATCCATAGAGCGAGCCAGACGCAAGGCCGCGGATCACCTTTCGCACGAGTTGAAAACCCCCTTGGCCATTATCCGGGCATCTGTGGAGCGGCTCGGGAGGACCGAACGCTCCTCAGCCACCTTTGACAAGATATTGCAGAGAATTGACCGAAACCTGCTCCGGTTGATTGAGATCCAGGGAATTGTTGAGGAGATTCTCGATCCCCCGCCTTACAGGCCTGCACCGTGCAATCTGGCAGATCGTATCAGGCTTGTGCTGGATCGAATCGAGCTGGAAGCGGCACATCGAGAAGTCTCGCTCAGCCACGATCTTGAAGATCTCCACCTTGAAATCGTGGATCCGGCCGTGCTGGACACCGTGGTCAAGACACTCGTGAAAAACGCTATCGAAGCAACCCCTGACGAGGGAGAGGTGCACGTCTCATTATGCAGCATAGACGGGAAGGCCATTTTGAAGGTCAGAGATCACGGAATTGGAATACCCGCGGGAGACGAGGAATTCGTTTTTGACGGTTTTCACCATATACAAGACACGGAAGAGTATTCCAGCAAACGGCCGTACGATTTCGGGGCAGGTGGCAAGGGCCTGGAGCTATTGCGGCTCAAAGTTCTCTCAGAAATATTTCCGTTTGCAATCCGGCTCCGGAGCACCCGGTGCATCCATATTCCGACTGCCGGAGATCAGTGCCCGGGAAGGATATCCCAGTGCCTTCATGTTGAAGATGCGGAACAATGCGTGCGCTCTTCCGAAACCACGTTGACGGTTACCTTTTCCAATCATCGCTGAAACCACGCGGCACAGACCGTCTGCGGCCGATGCCCCGAAAGGGGATCTCCTGAACGGACCATTGAGAAAGGAGCCTTCATGGACAAAGCTTTTCGGGAAAGACTGGATAGGATGTTTTCCCCTCGCTCGGTGGCGGTTATCGGCGCAGGCGCCACGCCCGACAAAGTAGGTCACGCAATAGTCGATAGCCTCTTGACAGGCGGATTTCCGGGCCAGATCTATCCGATCCATCCCCGGCACACTGAGGTTCTCGGCCTTCGAGTATATCGCGACCTCGACGAGCTTCCTGAAGTGCCGGATCTTGCGGTGATTGCCCTGAACCAGAGGTCGACGGTGGAGACCGCCGAGAGGCTCAGAAAGCTCGGGGTTGCCGGAGTCAGCGCTATCGCCGGAGGATACGCAGAGATGGGTCCGGACGGCGCCTCTCTCCAGGCTGCCTTGAGAGAGGCCGCCGGGGATATGCCCGTGGTAGGACCGAATACTCTCGGGTTCCTCAACGCGAACGCGCGTCTGAATGTGACGTTCTATCCACGGGTGATGCGTCCCGGAAACGCTTCCTTTCTCAGCCAGAGCGGTGGTGTTGGCCTCGGAATCAAGGGTAGGGGAGAAGACGAAGGCCTAGGCATAGCCAAGTGGATCGGTGTCGGAAATCGCGTGAATCTGGAATTCCATACCCTTCTCGACTACCTGAAGGACGACCCCGAAACCAGGGTTATCGGAATTTTCACCGAAGGATCATCGGATCCTGTGGCATTGATGGAGAGCATTCGGGCCATCACGCCCAGCAAGCCGGTTGTGGTGTACAAGGGCGGGAAAGGAGATGGTGCGGACCGGGTCACAGTTTCCCACACCGGGGCAATAGCCGGTTCGGCAGCCATCTGGGCGGGTGCACTGCGACAGGCCGGGGCCGAAAGCGTGTCATCGATCTCCGAGATGGTCGCGGTCTGCAAAGCACTATCCGTCGGAAGGGTGCCCGAAGGGAAAAGGCTCGGCATTTTCACCCACACCGCAGGCCCCAGCATCGTCGCATGGGACATTCTCCAGGAGGAGCCAGGATGCGTCCTGCCCGAGCTCGCTGAGAAGACCATTCAGCGCATTGCGGAAATCCTCGGACCATCGGTCCCTGTCGTGTACAAGAACCCCGTGGATGGGGCAGCCGGCGCATTCCTCACCAAACCGTTTCACGACATAGCGGAGGCCATACTGGAGGATCCGTCTGTAGACGCACTCCTGGCAATATTCTGCGAGCACAAGAGCTGGGAATATCCTTCGGAAGCGTTGATCGAGCTGGCAAGACGTTTGGACAAGCCAATCGTGGCCTGCTTCATCGGTACCATTCGCAAGATTGAGCCTGCCAGATCGAGACTTCATGAGGCAGGAGTACCGACGTACGTAATTCCGGAGGAAGCGGCCCTGGGAGTGAGAGCACTCTTGCGACGAGTGAGATGGAAGGGGATTTGATGGAAACGGATTGCTGTAGTATAGTTTGTATAAAGTGTGGGAGGCAGAGGCATGGCATCTTCAACCACTATTGACGACACCCTGCGACGTGTATTATCCACGTTGAAGACCGTGGCCGTGGTAGGCCTGTCCACCGATCCCTCGCGGGATAGCTACCGGGTTGCGGAATATCTGAAGAAGAACGGTTACAAAATTATTCCCGTCAATCCGCGCGCTGAAGAGATCTTGGGCGAAAAGAGCTACCCGAACCTCAAGTCTGTCGACGAGCCGATAGGTGTGGTGGATGTATTCAGGCGTCCCGAGCACGTGCCGGCTATCGCGGAAGAAGCGGTTGCGGTTGGTGCAAAAGTTCTGTGGCTCCAGCTTGGAATCGAGAGCGAAGAGGCAGCGAAGACTGCACACGATGGGGGTCTCATCGTGGTGCAAGATGCTTGTATTATGCAGGAGCACAAGCGCCTCATGACCTGAGCCGGGCAAGTGCTACGAAAATCCGGGCTACAGAGCTGTCCCGAAGTGCCGTTAGCCGTCAGGAATATTCAGCGACAGCCTCTATGCTCGCCAGCGACAACTGACGTGCTTCTTCGTGAAATCAGGTGAAATAGTTAACGGTTTTCGATACTAGGCCATGGCTGCGACCCCGGACATCGATCCGGCCTACGCTTGGATGACGCGAGGCCACCATCACCCTGAAGTGCTGACAAGCGTTGCTGGGTACCTCGTTTGCGGAATCAAGTACTAAGGATTTTTTCATGGCGTTGCTCTTCTCAAGAGACAAAACAAAGCTTTTTTTGGACGCTCTTCAAAAGGGGGATGTCGACCAGGCAAGGCAACTCCTGGAAAAGGGGGTCGATCCCAATACGAGAGACGAGTCAGGAAATCCACTGCTCACTCGAGCCGGTGCAAAAGGTAGCATACGCATCTTGAGACTCTTGCTCGACGCGAAGGCCGATCCTAACGCTCGAGACGATAAGGCACAATCTGCCCTCATCGCTGCCTCTGCAGCGAACCAGCAGTCTGCGGTGAAATTGTTGTTATCTCGGGGGGCAGACATTGAATTACAGGATCGGGAAGGCATGACCGCGTTGATGGTAGCGTCCCAGTACGGTCACGTCGACGTGATCAAGATGTTGCTCGAAAATGGCGCTAATACCGAAACCAAGACAAAAGACGGCAGGACCGCCCTGATGATTGCTATGCAGGCTATGCAGCCGGTGGCAATGACGAGGCTCATAGACGGAGGAGCAAATGTCAATGCCAGGGGACCGGGAGGATGGACTCCACTCATGAGAGCTTCCTTTGACGGCCATCTTGGTATGATGAACCTGCTCCTCAAGAGAGCTGCGCTGGTGAACGCAGTGGATCAGGCTGGAAGAACGGCGTTGATGAAAGCAGCCTACGTGGGTCACCGCGAGGCGTTGGAACTGCTTCTGGAGAAGGGGGCTTCCCCTGACCTTGCAGACCAGGCCGGCTGGACTGGGCTCATGGTAGCCGCAGATCGTGGCAATACCCCCATAGTGAAATT
>CAYZET010000152.1:0-11570 GCA_964477215.1 uncultured Syntrophaceae bacterium | reverse complement strand
AGAAACCCAGGCCGCCTTGGAGATCAAGCGTCAGGGGTCGGCCACGCACGGGTGCCATCGCGGCTGCATCATCCAGTGCTCGGGAATCTTTAACGACAAGGATGGTAATTACCTCACCAAGCAGCCGGAATATGAGACGGTCTGGTCTCACGGAGGCAATTGCGGAATAGACGATCTTGACGCGATTGCAATGCTAGATCGCCTCGATGACGACTATGGCTTGGACACGATTGAAATGGGGGCCACCATAGGAGTTGCGATGGAGGCTGGTGTGGCAAAGTTCGGTGACGCGCAGGCTGCCATTAACTTGGTGCATGAAGTGGGCAAGGGAACGCCGCTGGGGAGGATATTGGGAAATGGTGCTGCGGTTACCGGCAAGGTGTTCGGCATGGAGCGAGTGCCGGTAGTAAAGGGTCAGTCTATGCCTGCATACGATCCTCGAGCGGTCATGGGGATCGGAGTGACCTATGCGACGAGCCCCATGGGTGCGGACCACACTGCAGGGTACGCTGTGGCCGCGAACATCTTGAACGTTGGCGGATCGGTGGATCCCCTCAAGCCTGAGGGACAGGTGGATCTCTCGCGGAATCTCCAAATCGCCACTGCAGCGGTGGATTCAACGGGGATGTGTCTTTTTGTCGCGTTTGCAGTGTTGGATCAGCCGGATACGTTCCAGGCCCTCATTGACATGATCAATGCCTTCTATGGACTCAACCTGACGGCTGACAGCGTGGTGGAGCTAGGAAAGTCGGTCCTGAAGAACGAGAGAGACTTTAACGAGAAAGCTGGCTTTACATCTGCTCATGACCGATTGCCGGAGTTCTTCAAGAGTGAGACTCTGCCTCCTCACAACGTTACCTTTACCGTCAACGACCAGGATCTCGACAAGCTCTTCAACTGGTAGACCTTCGTGTTTCCGATCCGGGAGGGGGCCTTTCCGGAAGGCCCTCCCCATCCGGATTCTTTCCACCATCCCATCTCAACTAATCAGACAGAGGTACCATGTCAGCAAGTACTACCAAGACTATCGTTCGTATTTCATGGAACGGAGAGAATTTGGAGCCATTTTTCCCCATCTTGCGAGAGGGGGTTCTCGTCAGGGCTGAGACAGGGTGCAGCATACGGCGCTTATTGTGCGATGAGCTAGGAATCCCAGGCGAATACGTGGACAACCGAATCAACACCATTTTTCTTGATGGAAGAGCAGTGGACGACGTGGACAGATCAATGGTGCGGGACGGATCCAGCTTGGCCTTGTCGGCTGCCATGCCGGGCCTGGTTGGAGCGACCATGCGCAAGGGCGGAATTCTTGCTTCCATGCGCGACGGCATTACTCATAGAGGAGACAATCCTTGTACGCCCGGAAAACAAGGAAACGTGCGGTTGAAGCTGTACAACATGGTGGTCTCCGAGCTTGGTCCGGACATTCTCAAGACAGGTGTGTTGGTCGAAGCCGGAAGGATAGCCCGTCTTTTCGCCGATCAGACGGGCGATTTCTGGAAAGCCTGCGGCGCATGTCGAGTCAATGATCGACAGGTGGAGCCTGCTCATTTGAGCAAAACCCTCTCTCAGGAAGGATCTGATCTAGTACTCCTCGTTGTCACTCCGTAGAGAAAGTTGTCAGGGAGGAACCGATGCTCAAGGCGGCCACAGCGGCATTCAAGGGCGAGTACTCTCGGGAAATCGGTCTCCAATTGGGAAATCGTCTGGTAAGTAAGCTCGGCGAAATTCCCGCAGCGTGTTGGCTCTTCTGCTCGACTCAGAAACGCGTGGAGGATCTCCTCCGAGGCGTGATCGAAGCATGCGAATGTGATAATCTGATAGGGTGCACCACAGACGGGGAGTTGTCGGGTGACGGATTCAGCACGGGATCCGCGGTCCTGGCGGGCATCGCTACCGATGAGATTGAATTTCATCGGGCGTACGCTTCAGGTTTGGCCCGGGGAGGTGAAATGGCTGGCAGACAGCTCTCGGAGAAGTTCCCCCCTCAAGTAACGTATCTGCAGGTATTCTCCGACGGGCTGACTGGAAATGGGTCGGCCATCATTCGGGGGATCCAGTCAGTCCTGGGACAGGAGGTCTGCATCCACGGAGGGACCGCAGGAGACGACGGGCATTTCGAGCGGACCCTTCAGTTCGACGGAACGAAGATCCTGACGGATTCAATCGTGGGCATGGCGTTCACAGGAGAGTTCAAGTTTGGGACCGGGGTGCAGAGCGGCTGGTCTCCGGTTGGCATTGCCAAGAGGGTTACTCGAGCATGGGAAAACGTTGTTTATGAGCTGAACGGTCAGCCTGCTCTCGAAGTGTATGAGCGTTTCCTCGGCAAGCACGCAAACAGGCTTCCTGCAGTGGGCGTGGAATATCCCCTCGGTCTGGTCCCAGGGCAGGCAGAATTTGAAGAGGAGGACTTTTTCCTCCTTAGAGCTACCATGTCAGTGAACCGTGACCAAGGATCGATCGCTTTTGCCGGGGAGATTCCGGAGGGATCTTTGGTACGACTGACATGCGGCGATTACGGTTCAATCCTGGCAGCCGCAGAAGGTGCTGCGCACCAGGCTGTCAAAGATCTGGGCGATATTCCCATCGGAATCGTCTTCGTATATTCGTGTATGGCCCGCAAGATAGTTCTCGGAAGGCGAACAGGGGAAGAGCTGGAGCGTATCAAGGCCATACTAGGCAATACGGTTCCGATCGTCGGGTTCTACACGTACGGCGAATTCTGTCCGGTCAAAGGGAGACAAAACTGTTTCCACAATGAAACGGTCACGATCTCGGTGATCGGGGCATGAAGATGCACGAAATAAACGGTCTGAGGGAACGGGTCAAAGAGCTTGGCGATCTTGTCGAAGTGTCGGAGCGCAAGGCTGACATTCTCACAAACCTTCTCAAAGAAGCCAACGCGGAATTTGAGCGAGCCCTCAACATTGTCGCGAGCTCGGAACGGAACTTCCGTACGGTCTTCGAGCATGCTCCTGAAGCAATATACATAATTGATGCAGACACACGACAGATTCTCGACTGCAATTCCTTCATGGTGGACTGGCTCGGGTACTCCCGCGAAGAGCTGCTGACAATGCGGATGGACCAACTGGTTTGTGCAGGCGGCCGCGATATCAGCGCCAATGTCCGACAGGCCATGGAACGGGGAATTGTAAGGGTCCAAGAACGGCGTTACCGGAAAAAAGATGGCACGGCAGTTGATGCCGAAGTGACGGGAGCGAGCATAGAATACCAAGGCAAGCGGAGCCTTGCAATCCTCGTTCGAGACGTTTCGGAACATAGGCAACTGGAAGAGCTGGCTCGCTACAAGGAGTTGTTCGACACTGTAGGCGACCCAGTATTCATCAATGATTACCAGGGCAGGTTCCTCGAGGTCAATGAAGGCGCCTGCACCCTTTCCGGCTATTCCCGCGATCAACTACTATCGAGAGCAGTGAAAGACCTTATTCCGGGGGAGCAAAAGGCTCGCCTTGCTGTCAGCCTCGGCCGTCTTCAAGTGGAAGAAGCGGTGAAGTTTGAGCTGGACATGATAACGAGCTCGGGAGACCTTATTCCTTTTGAGATTCACGCAAGAAGTATTCATTACGGAGGCAATCCAGCAATCCTGAGCGTAGCTCGTGATCTAAGCGTTCGCAAGAAGTTGCAGAAAACGCTCATCAGGACGGAGCGGTTGGCTGCTGTAGGCGAAATGGCAAGTGGGGTAGCACACAACTTCAACAATCTCCTCCAAATGATTTTGGCCGCGGGGCAGGCCGCCATTGCGATGCTCGACGCGGGGCGATTCGACAATTGTCGCAAGGCGCTCGACACAATCCTTGGTTCCTGCGAACGCGGGGCAGATATCGTCAAACGGATCAAGGAATTTACCCAAGAGGACGTCGGAGCCGTGCGCGAAGCACAGGTGTTTGATCTGTGCGAGCTGGTTCGGGAAGCGGTGGAGCTCATACAGCCTCTTCTGAAAGATCCCACGGGTTCCCGCAAGTATGAGGTTCGCGTCAGTAATCTCGAGAAAATTTTTGTAAGGGGCCGTCCTTCAGAGATTTACGAGGTGGTAGTCAATCTCTTGAGAAACGCCCTGGAAGCCATGCCCTGTGGTGGTGCCGTGGAGGTGTCATCAAGCAGGGCAAACCACCAGGTATTTCTTAAGGTGTCGGATGAGGGAGTTGGCATTCAGCGGCATAATCTTCAGAGAATCTTTGATCCCTTTTTCACCACGAAAGGTCTCAAGAGCAGCGGCTTGGGCCTCTCTTCGAGCTATGGCATAGTAAAGAGTCATGGGGGAGAGATTCAGGTGGATAGCTCGGAAGGCAAGGGGGCAACGTTCACCGTCCGGCTCCCGGAAGCCGTGAAGGAAGAGGCCGTCCAAGTCCCCCACGAACCCCAAAGCGAGTGGCCGGAGATAAACCTGCTGGTGGTAGACGACGAGGCCTACATAATCAAGGCAATAGAAATGTTCTTTCAGGATTCCGAGATTCGAGTTCTCGGTGCTTCTTCGGGTCGTGAAGGATTGCGAATTTACCTGGAAGAAAAGATAGACGCCGTCCTGTGTGACCTCGGAATGGACGAAATGAGCGGATGGGAAGTTGGACAAGTGATCAGGGACTCCTGCCGCGAGAGGGGGATTCGCAAGACCCCGTTCGTGGCGTATACGGGCTGGGACCACGGCATCGATCCTGAGCACCTGGCAGAATATGGAATAGACAGACTCATTACCAAGCCCATACGGATGGAGCAGCTTCTTGAGACCATCCGGGAGCTCGTTTCAAATCCGCTACCCAGGACTGCTACTCAGTGAACATGGGGTTAGTGCACCGGCCAGCGAGTATTTGGCTCGCTCCAGTCTCTGTTCGAAGCCCGATCTTCAACCTGTCGGAAGTTTCGTCGAAAGGCTGCGCGCCCGGTCATTTCTCCGGTTCGCTGATCATTTCCCAGAGAGTGATGTTGACCGGCTCAGCGAGCAACTCATCCGCCTTGCCGAGAAAGTCCTTCAAATAGGGCATTTGAAGGTGCTCATCGAGGTCCCCTTTGCTGAACCAGTTCTCGTAAAGGAAAAGCGTCGCGCTGTCATCGAGCGACCGATGGAGATCGTAGTTGATACAACCAGCTTCCTGCCGAGTCGGTCCGACGAGCGCCATAACTGCTTCCCGCACTCTGTCCTCCATGCCGGGCTTGGCCCTGAAACGCGCCAAGACTGTCACTTTCTTTGCCGACATATCATTCCTCCTCTGAGGGGGTCCACTCGCCGCATCCGCCGTGTGGGGGTTTTGGCTTGTTGAGTCTCCCGCATTGGCCTCGGGTCGACGTGCTCACCCGGAAGAACGCCTCGTCAACAAGCTGTCGCTTTCCCTTCCAATCTTTGCAGGAGCCACAAACTTGCTCGTCTTTCTCGATGTCCATTTCTGTCCCCTCATGCCATCTTCTCAAAAAACTCTTTGCCGACCCCACAGTTTGGACAAAACCAGGAGTCAGGAAGAGTCTCGAAATCTGTTCCTGGCGGAATATTGTTTTCAGGGTCTCCCACAAGAGGATCGTACACGTAGCCGCACGCGGTGCATTCCCATTTTTCCATAGAAGCCCTCCCTTTTCCTTACGGACTACGCCAAGCCGCAAGCCCGGAGCAGCGGTTCCTTTCCCGTCTTCTGCATGATAACGCCGAGCCTGAGATTCCTGGTCTGGGGTCTACCGGACGCTGCTCTATAATACTTCAGCAGCTTTTCAACCAGCTCCATGATTTGATCATCACTAAGCCCCTTTGCGATCACTTCTCCCAGCATGGGCTCTTTCCCACCAGCGCCGCCGACCATGACGATCCAGCCATTCTTCAGCCCTATCAGACCGATGTCCTTGATGGCCGGTTCCACGCAGGAATTGAAACAGCCGGCCACACCGATCTTAACCTTGGCGGTGATTTTGGGAAACGGGTGAAATTCATTCACCAGACGTTTGGCAAAACTGATCGTGTCGCGCTGTCCTCGCGTGCAAAAGGTGTTTCCCGGGCACACCTTGACATATTGCTGGCAGAGATGGGCGCCAGGCTTCGGTTTGACCCCCAGGGCTTCATAGACCTCGTCCAGGTGCTCTTCTCGGATGCCTATGAGTCCTAACCGTTGGGCACCTGTTATCTTGAGCGTTTTCGCCCCGTACTGCTCTGCGACTGCGGCTACGAGCTTGGCGGTTTCCAGGTCCAGCACACCACCCATGAGCGGAGCCATGATCGCGTAAGTTTCACCGTCTCTCTGAAGGATGGCAGCCTTGCTCGGAATGTCGTCTTTCATGACCGGCCCCTTTCTTGCAGGACAAGCCCCATGGTTAACGAGAGGTCATGGTTGTGAATCCGCGACTCATCTTGAATTACGCAACACCAATGGCTGTTTTGAACTCGTCGAGCCCTATCTGGTCGATAACTCGGCCGAGTCGGGTCTTCTTGGCCCAGTCGCATCCCTTGAAGAAGCGAATGATGCGCTCAACCAAGTCGGCAGCCTGATCGTCAGTAAGACGCTCGCCAACGATGTCTCCGAAGCGGGGCTTGGCTCCGGCAGTACCCCCTGCGGTCACTATCCAGCCCTCGGGCATCCCTCTGAGGCCGATCTCCTTTACCAAAGGGGCCGCACACCCGTATTCGCAGCCTGCTACCCCGATCTTGAACTTCGCGGGAAGCTGGAACCCATGGTAGAGCTTGTCCAGCTTCAGGCCCATTCCCATGGCGTCCTGCTTTCCGTGGCGGCAATACGTGGTGCCCGGGCAGAACTTGACCATGCGAACGCACAGACCGATCGCGTACCCAATGCCCATCTGCAAATCGTGCCATGCTGCATCGAGATCTTCTTCCCTGAGCCCGATGATGGCAATACGCTGACCCGAGGTGAGCTTCAAGGCCTGCGCCCCGTACTTTTCTGCCACGTCCACGAGCCTTCTGAAGGTGACGACATCGATGAACCCCCCGGGGATGTGCGGAGCAATGGCGTACGTCTCTGAGTGCTGTTGGAGGATGGCTCCTTTGTCTACGATGTCGGTCTTCATTGGCGCTCCTTCAAGAAGTGCGGCGCTGACGGCACGTGCCGCCGCGTGCTGTTACAGTGTTTCGAGCACTTCATCGGCTACGTCTTTCAATCCGAGCTCTTCGAGCTTATCCCTCGTCGGCACGCCGGTGCCCTTGTCCCATCCACGTAGAGAGTAATACTCGTCCTTCATCTGTTCGAATTTCTCTTTTTCGAGTACCGCTCCTTTGTATTTGCCCTTTTTGAGCGGTTGTTCGAAGAATTTCTTGGGCAGGGCGTCGTCGTCTCGTCGAAGCCCCTGCCGAACATCAAACATCCGCTCGAGATTTCTGACCCGTTCCGAGACCTTGAGAATCTGAGGAACTTCAAGTTCCTTTCCTGTGACAAGATTGAAGAATGCGCTGACCCGCTCGACGTCTTGAAAAAGAAACAATCCATACAGCCACTTACAGACTCCCATATTGTCGGGGACCCGCTCCATGTGTTCGGAAATTATCGTTGCCAGGGCTTTCCCCTGGTAGGAAGAGGGAATGGCAGCCTCTTCGCTTCCGAACTGCTGTGCCGCAACTGATTGAAACCACTCAGGCGCATGGTGCCAATCGACCTCAAGAAGGTTTACCCTGAGCGGAAGAGGATCGCCCCGATGTCCCACGGCCTGGCCGAGAGCAGCACTCTTGTAAGCGCGAAATTCATAAGCATGTGGCGCAAGCCCCTTGACCTGGTCCACCTTTTCGATCGCGGCCGACCCGAAACTCTTCGCGGCTGCCTTCTGCCCCTGGGCCAGCAAATCGCCGTAGCCTTCCCGATCTGCAATTTTCTTGATAGTGGTAAGTATGGCTTCTTTGCTTCCCCGCTCCATCTTCACGCCATCGACATCTTTGGCGGTGATGATGCCTTCGTGGTAGAGCTCCATGAGCAATCCGATGGAGGCTGACGTCTCTGTACAGTCGATGCCTAATCGGTTTGTTAAGAGTGTGGCCTCCCAGAACACGTCCATGTCCAGGTTCCAGACGCCGCCGGTGAAGCCGCTCCAGGGCTCACAGGATGTGAGACCTTTGCCGATGCCCGGAACTGCGAGAAAATTCATACAGCGGTTAGGGCAGCAGAAGCAGCCCATGTTGCGGATCTGGTGTTTCTCCACGTAGGCAGCTCCCTGGTAATTCTGGATGATTTCTTCCCAATGCACGTCTTCGAAATAGCCCACAGGGAAGAAGCTGAAATCGTACATCATTTGCATGGATCTGGCGACACCCCAGTTGGAAAGCTCCTGATATGCAGGGTGCTCCTTCATTTCCGCGACGGTGCTCAAGGCCAATTCGAGAAGCTCGTCGGGTTTTGCGACCTTGACAGACCCGAAGCCTCTAACCGCTATGGCCTTCAAATTCTTGGAGCCCATGACGGCTCCCATGCCTGTTCTGCCCGCCGCATCTCCTGTTTCCGTTATTAAACAGGCAAAGGTGACCAATCGTTCACCCGCGGGTCCGATACAGACTACTTTGACCTCTGAATCCCTGAGCTCCGCATGAATTGCTTTCTGAGTCTCGAATGTGTCCTTGCCCCACAGGTGGTCTGCGTCGCGGATCTCTACGCTGCCGTCGTTGATGAAGAGGTAGCATGGCTTCTCGGATTTGCCCGTGATGACGAGGTGGTCAAACCCGGCGTACTTGAGCTCAGGTCCCCAGTATGCGCCGAAGTTGGATTTCGCGCGGAGCCTGCTCATGGGCGAAAGGGCTGTGACGTCCACCCGGCCCGAGCCTGGCATCGCGGTACCAGTCAGCGGGCCCACATTGAAGATGAGCGGATTGCCGGGATCGAACGGTTCGGTCCCGGGAACGAAATTGTCGTAAATGAGACGTACGCCGAGACCTCGCCCGCCGATGTAGTCGTCCACGTAGGGTTCGGTCGGCTCGGTCGTGATTTTCTTTTCGGTCAGATCGACCCGCAAGATCTTGCCCACCCATCCGAACATACTATTCCTCCACTGCGATGGCTTTTCGCACCAGTCCAGGGATTCGATCCGCGTTTGCGATAAGCTTGAGGTGAGTTTCTCTGGACACTTCCTCGAAGGTCAAAGCTCCGGTAGGGCACACTTTGACGCACGTGGGGTCGCCGTCGCATAGGTCGCACTTCAGCACCTTCCCGGTGTCCTTATCCACGAATGTCGCACCGAACGGACAGGCGAAAACACAGCTCATGCATCCCATGCATCGGTACGGATCGACCTCCATGGCGCCGGTGGTGTAGTTGCGGAAAGTTGCCCGTTTTGGGCATACCATCTCGCAGGCTGGCTCCTGGCACCTCATGCAGTTAATTGGGACGAAAAAGCCTTCTTGTTCCCATTTGACCACATGGATCCGTCCTTTGGAGGGAGCACACTCGCCCTCGTGCTTTAAAGAGCAGTATACTTCGCAGGACCTGCACCCTGAGCATTTCTCTGCGTCTAATACAAGCGTTTTGATCATCATCGATTCCCCTCAGTCATGGGTGGACGAAAAAGGAGCTTCTCCCTTCAAGCCCGGCTCGAAAGGAGTCAGAAAGGTAAGAGGCTTACCTCAATCATGGCCTTTATCCGGTCCCTCTCGACGTTTCCTAACCCACAAGCTTCCACCGCTTTGCGGGCAACGGCGCATCGCACGGCGTTGTTTTCGGACGCAGCGTCCAGCACCTGAATCCCCTGTACCAGGCCTTGCTCGTTTACTTCATAGCGATGGGCAATGAAGCCCTCCGGAGACTCCATCGAGGCAAAGCCTCGTTCACCCATGGTGACAGGCACCGAGCGAATGGCTGGGCCGGTCAGCTTCTCTTGTGTAAATTGCTCCTTCATGCTTTCTGCCGAGTCAATCAGCTCTGTCACCAGGGACCAGAAGGCCGCTATCAGAGAAAAGTGGGGGGGGGAGCCAAGAGTGCTCAGCAGAAGCTGCCTCTCTGTTTCGGCCAACGAGTGATCGTAGGACCGGCCGGTATTCAGGCGAGCAAGGGATCCAACAACAAAGAATCGTTCCATCCCTTCCTCTGGCCCTTTCCAGTCCTTCTCCAAGAAGTATGCAAATGGCTGGTACGTCCATGGCTCGAAATGGAGACCTACCGTTTCAAACACGGATTCCGGAGGGATAGGGGCTTTCTCGTTTCCTGCTTCATCCGTCACCAGGATGTGACTCATGTCCCTCGAAAGAGCAAGCGAGGCCACTGGCTCTAAATGAAGCTCGAGTATCCCCGTGGAAATTTCGGAACCATTCACAAATCGTTCACGGAAGGCCCGTGCGGCCTCCATGGCCTTCTTCAGGCTCTGTTCCGCGATCTCGGCGAGACGCTCATAATGGGGTGGCTTGAGGAATCGCCCCACTCCACCGGGAACCACAGACACGGGGTGTTCCGGTCGCCCGCCGAGAATGATCGCCGCTTCCTCGGCCAGGGCTACACCATGCATGATGGCATCCAGGACCTTTGAGGAAACGCATGGCTTGCCGCCGTCATCCCCGCGGATGTGATACTCCCGGAAGGGATCGATCTGGGAGCAGAAAAGGAAGTAGAGCTTGCGCATGTGATGAACGAAGTACTGCGTCGAGAGGAGCGCCTGTCGCATGTTCACCGCGAGAGGGGGCGGTTCCACCTGGAAGAGGCGGTCCAGTGTCATGGCCGAGACTATGTGATGCGCCGGAGAAAGAATGGGCAGGATTCGAGGAATTTCCTCAACAGGCCGTCCAAGGCACATTCGGGAAACCTGCCACGGCACAGTGATTTGATAGTAGGCATTGAGACGGCCGTCGGCCTCTTCAACAGAAATTCTCGCCGGTCTATCCTGCCATCTCAAGGGCTCAAGAACCGTGTATTGCATCGTTTCTTTCCTCGGACGCTCCCGCCAGCAATGCACACTGTTCAGCCAGCGTGTAACGGTAGAACGTGCCGGCCAGGTCAACGAATCGAGCGGCCATTTCCGAAGCTTGCCCAGCTTCGGATGCATCAAAGGTTGAGCTGATAGCGGAGACCATCTTGGCTCCCGCGTCGTACACCGCTTCTGCCTTTCCGAAACAACCCCTGCAAGGGGCTCCAACGGCCGTGCATAGCCCTCCGCAACCTTCGCGAGTTGCCAGTCCCTGGCAAATCAACCCCTGCTCAAGCAGACATCGGCCGGCATCGGGATCGAGCTCATGGCCGCGATAGAGTCTTGAAAACTTCTTTTCCTCTTTTGCCCGGCAGCAACTTGCGCAAACCGCTTTCTCTCCGGCGAACGTACTTCCGTGCGGCGGCAGAACTCCCGCGGCAACGGCCGTGGAGATGGCCTCGGGAAGCCTCGCCGCGCTGAAGGACGCGCGGATTTGGGATTCGCCTCCGGAAACAAGGGCTTGGAAGCAAGCCCACAACAGAGGCTGTGTCGGGGGACAGCCGGGGACGAAATAGTCCACGGGAACGATCCCAGGTAACCCGGAAACCCGGGACTTCGCTCGAGGCAGAGGCGGCCAGTCAGTGGCGGCAGGCGCTGCAGTTGCAGCCCGGCTCGGCTCCGGCCCTGCAGCGGCTGACCTCTCTGGCGGTGCGCCAGGGCGACCTGCCCCTGGCCATCAAATACTC
>CAYZET010000151.1:0-11614 GCA_964477215.1 uncultured Syntrophaceae bacterium | reverse complement strand
GAGCGCCGACCGACGCTGCTGCTCCCCGCCCACGGCTCCGCGGAGCAGGCGTTCCAAATGAATCCAGGATAGATTCCCGGAGCAAGTTCCGTGAAGTCTCTGGCCGTGCCAACGGTGCGCTTCCCGTGTCATAAGCTGGTGCTGCCTGGCTGGGCGCCTGCCCCAATTGCGGTGTTCTCTGCTGAGGAACCCGAGCGACGACTGTACCGTCCTGATTAGGAGTGATCGGCATCTGCGAGCCTGGAGGTTGTGCAGTCAGGCGCGGAGGCGTGTAGGGCAGGGCGGGAGGCAGTGCAGATCCGGATCCTCCGGGTACAGTGGGCAGCGTGGGCTGCGGCGCGGCCACGAATGGCCCTGGCAACGCCGGCGGAGCCGGTTGCGAGCTAGCGGACCGCTGTGGGGGAGTATAGGGTCGCGGCGCGGCTCCGGAAGGCGGAGAATATGGTTTAGGCGTTGCGTACTGGCGCTGCGTTTGAGCCAACCGCGCCCTCGTTGCTGCCGAATCGGACTTCTCTCGGGAACGAGGTTGTTCAGAAGTCGGGTTATTTTCGGGCGTCGCTACACGAGACGATTGAGGTCCGCTCCTCTGAGTCGAACATCCTCGCTCCTCCGGACCCGACGCCGGGTTCACAGCTTCCGGTCCCCTGGTACCCGCCGTTGGAGCAATCTCGTCCGCAGGCTCCGCAAATTTCTGCGGCCCCCCAGTTGGCCCTTGTTGGGTGGGGCCCGAGCCTCTCTGCATCCCGGATGGTGGGACGCCTTGTTGGGCTGCATCGGAGAAAACGTGGTCAGCCTGTGCCACCCGAGTTTGCCCTGGCTCGAGCAGACACTCCAGGAGCTGACAGAGAACCGGTTCCTCCCAGTTCACCATGCCTACAGAGTTGCCCACCACGTGTCCGGAACGGTCTATGAGGTACGTTGTGGGAACCGCGGGGACCTCGTAGATGGCCTCTGATTTCGTGTTCACCACAAAGGTCGTGGGAGTACCCCCAGGCAATGGCTGGCTCCGCACGGACAACCGGCCGTCAGAGTCTCCACACAGTGCGAAGCTGAATCCGCTCTTGTTCGCAAAAGATTTGATTCGCGCGTAGTTGTCAAAGAGATTTGCCGCCACGATAGCGAGGCCGCGAGGGCTGTATTTCCGAAAGATGCGCTCCAAAACGGGCTTCTCGCTCATACACGGCGGGCAGTCTATCTTCCAGAAGTTGAGTATCACCACTTTTCCGCGAAGAGCAGAAAGGCTGATCGTCCCGCCTCGGACGTTCTGCAGAGCCAAGTCGTTGGCAGGACAGGGCACGGAATACGTGTTGAAGTTGTGAACCCTGAGGGTGCTCCGGAGGCCTTCGGGCAGGGGAACCCCCGGGGAGGCCGCGGGAAGGAAAAACAGGGCCGCCCAGACGATGATGGCAACACGGTGATATTGTTGCATAAACCGGTTCCTCTGGCGATAAGCTCACACGTTAATTCAATCCTATAACACAATCCTCGGTATTTCAAGGATTTTCCATCTTCCATCCCTTGCTTTTTTCTCTCCCATGTCATATAAGACAGCTAGTTCGGGGAGGGCAAGGCGACCGCCGGCGCTATCGGCGCGGGAGGAAAGTCCGAACTCCGCAGGGCAGGATGCCGGGTAACACCCGGTGGGGGTAACCCCAAGGAAAGTGCCACAGAAAGCAAACCGCCTCCGCTTTTCGGCGGAGGTAAGGGTGAAAGGGTGAGGTAAGAGCTCACCGGTTCCCGTGGTAACACGGGAAGCCAGGTAAACCCCATCCGGAGCAAGACCAAATAGGGAAGCGATTGAGGATGGCCCATCCGATGCTTCCGGGTAGGTCGCTTGAGGCGGCGGGTGACCGTCGTCCTAGATGAATGGTCGCCGCCCGGACTTACCGGGAACAGAATTCGGCTTATCGCCTTCCCCGAACTCCCTCAGGGGGCGAACATGCCAGATGAGAAAGTGAACGACAGTCCAGAGGGGACGCGGGAACCCGATACCGCAGGCGACTCTGCATCCGCTACCATGAGGCCCCGTCGCAAATTACCATTACTGGTGACACTCGTTCTCGTGGCCGTCGTGGCGTTGGCTCTGGCACATGTGCTCAGGCCGAATCAACTAAAGGGAATCTTTCCGTCACTGCATTCCACAGCGCTGGAACAACCGGTTGCAGCCCTATCCCAGCCCGCTCCCGAGAGCCTGCTCTCGCCCAGCCAAGTTCTGGAGAGCGTGGGTAAGAGCCCTGTAGTTCCTGGGAAAGACACGTTTCCTCCCCTCGAAGGGCTTGCTGGGTCCGATTACGGCACTGAAAAGGTGGCATGTCCTCCAGATTTGTTGTCGGCCGTTTCCGAATCGGGCGCGATTGGCAATGCATCGGAAGCTCCTCCCAAACCCCAGGCAGTGGAAGGGCCTACACGCTCTCCCAAGATTGTCGAAACGCCGATCATAGTCCCTCGAGCGCCTTCGAGAGAGCCGGCTCCGGCTTTGCATCAGGTGGAAAACACTCCCGTGCCACCCGCGAAAGCGGATGCCGACACGCTCCGCACGCTGGAACGGACTGCGGATAGGGGTCCGGAGGGCGGAGCCGCGGGCCATAGAAAGAAAACCGGGATCAAGAGGGGGCCAGTGACAGGAGGGTCCCCGGTTGCGCCGGTTCAGACTCCCGACCCTTCGGGCTCCAGCGTGAGCAAACGACGAGTCGAAGACGCGGAAGGCAAGAAAGAAAGGTTCGAGCTTCCCGGATCGCTTCTCATTGCAATCGAGGACTACGAGGGGTCGCTCAGCAAGTGGGGGCTCATGGTCATCCTGGACGATTCCCAGGCTATGGGAAAGAAGAGCAAGGTTTGGACGGCCAGCCGCAGCGAAACTGCCCGAACGCTCGTCGCCAAGCTGCCCGAGGCGATGACGCCTGGTTCCCGCATCGCAGTGCGAGATTTCCTCTGCTCAGCGTCGTCGGACAAGAAAGCCGCTGGGAAATGTTTGAGTCGCATGCTGTACGACTGGAACGACGCCCCGTTTAAGAACCTTGAAGACAAGCTTAAGGGGGTCGATATTGCAGGGCGCACAGACCCTTGCGCAGCCGCTGCCTACGCGATCAAGAAGGATATGGCGGGCTTGGCGACAGTCGTTCCTCGGGTTCTCATCGTGACGAGCGGTGTGACGAAATGCGATCCTCGAGAGGTATCCCACGCGATAAACCAGCACAAGGGCGCGGAAAAAGTGATCGTCGATGTCGTTGGGCTGGGTATGTCAGGACGGTCTGCAAAGGGTTACGCCGTTGTTGCCAAGAGAGCTGAGGGAGGATTCTACAAGGTCGATTCTCCCGGCGATGTAGATCGCTTTCTCGGGAGGTACAAGAAGGTCCTCAATAAGCGCACTATGGAAAAGGTTGAGGTGCGCGGCGGTAATGTTGTCTTCAATGTCAAACCGGATGAAGAAATTACCTTGGCTCCGGGAACGTATTCAGTGATCCTTCCCCTGATCGGAAGCTTGAAAGCGGCAAAACGCACGATTCCCGACGTGAAGATTCGCTCGGGCGAAGCCACCAGAATCCAGGTGAGAATCAAGAAAGGCCGTCCCATCGTCAAGACTGCCAAGATGTGAAGCGAAGTCGAATGTCATGTCCGCTGGACGTCAACATCCTCTTGCAGTCAAGGCCTGCCGGAAGATAGGAATTCCCCTGCGCGGGGATGAAGCAATCAATGATCACCATCATTCCTCTTGCCGATGACCCTGAATACACAACCGTACTTATGAAATCCTGTACTTGGTGCTTGATTTCGTAAATACGCCAACCTATCTGCGTCACAATTTACTTGGTCAGTGCATCCGTTCGGACTGTAGGGGCTGGCCTTGTGCCCGCCCTGGGCACCCACAAGGGGTGCCCCTACATCGCGATCCGTTCTTGCCATGCCCCTTCCCAAACTCAGCGGCACAATATGTAACAGTATTTATGAAAACCTCTCCTTAGTCCCTCATAGTCGAGGACTCTTTTCGTGCCGCGTCGTGCTCCCGTGCTCTGAGGACTCGCCTAAGGAGCTTGCCCGATCGGGTCTTTGGCAGCTCATCCAGGAACTCTACTGCTTTGAGCGGAAGCCTCGGGTTGAAGTTGGCCTTGACAAAGCTCTTGATCTCGTGGCTCAGCCTCGTGGACGGGGTGAAGCCGGGACCGATCGTGACGAAGGCCTTTATGAAGGATTGTCCCGAAGAAGAGCCGAGGCAAATGGCTACCGATTCCGCCACTGCCGGATGGAGGGAGAGGACCTGCTCGATTTCGTACGGGCCGATGAATTTTTCTCCGAGCTTTATGAGATCGTCGTTTCGCCCCCGGTGAAAGAAGTAGCCGTCTTCGTCCACGAGCACCATGTCCCCTGTAAGGAACCACCCTCTGAAACGGAAATAGGCCTGATACCGGGACGGATCTTGCCAGATGGCTGTCATCAGGGAAGGCCATCTTGGCCTGAGGGCAAGCTCGCCCAGGGCCATGGCCGGCAACGGCTGTCCCTTGTTGTCCAGCGCGGCAGCTTCAATGCCCGGCACCGGTTTTCCCATGCTTCCCGGCTTGATGGTCAGGGACGGAACATTGGCCAGGCAGATCATGCCCGTTTCGGTCATCCACCAGGTGTCGTGCGGCGAATGTCCCAGGACCTGCTTAGCCCAGGCAAATTGTTCGGGACTCAGGGTTTCGCCCACAGTGGCTATATGCAAGAGGTGTGAAAAATCGTATCTCGCGGGGAGGTCATCGCCGGCTTCCATGAGCCTGGTCAGTGTTCTCGGTGTGGTGTACCATACTGAGACTCGGTGACGCTCTAAGGTTCTGTACCAGGTGGAAGCGGAAAACTGATCGCCCTGTACAACCGAGGCAGCACCACAGAGCCACGGGGCGAAGGCCCCGTACACCGTACCTGTTACCCACCCAGGATCGCCGTCCGTCCACAGCACGGACTGCGCGGAAAGGTTGAGCACGTACCGGGCGGTCATGAGATGCCCGAGCATGTCCTGGTGGCAGTGAACCACACCTTTAGGCGGGCCGGTGGACCCGGATGTATAGATGAGATACAGGGGAGCTTCTCCTCTCAGCCAGCGTATAGTGCTCGTATTCGGCAGCCTCTCCAGATCTTCTTCGACCATGGTCTCCGAGGGAAAGAGTCCCGGACAAGGGCCGCCCACGATGAAGACGGACTGCACGGTCTTCATTCCATGAGGGGGTAGACGCTCGGCAAGGTCTGGATTGGTAACGATACCCCGAGGTTTGGCATTCTGGAGTCTCACCTCAAGCTCGTCAAACGTGAGGGTCGGGTACAGTGGTGAAAAAATCACCCCGAGACGAGCGCAAGCAAGCATGACCAAATAGGTATCGGGACAGGGGGTCAAAAAGATAAAGATTCGATCCCCCACAGAGAATCCGTGCTCGATGAGCAAGTTAGCCCAGCGCGCTGAATACTCCTGAAGCTGTTTATAGGTGAGCCCTACGGTCTTTCCATTCTTCTCAAAGATGAGCGCCTTACGGTCCCGTGTCTCAGGATTGGCGGCCCATCGTTCCACGGCTTCGTACGCAATATTCAGCTTTCCGGTCTCATGCCAGGAAAATTCCTTTTCTATGTCTTTCCAGGAAAAGCTTTCCATGGTCTCGTAGGGCGAGACCGTTAGGGAGCTCTGATTTTCAGGTGGTATGATCACGTTCGATTCCAACTTTCGAGAGCCATTCCAGCTCATAACTTGAGGACCATTGTCCTCTCACGCTCGCCAGTGTCGCAGAACTGGAAACCAATCTTCTTGTAGAGTTTTATGGCCTTGAAGTTCAACGCCTCAACGGTCAACCAGACCGTTTGCAGTTGAAGCTGCCCCGCCCGCGTAATTGCCAATCTTGTCAACTCGGTGCCAAGTCCTCGATTCCGGTATGCCGGGTCAACGAAGATAAGGTACTCTCCGCGACTCATCGCAGGTTCCGGGAGGAGTGAAGAATGGGCCACCACGATGTCTTCGAGCCACGCCAGGAAATTTTCCCCCGTTTCCTCCAGATACCTGATCCATTCGAGACGAGCCCGATTGTTGGCCGGAGGAAGACCTTGTGTCACGGCCTTTGGCGTGAAGCGGTCGTACATATGGGTGAGAGCGGTATGATCGGCCTCGGAGTACTCCTTCAGCTCAAACCGGTCCCCAATCCTATCTATGAAGGTTATGCGATCACCTCCGTGCGACATGGGTACTGGCCTTGGAATAATTTAAGCCCCTTCGGCCCCTGAGTCCGGGCGAGGCACGCCAGGCACGTCCGGGTGGAAATAGTATATTACGGTCTCGATCCCACGTCGATACCGGAAGAGCTTGTCTTTCAAACGAGGATAATCAGTCCTCGGGCCCTACTCGTCGGAGTCCGAGAGAGAGGCCCGCTCCCACGAGGGACACCGCGCATGCCAGGAGGAAGGGCCAGCAGAAGGAACGATGCACGTCTGCGAGGTATCCGCCTATTCCCGGACCGAGAGCCTGTCCGATCCCAAAAAAGAGGGTTATGAAGCCCAGGCCCGCGGGTGCAAGACGGGAGCCAACGTAGTCCCCAGCGGTAGCAGCCATGATGGTGGGAATGCTCCACGCGGAAAGCCCGAATATGGCTGCGGAGATACACAGCGTAACATGAGTCTGGGATAGAGCGAATATCCCGTACGATAGAGCCAGTGCCAGAAATGCCAGAGACGCCCCCAGAGCGCGTCCCAGCTTGTCCGAGAGACCTCCCCAGAGCACCCCGCAGAAGATGCTCAACCCTCCCACCAGCGCCCAGAGCCTGCCCGCATCTGCTTCCGGCATCCCGGCTTCCTTGACCAGATATGCGGCGAAGAACGTCATGTATATGATGTAGGAGAAGCCGTACATGAAATACACCACGCCCAGGAACCAGACCCTTCCCATGGCGTAAACTCTTCCCCAATCCAAAGCCCCGACTGATCGGGCCTGCTCCTTTCCAGGAGTGCCCCGAACAGCCCCCACCTGGCTCAATCCCATCTCCTCGGGCCTGCTGCGTATTAGGACTGCGGCAATTGCCGCAATGAGGAGCACAGCTCCACCTAGATAATACCAGGCGAAGCGCCAACCTTCCGTCCCGTACACCCCGAGGATCGCCGGCACGACCAAACCCGAAATCATGGTTCCGCCTCCGATGCCGGCAGAGACTATGCCGGTGGCAAATCCTCTCCGTGTCACAGCGAACCAGGCCGAACCCAGAGCCATCGCGGGCACGTACGCGGCACCGTTTCCCAAGCCGGTGAGCAACCTCATGGAGAACGCGAACGAAAATGTTTCTGCCAAACCAGTGAGTATCATGGTTAGGCCCATAAGGACGAGCGCCAGAGATATAACGATGCGGGTCCCGATGCGAGCTGCCAGAAACCCGCCGATGATAGCCATGAGCAGGTACCCGATGAAGTTGCCGGTTCCCAGGAGCCCGAGTTGTGTGTAGGTAAATTGGAGACCGTCCTTCATCGCAGGCAGGATGAGCGTATAGGACATCCGCCCGAATCCGTGTGCCCCGATTGTGACAAGAAGACCGGTGAAAATGACCACCCATCCGTAATGGAGCCTACCGTTTGCCATTGTGGATACCTCTCGGGTCTGGAGGAACGATCTCTTGAATACCATACCAGGTGCGCACAGCAAGCTCCACACGAAATTCATTGACACGCGGTGCTTGCCTCTTGTAGTCCTGGAAGAGCCTTGTCTCCTCGCTTTTTTGCGAGAGAAAGCCTCTGCGCACGATGACCGGCATGCCATACTGCAGCGCAAGGACCAGGCAAGCCGTGCTTTCCTCCAACATCTCTTAGAGCCGCCATCGGGCATGCGGTCGGGAACGGCGGTCTCGTAGAGTCCGCAAAGCCTCATGTTGAGGTCGGCGTTTTTTGCGGTCAGGATTATGAACCGTTTCCTGAAGGAGAAGGTCAGCCCGCTTATCGGTTCCTCGAGCGTGTCCACGGTTCCCATGTCATCGCTGGAGACTCGAATCGCGGCCCAAAGGCACGACAGAGGCAAACACCTGCTCTTGCATCCCAGCAGGCCCAACGTGCCTGGAGGCAGTAGGGCTGCCGCAGCGACAGGGAGTCTTATCGCAATGTTTCCACAACCTATGTAAGGAGGGAGGCAATGGGGGTATCGTTGTGAAATCCATCATCAGATTCAACGAAACACTAAACGTTGTTCTCACGGTTGCAGGAGGGGTGTCACTCGTCGTCATGACTGCAATTGCCTGCGTCAACATGATCCTCCGCTTGCTAGGAACGCCCCTTGCCCCGGCTTACGAGCTGGTGTCCTATTGCGGAGCCATCACCGTGGCCCTTCCCCTCGGGTATACCCAGGTCAAACGGGCCCACATTTCCGTAGACATTCTTTCTTCGCGATTTCCTGACGGGGTGAGGAAGACTGCTGTAGGAACGAGCATGGTCCTTGGCTTCCTTTTTTTCAGCGCGGCCGCGAGGAAGGTTGGGCAGCACGCTACGACGTTGTGGCTCAAGGGGGAGCTCTCGGAAACGACTCGGATGCCTTTCTATCCTTTCACGTACGCTGTGGCAGTCTCTTGCGGCATCATGGCTTTTTGCCTGTTGCTGGACGTCATTTCCATGGTGTTTTCGCAAGAGGAGAGTGCCCAATGATCGGACTTATCGGCATTATAATCCTGCTCCTTCTCATGTTCTTCCTAGAAATGCCCGTCGGCTTTGCCATGGGGCTCGTGGGGACAGCAGGGATATGGTACGTGCTCTCTGGCGATGCGGCTCTGGCCACCGTAGGGAGTGAAATCTGGGAGACGTTTTCCAACTACGGTTTGACCGTGATTCCCATGTTCATACTCATGGGACAGATTTGCTTCTACTGTGGGGTAAATCAGAACCTTTTCAAAACAGCCTACACTTGGATGGGGCGATTGCGGGGCGGTTTGGCTATGGCTACTGTTATGGCCTGCGCGGGCTTCTCAGCCATCTGCGGATCCAATACGGCCACCGCTGCCACCATGAGCTCGGTAGCCTTGCCGGAGATGAGGAAGTATCGGTACGAACCGGCTTTGAGTACAGCCGCTGTGGCCTGTGGCTCAACTCTGGGGGTGGTGATTCCCCCCAGTGTGGTCCTCATGGTCTACGGTATCTACACGGAACAGTCCATCGGAAAGCTGTTCTGGGGCAGTGTCTTGCCCGGCCTCGTCATGACCTTTCTGCTCTGCGTATCCATAGCAGTCATGTGCATTGTCCATCCGGATCGCGGTCCCGGCGGACCCAGGACCCGGATGCTGGACAAGGTGAAAGTGCTCCCAGGCGCGGCTGAAATGATCATCCTCTTTGTGCTGGTCATGGCGGGCCTTTATTCCGGTGCGTACACTCCCACCGAGGCGGGGGCCGCAGGGGTGCTCTTCGCTCTCCTGCTGGGACTCATAAGAGGAAAATTGACCTGGAAAGGTTTCGTCAGCGCGATAGCCGATACCCTCAAGGTCACGTGCATGATCATCATCATCGTGACAGGAGCCGTCATCTTCGGTCGATTTCTCACCATAAGCGGTCTTCCCCAGGACTTGACAGACTATGTGGCGAGGCTCGCTCTGCCTCCGTGGGCAGTCATGACCTTTATTCTCGTCATTTATGCAGTGGCAGGGTGTGTCATGGATGCACTGGGGTTCCTGCTCGTGTCTATTCCAATATTTTTCCCGCTCGTGGTCGCGATGGGATACGATCCCATATGGTTCGGATGTATTTTGACCGTAATCACCACCCTCGGAGCGGTGACTCCTCCGGTCGGGATAAGCGTATACGTGGTTGCGGGCATGAATCGGGACATTCCCATAGGCACGATCTTTTCCGGAGTCCTCTGGTTCCTGCCAACGTACATTGTGACCGCCGTGGTCATGGCCCTGTGGCCCGGAATAGTTCTCTTTTTGCCGTCGCTCGTTCGCTAGGATTCGGGAGCATCTGCAGGAAGTGAGCTCTCGCCGGTGGCAGTCAGTACGCCTCATTTTCCGGTCCCATTTGTCGGCAGATGTGATTGGGGCTTGACTTGGCGATGGATCGCTGGTACCCGTTTCATACTTGTTTTCTAGAGATTGCGGATGACAAATGCCTTCGGTGAACTCCATGGCCACAGTGATCCTCGTGACCGGCGGAAGCAGGAGCGGAAAAAGCGACTATGCACGATTGCGGGGTGAGGCGCTCGAGGGCGCGCGAGCCTTTGTGGCGACGTGCCCGGTGGTCGACGAGGAGACCGCGGAACGGATACAGCGACACCAGCAGGAAAGGAGCCCGGACCTCTGGGACACCATCGAGGAGCCGGTGAAGCTGAAAGAAGTTATTCTGGGGGCCGACAACTACTCGGTCATTCTCGTGGACTGTTTGACACTCTGGATAAACAATCTTCTTCACGAGGCCTACATGAGTGGGGATACGGTGTCGGAAGACTACGTGGTCTCTCGGGCAAATGAGCTCCTGGAAGCCTGTTCCACTCACCAGGGTACTGTGATATTCGTAACGAATGAAGTGGGCTGGGGGATAGTACCGGAGAATGCCCTGGCCAGACAGTACAGGGATCTGGTGGGGAGATGCAATCGGGTCCTGTCGGCAGCGGCCCACGAGGTCGTGCTTGTGGCGGCCGGGATTCCCTTGGTGCTCAAGAAACGTGAACCATAATTGAAATTCTGGAGCAAACGGACGTGAAGTCCGCTCGCATAGGCCATGTTGGGGACGACGCACGGGGACAATTGCCCCCTAGGAGCTCACAGCGAGGACAATGATGAGTAAACGACAAGGCAACCAACCCGATGGGCCGGGACTCTTGATACACGCGTTGTATGACAATCCGCTCAGCGGGAAGGAGATCGAAGCGCGCTCCTTTTCCATCATCGACAGAGAAGCCCCAGAACATGCGTATTCTGATGATCAGTGGGAGATCGTGCGGAGGATGATCCACACCACAGCGGACTTCGATCTGATCAACAGGGTGAAATTCTCCGCGGATGCCATTGACTCGGGAGTAGAATCCTTGAAGGCGGGGAGCACCATATTTTCTGACTCGAATATGATCAGGTCGGGTCTGTCCCTTGCCCGACTCCAGGAGGTGTCGCCCCGATATGGCAGGGATAGCCTTGTTTGCTACGTGGCGGACGATGACGTAGCCTTGGAAGCACGCAAACGAGGCCTGCCCAGGTCGCTTTTTGCGGTCCGGAAGGCTCGTCCCGTACTGGAAGGCGGCATCGCCGTTTTCGGGAATGCGCCTGTTGCGGTCATGGAACTGAACCGGCTCATTGTGGAAGAGGGTGTTCGCCCGGGTCTCGTGGTAGCCATGCCGGTAGGATTTGTCCACGTGGTTGAGTGCAAGGAAGAGCTCATGTCCCTCGATGTTCCGTTCATTGTGATCGAGGGCCGAAGGGGAGGCAGTCCCCTTGCCGTCAGCGTCATACACGCGCTCTGCTCTGTGGCAAGCAAACGAAAAAGAGAGGAGCTGATGGCTTAGGGCCCATGGGATCTCAACGTACCGGCATCACGACAGGAACATGCGCTGCAGCGGCTGCCAAAGCGGCGACCTTGGCGCTTTGCGGCCTGCCTGTTCCTGGAGCCGTGAGCGTGAAGCTTCCCGATGGTTCCGAAATAGAGGTGCCGTTGGCCC
>CAYZET010000150.1:0-11658 GCA_964477215.1 uncultured Syntrophaceae bacterium | reverse complement strand
GATGAGGGGGGGAACATCCTTTTGCAGGAGCAACAGCAATGTCCTCTAAGCGAGTGATTAGCGCGAAACAGGTTGCTGCGGATGTCCGATCAGGTCTGTCGGACGAAGAGCTGATGAAGAAGTACACATTGACCCGGAAAGACCTGACTGTGGTCATGAATAAGCTTATGAATTCAGGCCTCATCGGCTTCGAGGATCTGCAGAGGCGAGAGGTCCCTTTCGAGGAGGAAGAGACTTTTGTTCCACCTTCGGAATTCCGGAGATGGGAGCGCTACGAGGTTGAGTTCCCCTTGCGGGTGTACGAGAAGAGCAATCGGGCAGTCCGAGGAACCGTGATGAACATCTCGGAACGGGGCATAGGAATACGGGGCATACGGGCCTCAGTAGGAGAGACGAAAACCTTGGTCCTTCGGGCGGACGAGGTGTTCCAGATGGGCCCGATAGTGTGTGAAGCAGTCTGTCGGTGGATAGCTCCTTCTCGGGAAGATCGGCACTGCACGGGAGGGTATGAGGTCATTGAGTTTCTCGAAGGAAACCTAATGACATTGCAGCATCTCATGAAAGCCCTAACCCTAGAGGAACGAATCGCTTTGAAAGAGAGACACCGGACATAGAGCGGTTGCCGACCTCTCCGGGATCCACGATACGAACGGTCAATATCCGCCTGGTACCAGGAGTTATCGCTGCGAACGAGCTCTGACGGACGCGCGGAATCCAAAGAATATTGTCGTCCTTGACGAGGAGAGGCAAGCGCCTTCGGAGCCCAAGGGGGATCTTGTGGTCTATGAGCACCTTCTTTAGCTTGCGAGTCCCCGAGAATCCCCAGGGGTGGAATCTGTCTCCGGGCCTGGGAGGGCGCAAGACGAGAGGGAAATCGGCTACATCCGCATCAAAGCAGGAAATCGCCCACGCTGCAGCATTCTCGATGCCGGCGATCTTCTCCTCCGTGACATGAAACTCGAAAACCATCCTCAGTGACGGAATCTCAAAACGGCCTTCTCCGGACACTTCGATGTGAAAGTCGGCCGCCGCGGGAGGAGGTCTTCTGAAGAGCCTGAGACTGTCGTACTCCCTGGCAAGCACCACACCGCCGGGCAGGTTCATCTGCGCAGAAGGATTGTCTCCGTGAATAATGCGAAGGATTCCATCCACGTGAGCCTTAGTCCATCTTTCGTCTGAGTCCGGAATACTATAGAGAATTTCCAACAGGGCTCTCCCGGCAACGCGCGAGGGTGCCTTCTGAAAAACGGGAACATCGATTACCATCTCACCGCGCTGGCAGATGACACCACGATTCACAAGCTCAGAAGTGAGCGCTTGAAGCGATCGCCTGTCCTCTGCAATAAGGTCCAGTGTCCGAAGGAGCGGCTTCCTAAACCCGGGAAATCGTGCACCTATCAACGGAATTACGGCATTTCTCACGAAATTGCGGTCAGTGTCGGTCAAGAGGTTTGTTGTGTCGAGACGATAGGATATGCCTTCTTTCTCCAGAAATGCCAGAATGTCCTCGCGAAAACACCGTATGAGCGGACGAACAATATTCCCGCGAACAGGAGCTATGCCTGCCAAGCCCGTGGTGCCCGCTCCGGTAAGGAGTCGCAGAAAAAACGTTTCCATAGTATCGTCCGCATGGTGGGCGGTTGCGATACGGTTGGCACCTCTGGAAGCCGCTATTTCCTGGAAGAACCGATATCTGACGCGGCGCCCTGCTTCTTCAAGCCCCCTCCGCCGCAAAGAAGCGGTGCTGTGCACATCGGCTTCCGTGGTCACAACCTCCAGGCCCAGATCCTCAGACACTTTCTTCACAAAGAGAGCGTCTTCCGCGGATTCACGCCTGAGCTTATGATCCACATGGGCCACAATGATGGAGAAGCGTAGATCTGTGCTCAGAAGGTGGAGAATTCTCAGAAGCGCGACAGAATCCGGACCGCCTGAAACCGCTGTCACAACCATATCTCCAGGAGAGATCATACGGTGATCCACTATTGTGTGCCTGACCACGGGCACGATGTCTCGGATGCCTGAACGCGGATTCATCTACGGTTCTCCATTAGCAGGCAGAACCTCTGCATGTGGGGGAAGATCATTGAGCTTTGAAGAATTCTCTCGGCCCCCCCACATTCATAAATGCAGAATTAAAGTTCCGGTACAGTGCATGATAATTGGATATCCGGTGCCATTTCTTGAGGTACCCTGGCGGGAGATCGTCACGCTCTTCAAGGCTGTTCCAGGAACCGGGTACGGGAAACGCATAATAGGGTAGATGCTTTGGTACCCCACGAATGAAGACTACCTGGGGAACGACCCATTCTCGTAAGGCCATGTAAACCCTGTGCATCCCATCGTTGACAATGAGATGAACAGAGCCGTCCCGTTCGATGGATTCCTCAACAATCGGGGGCAACACGTCCACAGGCTCCGAATAATCCTCCAATCGAAGGCGAACAAATCCGTTGAGGGCGAAGAGATCTACACCATGCTTCTCGAGGGCCCATCTGAGCTCTCGTACTTTCTTGAGCTCTCTCCGCAGAATGTAGTTCTGGGGAGGACAGAGATTATGTACTGCAATCCGCTCAATGGAGATGAAGGCATTGGTGTAAACCTTCACGTCAGGGGCTTCGAGCATGGTCACGTTTCGGAGGTTCGCGATGAGCTGATCTTCAGGGAAGTGCTCCACTGCTACGATGTTCATTGAGCTTCTCCAAACATGTTCAATAACGCGGCAATCCGCGCTCAGGAATGATGCTCCGGCGCGACAATCTGTTTGAGGCATTCCAAGTCAAGGTCGGCCGATTCTTCGGGACCAGTGGCAGCGAGCCGCCGACACGACACGCCCTGAAGCACATCTACGACCATGGCCAGGGCTTCGGGAGAGACTGTCACCTGACGGAATACCGCAATACCCTCGTGCGATTCCATGATCTTGCGCCAAAACAAATCAAAATCCTTATTTCGAGAGTCGTACGGTTGCTCGTAGTAGATCTCCCGTACACCGGCTTGCACCAGTTGTTTGAAGCACCAATTGCACGGCTCCAGGGTGCAATAAAGACTGGCTCCGTCCACTGCTATGCCAAAACGGGCTGCCTGGTCCAGCGCGTTCACCTCTGCGTGGCTGGATAGGCAGTAATTGTACTTTTCCGCATCGTGAGCACCTATAGAGCGCCGTAAACAGAAATCCGGTCCGCGATCGATACAATGCGGAGCACCGTGAACCGCTCCGTTGTACCCGGTAGCAAGGATTCGGTTATTCTTCGTAATCACCGCTCCGATCTTGCGGGAATTGCAGGTGGATCGAACGCTGACCAATTTGGCCAGTAGCATGAAGTATTCGTGCCAGGACGGTCGAATCATCTTATCAATCCTCTAAAGGAAGAGAGACCGTTAAAACTCGCCACGTTCACGCGGAATCTTGCGCCCGAGGCCAAACCGAAGAGCGCATCGATGCGCTCGGCTCCCTGTACTTCTGTGAAAGACAAGGCCGCAGAGTGCAAGACCCGCGTGATCAGAGTACTATTGTGAACACTTACGGCCTTCACCTAGTCCCCCTGTTGACAAGAGGCTGGACTCGCCGACGAATTGCTCCCGATTCCACGGCTTCCAGGAATTCCTCGCCAAGAATATCGCTTACTTCGGAGACTTCATCCCACCTCCTTATACGCTCGGCAGGATCATCTACGTACGTGGTGAAATCGCTTCGGTCAGGGAGGCGTTTTCCCGGGAGAAGATCCAGAAAGGCCCGCGTGGGAAACACCTGCAAAACCGTGTCCAGGCTTCCTCTCGGAGGCCTCCTCCACGTGAGGCCCTTGTCGAGCCATCCCGGAACGATCCGCTCCTGGTAATGGAAAAAAAGCGTTACGGAACCCTCAGGGGGCGAGTAGTCCTCGTTGAGCTGATAGTCGATCAAACCCCCGTCCCTGTATACACCATTCGGAGCCCCGTCAGGATCTCGAACTCCGGAAATAATGTACGGGAGAGAGCCGGTAGCAAGGGCCGCGGCACGAATGTTTGCCTCAGTGAGCCTGACGCACGTGCCACGGTACGAATTCCGGACGAATCCAGGTGGAGTGGTCCCGGAGTAGAAGACCACACGCTCGTAGAAGAGATCCAGGCTGCGAGAAGTGAGAGCATTGAGGGCCGCTGCAGCCAGAATTGCGGCCCCCTGAGCAAAGCGGTTCTCGGAGGCTGCAGGTCCCTTGCTCCGTACCACGTGAAGCGCGAGATCGAAGGAGGGATGATCGAGGACGTGCGGAATGTCGGATTCCGTCAGGAAATCGGTTACGTTACGCCGAAGCGCGCAAGAGATGGTCTCTGGCGTGTCCTGCCGTGTGAACACATTGCGAGAATACGAAACGCGAAGCTGCTCGTGTGATGACAGAGGGTCCGGACACGCCATGGTAAGGCAACGCCACGCGCCCGCCGAAGATCCGGCAAGAAGCACCTTGCCGGAATGGTGGGAAAGAAACCTGCTCCGGATGAGAGCTCGATCGAAGCCCACAGACACGAACCACTTGGGACCTCCCGCGGGAGCTGCGAATACTGCCACTTGCTCCCTGTGGAAGCCTTCTTCACGTATGAGGTCGATGACTGCAGGGCCTGCTTTGTAAGCGAGATACGCGGTCATGATCAGGGAAAATATCACGGCGGGGAGGGGAAGCCAAGAGGCGCGGGGTGATTGGTTTCGACACGGGAAATGCGGGTGGTGAGCGGGTTGGATGGGGGTTTCTGAGGCTTGAAATAAAGGCACTTCGAAGAAAAAGTACAAACATGTTAAATTAAGACCAGTTTTCGCTTGACAAAAACTTCAAGTGGAGGTTTAAGTAACGACCGTGGGTCGATACTGGGAGGAAGGGTATGATGAGAAGTATCCACATCATAACCTCGGCCGAGGTGTCTCCCGGACACTGGGAGTCCGGGATATAGCACGGCATACTATCAGCTCTTGAGCCGGTTGCCCAATTCTATCCTCCTTTTCGGCACTACAGTCCTATGATGACGACATAACGCGGTTAATGCCGCGTGGCCATACGTTTTTGAATGGCGCCGATACTGAATGTCCAAGAAGGGCTTTCGAACCCCCTTGATTGAATGTCCTACCTTCAGGTGGCTGGTTTTCGAAGCTCCCTCCGTCGGCGCCATTCCTCTTTTCGAAGTGGGATTTCGGCAAAGATGATGAGCGGATAGGACACCGACGGTGGATGAGGACTCAAGAGCACGTGGACTGACTCAGGAAAGCTGAAGCAAGAATGGGCAAAGACGCCGTGGTTTGAGAAACACTGAAGGAAACGGAGGAATGTGACTATGCGCTGGAAATGTATCGTAGTTCTCGTGGTTGTTGTGTTCGGGGTGACAGGGATTTGCGTAGCGGGCACGGATGATCGGGAAATCGCTCAGGCAGCCTCTGAAAGCACCAAAGCAGTGAGTCAGGGAAAGAAGTCCGAGGTAGTAGGGAGCACTGTGGTTGGTCCGCGGCGAAATACGCCGCCGCCGTCCGAGCCAGTGCAGGCGAAGACGAACGCGCTGGGAGGCAAAGCGTCTGACGCAGGCACGACGCTCGAGGGACCTAAAGCAAGCACGGTGTCCCGTCCGGGTTTGAGCAGGGCCACCACGAATGTGGACAGCTCTCGGTCGGGGAGTGGCTCCAAGAAAGTCACAGGTCTCAAGGCGCCTGGCATGACGCAAAGTGCAAAATCGAGCGGTCTCAAGGCTAAGCCTTTGTCGGCACGAAAGTCCAATGCATCACAGAAGCCCCGAGGAACGGGACAGGGAGCGAAAAATTAGCCGCGGGGACAAATGTGTTGCGTGGAGCGAGCACCAAAGGATTTGACCGAATCCTTTGGACAGAACCCTGGAGAAAAGCCAGTAGAACGGGTGTCTTCCCCGTTGATCATGTGGGTGAAATAGGCGTCCCCATCGACCATGTTCAGGGAGGGCGGGTATGAAACCCGCCCCTACCGCGGGCTCTCGCCGCGGATCTCCCGTAGCGCCGGCGTCTCGCCGGTACTATTGCCTTCAACTTGCCCTGAAGAAAGAATGGGTTTGAAGACCCGATCTCTCGTCCAAACGTATTCCAGACCCCATCTGCGAAAATCTGCGTAATCTGCGGATTCTTGTCCTCTACCGACAAGACATCCTTCAAAGCTGCTCCCTGATCTCACGACCCTGCGATTCCAGCCACCGGACGATGCCGTGATGAAATGGCTGGTAGGGCCGAAATCTTCGTGCGAGCTTTCCGGAGGTTACCAGCAATCGCGACGGCATGCGCTGGAAAAGACTTCTGCGACTCCGCTTCAGAATGCTCTGGTACCGAATCCACTCCAGATGGTCCTCGAGCATGCTCCTGTGTTTGCTGTTTCGTTGTTCCACATCCGCGAACTCGAGGCCCGGCTCTCGATAGATGTACTGTTCTCGCTCAAAAGGACCTGTGTTGACGCGCCGGATGTCGGTGAGGCCATATTGTTCCGGGTGCTCGTACATAAGCGAGTGGGCTTCAAGAAGAAATCGCTGAGGCAGGAATTCCACGAAGTCTGAATCGATGTATCGCTCGATGAGGCCCATAAGCCCCAGCACGTCTTCGGTGCTTTCCCGAGGAGTGTTGTAAATGAGATGGATGTAATTCTTGATTCCCAATCGAATGGATTCATCAATGAGCTCATACAGACTCTTCAAGGTGAAGCGTTTTCCCAGAAGCCGTATCGTAGGCTCGTACGCCGACTCCACTCCCCAGAACAGGCTAAAGCATCCCGCCCTTTTCACCTGTTCGAGAAGCTGTGGAGAAAAGCCATTTACTTTCGCGTACGAGTACCATTTGATGGATGAGGCCTCAGCGGAAAGCCGCGTGCAGATCTCGTGCAAGCGTCCGGGATGGCCGTTTATGGATGCATCCGCGAGCTGAAAGTTTACTGTCCCGTACGTGTCCGCCAGCTCGGCAATTTCTCGCACCACTTTGTCCGCGGATTTTGCGTCGTACCTGTCTACGAGCCGACCCGTGCAAAAGCTGCACCGAGAGGGGCAGCCTTTTGAAATCCGGTACGGGAGGAAAAAAGTCTCGTGACCTGACACAGGATGGTCGTACCGGTAGTCCGATAGCGAGAGTCCTCCGAAATCCGGCGGGCGCTCGTCTTCGGCCCGAAATTCCGATCTTGGTCTTTCGTAAATCCTGCCTCCGTCCACATAGACGATCCCTGGAATGTGCTCCTTTTTCACGCCGTCCTTTTCCTGGATCATACGATGGAGCATCAGGAGAGGTATTTCCCCACTGCCTCGAATCCAGTAATCCGCGACGCCGTACGGTACGAAGGCATCTACCGGCTTGATCGTGATAAACGGTCCTCCAAAGACGATCGTAGCCTCAGGGTTTACAGTCCGAATGTATCGCCCCAACAGGAGAGCTGCCCAGAATTGATGGTACGCGACAACGGAAAAGGCGTATATCTGTGCATCTGGCGGCAATCGATCCCCATACTTTCGGGCAAAACTCCCCAGCGCTCCTGTGTCTTCTGCTCCACTCAGGAAAGAAAAAAATTGCTGTTGGGAAAAGCTCCTTTCCGGGTTGTGGTAGTCGGGGTCTTCCTGGGAGGAGAAAAGATACTCCATGAGGAAATCGTACTGGACGACCGGTACGCTGTGCCCCCTGAGAAAGGCATGCACAACCGCCATACCGTACGGCATGAACTTTGTCTTGAGGTACCGCTTGCTAACCGCGGGAGGATGGATCAGGACGAGAGGAGGGTCCTTGGAGCAATTCATGAAGGCCGCGTCCCTTTGCGCTCAGTAGAAACCCGGTATGTTACACCCGAGCTCTAGTCCGAAGTCTCCCTCACGGGGAGGCTGCCGACGATCATGTGCCGCCCGGCCGATCGCCTGCGCACTCGCAACAGCCGTCCCCAACCTTACTGGAGGTAGGGCTGACCTCCTGAATGGGAGAAAACCAGCACGTGTTTACCTTCTTAAGGAGAACCCGGATCATAAGAATAGCCAGAAGACCTGCAGAAAGCAATTGCACCCATTCCGGTATGAGCTCCCGTCCTGCCGCGCCAGCCACAGCTTTGGCGGAAATGCCTAGCCATGCGTATACCATATCGGTCAAGAACGCCATGATGAGCGTACATGTCACGATAGAGCCGAGGTAGATCACAAGCGTTCGTCTGCCCAACATGCCTCCGACCATGGTGATGGTGGCCATATTGGTAGCGGGTCCGGCCATCAACAGCACGAGAGCAGCGCCGGGGCTCATTCCCTTTAGGACGAGAGCAGCGGCTATCGGAGTGGACATGCTGGCGCACACATAGAGAGGGAGGCTCCCGATCAGCACGGCAAGGTAGCTGACGATCCCAGCGCCGAGGAAGCTGTTAAACCACGATTCTGGGATGAGCACTGTGATGAGCGCGGCCAGACCGATGCCCAGAAGGAACCAACCGGCAAGGTCGCTCATCAGCTCATTAGCCGCAAAACCGATCCCTGAGGAGAGGCTGCCACGAAGCGACCGAGCTCCCGAACTGGCCCTTGAGAATGGCTGTGCCTCACCTTCCTCTAATTCCGGGGATTGCATCTGTTGGAAGACCGGATTCTTCGTCCGATTGGTGAAGTTTTCCACCAGGCCCGCGACACATGACGTAAAAAAAGCAGTGAGCGGCCGAATAACCGTGAGAATCGGGTCCAACAGTGAATAGGTAAGAGCTATGGAATCGATCCCCGTTTCCGGAGTAGAAATGAGGAAGGACAGACATGCTCCGTTGTTAGCCCCCTGTTTCTTGAATCCCGCAACTGCGGGGACAACCCCGCATGATCATATGGGAATAGGGATCCCCAGGATTGAAGCGTTGATCACTGACCGGACTGTTCCGCGACGAAAATATCGGTTCACGGTCTCCGGGGACAAGTAGACCCGCATCAACCCGGCGATCAAGAATCCCGCGAGAAGGTAAACCGAGGCCTCTCTAAAGATATTCCAAGAAGCCACAACCATTTCCACAAATATAGTTTCCATGGGGTCAATCATAACAGAGCCCGGTGCAGTTGTCATGTGACCCACCCATTGTCGCTCTGATAGAAAAGGGTTGCCATCTGCAAATCTCCTTTTTCTCCTGAAACGCGCTATATTTGAATTCGAGACCAGGAAAGCCCCCCGCACGTGGGAATGTGCGGCGATCTTTTCCGAACATCCGGATGATTTCGGGGTCTTTCGAATTACGAACGGACAGGCAGGTTCACTGATGTTGAAAACGGTAGCGGAACATCTTGCCGAGGATCCCAAGGTTCAGATGGGAAAGAAACTGTTGCTCGAGGCATTGGAGCATCATCAGGAGAGTATTACCGGTGTGCGTGGCCCCCTTCCAGGACGGGAGCTTGCGTACAGCGATCTTGTAAAGCAGTTTGGCCAGCTCCGAGGAGGGGAATTGTTCTTTCCCTATCTGGGGAGCGGAATGGGGAAAGGGGCGCTGGTGGAGCTGGCCGATGGAAGCGTTAAGTATGACTTTATTTCAGGTATCGGGGTTCATCATTGGGGGCACAGCCACCCCCAAATTGCCGAAGCTCTGCTGGACGCGGCCCTGAAGGATACAGTCCAACAGGGAAATCTCCAACAGAACGTGGAGAGCGCAACTCTAGCCGAAGACCTCGTCGCAGGGGCCAATCGCAGGGGAGCCGCGGTGAAACACTGCTTCTTTTCGACCAGCGGGGCTATGGCAAATGAGAACGCGCTCAAGATCGTTTTGCAGAAGAAACATCCTGCGGACCGTATTCTCGCGTTTGAGGGGTGTTTCATGGGAAGGACCTTGACCCTTTCCCAAATTACGGACAAACCCGAGTACAGGGAAGGGCTCCCTGACACCATCCACGTTGATTACGTACCATTCTTTGATCCTGAAGACCCCACCGGGAGCATTCAGCGCTCCCTGGCTGCATTGAAGCGCCACATAAGGCGGTATCCCGGCAGGCATGCGGTGATGGCTTTCGAAATGATCCAGGGAGAGGGCGGGTTCAACGCGGGTACAAGGGATTTCTTTGTTCCTCTCATGGAAGAGCTCAAGACCCATGATATCCCGGTTCTCGTCGATGAAGTGCAAACGTTCGGGCGCACCACAGAACTTTTCGCGTTTCAGCATTTCGGCCTTGATCGATACGTGGACGCCGTGACTCTGGGCAAAGCCGCGCTGGTGTGCGCCACCCTTTTCACGGAGGAGCTGAAACCCAGGGCCGGCCTCTTGAGTCAAACCTTCACTGCTGGCACGGGAGCGATCCTGGCTTCTCAAGTAGTCATCAGAAATCTCCTCGACGGAGGCTACTTCGGCCCTCGGGGAAAAATCGTTCGGATTCACGAGCACGTGGTGCGTCGGTTGGAAGAGATTCGACACCGAAGCCCCGGATTGATTACAGGCATTCACGGTGTCGGCGCGATGATTGCGTTTACACCGTTCGGAGGGGAGCCGGAAAGGGTGAAGAAGCTCATCCACGCCCTCTTCAAAGCGGGGGTGATATGCTTTTACGCGGGGGCCGAAGTGCTTCGGGTTCGGTTCCTTCTGCCCGTGGGTGCGGTGAGCTTCGAGGACATCGACGCAGGTATGTCTATCATGGAGGAAGTCTTGGTAGACCTGGCAGACTGAGGAGGACTACACGATGGTGGTGGTGAGACCGGCCAGAATCGAGGACGTGGCTCAACTCCTCGCCCTCACGCACAGAGAAACGTTCGGGTTGACGTCCTTGCCCAGAGAAGAGCGCATTCTGAGGAAACGAGTTCGGGAATCGCTCCACAGTTTTCAACTGGAAGTGGAGAGTCCAGGGGGCGAGTTGTACGTGTTCGTAATGGAAGACATGGAATCGGGCACTGTGATCGGCACGAGCAGCATCGTCTCCAAGGTCGGGGGATTCCAACCATTCTATACATACAAGATAGAAACATCGGTCCACGAGTGCCCTACTCTCGGGATTCGCAAGGAAATCCCGATCCTCAGACTGGTAAGGGAGTTCAGCGGGCCCTCGGAAATCGGGGGGTTGCTTCTTGATCCCGCGCACCGGAAGCACGGGAATGGAAGGCTACTGTCACTCTTCCGGTTTCTGTTCATGAGCCAGTATCCGGAGCGCTTTGAACCGATCGTGATTGCAGAGATGAGGGGCGTCCTGGATTCCCAGGGTAATTCCCCATTCTGGGACGCAGTGGGGAGATACTTCTTCGACATGGATTACCCGACAGCGGATCTTTTGAGTGCCCTAGACAAGAGGTTTATTGCGGATCTCATGCCTACGTGCCCCATATACGTCCCTCTGCTACCTCCGGAAGCCCAGGAAGTCATCGGCAAAGTGCACGAACAGACGATTCCCGCGCTCAAGATGCTCGAAGAGGAGGGGTTTCGATTCGTCGACATGGTGGACATTTTTGAAGCGGGGCCAGTCGTGAGCTGTCCGCTGGATCGTATTCGCATTGTGCAAGAGACTCGGGTCGCCGTAGTCTCGAGCATAGAAAAGGTCTCACCGGAAGTTGTTCCGTTCCACATAGTTGCTGCAAGTACGGACGAGTTTCGAGCGTGCAAGGGAACCGCCCGGATGAATGGACAGGGTGGTGTGGTGATCGACGAGCATGTGGCTCGGGCGCTCAATGTTCAGCCTGGGGATCAGGTGCGCTTTGCTCCCCTGCGACCGTCGCGAAAGGAAAAAGAGCAACCA
>CAYZET010000149.1:0-11661 GCA_964477215.1 uncultured Syntrophaceae bacterium | reverse complement strand
TAAAGAAATATAAGGCACAGGTAGATGTGCTCACCTTGACAGCGACGCCAATACCGCGAACCCTCAATCTGTCTTTGTCCGGAATCCGAGACCTTTCCGTGATCGAGACTCCTCCGGCAAATCGGCGCTCTATTCGGACTCACGTCATGCGTCAATCGGACGATGTCCTCAGGGAGACAGTACTCCGCGAGCTGAACCGCGGTGGGCAGGTTTTCTACCTACACAATAGAGTTCAGACTATCCGCCAGCGCGCCGCCGCTCTTCAGCGCCTGATCCCGGAGGCCAGGTTCGGGGTGGCTCACGGACAGATGGTCGATCGAGATCTCGAAAGGGTCATGCTCGAGTTCGTGACGGGTCATATCAACGTGCTCGTCTGCACCAACATAATCGAATCGGGCCTCGACATACCCCGAGCGAATACCATTGTCATCGAGCGGGCTGACACTTTTGGGCTCGCAGACCTCTATCAGCTCAGAGGTCGGGTCGGCCGGTCCCACGTGCGTGCGTATGCGTACCTGCTTACTCCCCCTGAAACACTGATGACGAGAGACGCCATGAAGAGGCTCGCGGTTATTCAGGAGCACTCGAGCCTGGGACAAGGTTTTCGCATCGCCATGCGGGACATGGAAATCAGGGGTGCAGGAAACATACTGGGCACGTCTCAATCGGGTCACGTCAACCTGGTGGGATACGAGATGTATCTTGATCTTCTGGAGCAAGCCGTCCAGGAAATCAAAGGTGAAGAGGCGGCTCCACGGATAGATCCGGAGATCAATCTCAAGCTGGAGGTCCTCATTCCGGAAGCGTACGTCCCCGATCCCCAGCAGCGCATGAATCTCTACAAGAGGCTCTCGCGGGCTTCGGCTGAATCGGAGATCGATGGAATCGAGGAGGAAATGCTCGACCTTTACGGCAGGCTGCCTACCTCCGTCGCACATTTGATCCAGCTCATGAAGATACGGCACGCAATGAAGGAGATTAGAATTCAACGCATGGATTACACGAAACAGGACCTTGTGCTTTCCTTCCCCCCCGATACTCGATTAAGCCCCGCGTCGCTTGTGGCATGGGCTCAAAGGGACCAGCGCGTCCGGCTGACGCCTGGCGATCGCCTCGTGTTTCGAATCGGAAATCTCGACTCCCAATCCAGAATCAATCGGTGCTTCGAGCTCATGGATATGTTACGCAGGTCAATTGACCGAAATACTGCCGTCTTCGAGGACCATGCTGGCGGGGGAGAGCACAACGATCGTGATCTGAGGGTCTTGAAAAAAAAGCACGTTTTGTCTAAAAGACATAGCCGTGCCAAAGATGAAGGCGGAAAAATCGCGGTGGGCGGAGCTCCTGGGCGCAGCTCCAGGCTGCCCTGAGAGGCGATGACTGTCTGACAGGTTCCGTTGAGCGCGAAAGTGGCTTCTGTAATGGTTAAGGAGAGGAGCACAAACCTCATGACTCTGACGCTTCGTCCGTTGGTTGCCGCCTGGCTGGCTTGTTTAGCCTTGGTGACTTGGGCCCAGGGCGAAGTCTATACAGACAAGATTGTCGCAGTCGTAAATGGCGATGTCATCCTCGAGTCCGATGTCCAGAAGTTCAAACAACCGTTCATGAGAGGACTCACGAATCTGAATCTGGGCATAGTCCCGGCGGGAAAGTGGCCTACGGAACGTGAATTGCTTGACGAGTTGATCGTAATCCACCTTCTCGACCAGGTGGCGCAGAAGAAGGGACTCAAGCTGGATGAGAAGGCGGTGGAAGCATCGATCGATTCCCTGAAAAACCGCAACAAGCTGTCCCACGAGCGATTTGTGCTCTTTCTGGCCGCGAATGGATTGAACTACGGTGATTTTCGCGACTTGTGGAAACGACAGCTCCGGCTCAAGGGATTAATCGCCCGGGAAGTCTCAGCAAAGGTGCCGGTCAGTGAAGAAGATGCCCAGCGTTACTTCAAGGAGAATCGAGGAAAAATTGCGGATCGGATCAGGGAGCTGCAAGACCAGTCTGCGCCTTCCCCACCTCCCCCTGAAGAGTTCCGGCCCGACGTGCCGACCCACGAGGAGGTTCACTTGGGGGGTAGGTTGAGACTACGGATGCTCACGATCAAGATTCCCGCTCGCGGAGATAAGGCAGCGCTGCAGAAAGTGAAGAGCAAGGCGGAAAAAATTTCCCAGGAGCTCCTTACCGGCGCCGCTTTTGCGGACGTTGCAAAGAAGTACTCGGAGGATCCGCTCGCTTCTAAAGGAGGAGACCTGGGGTATATGAGCTACAAAGACATGGTACCCCAGTGGCAGAAGATGGTTCAACGGATGAAGGTCGGTCAGGTGATCGGGCCAATTCAGTCGAAGGAAGCCGTTTTGTTCTTTTTCCTGGACGACGCAAAGGATAGAGTCACAAAAGAAGTTTCCATACCTGAAAACGTTCGCAAAAGGCTCATTGAGCAGCAAAAGAAGATGTATGAACAGCGCATGGCCGAGAGAGCCGAAAGACAACCTCAAATGCAATCTCGCAGGCAGGGGCCGGACGAGGATACTCCAGGCTCTCGTTCTTCCGACTCTCAGGCTGCCAATTCCAAATCCCAGGAGCGAGACGTCTCGGGAATCCTGACGCCTGAGGAAGAGAGAGAGTACCGGAAAGTTCGTGACCAGGTCATGATGATTCTCAAGACCACGAAGATCAACGAGCGGATGAAGGACTGGATTGAGGAGCTCAAGAAGAGCTCAATCATCGAGGTGAGGCTTTAGCTGTCGATTCCTAATGTGTGCCTTCCCCGAGGACTTCTCCTTTTCGGATCATGATACAACATAGTGGAGCATCGGGACTCCGGCACTTCAGTAAATGCCGTTTCGAAGATGCTGAGAATCACGAGAAGCTCCATACACCCCCCAAGAGGCTTCTGCCGCCCGGCGGTCCTCCTCTTGTGCCGTTTGTGGTAGTTCTCTTCTCAAGGCTGTTTCGGCAGCCTTGAACAGTACGTCCGCATGTGGGAACCGCGATGCTGTTCAACTTACTGGCGTCCAAGCTGTCCAAGAACCTCGCCATTGATCTGGGCACCGCAAACACACTCGTTTCAGTCCAGGGCAGAGGCATCGTTCTCAATGAGCCCTCTGTGGTGGCCATCCGCAGGCGAGACCGCCGGACGTCCGAAGTCTGGATCGGCGAAGACGCCAAGAAAATGATAGGGCGAGTCCCAGGATCCATAGACGTTTTCCGGCCACTGAGAGGCGGAGTGATTTCCAATTTCGAGATGGCAACCCTCATGCTCAAATTCTTCATCCAAAAAGTTCATGGGAGGAGAAGTCTCGTGCGACCCCGAGTCATCATTTCCGTGCCCTCGGGAATTACCCCGGTCGAGCTACGCGCAGTTCGAGACTCCACCCTGAACGCGGGAGCCCATGAGGTCTATCTTGTTCAGGAGGCCATGGCCGCGGCCATGGGAGCTGGCCTTCCGGTCACCGAGCCAATGAGCAACATGATTGTGGATGTGGGAGGCGGGACTACGGAAGTGGCCATCATCTCTTTGACCGGAGTGGTGTACAGCAATTCGAGCAAGGTAGCTGGCGACAAACTGGACGTCGATATTAGTGAATTTATTCGGAAAAACTATAGTATCCTCATCGGGCTCTCCACAGCGGAGCAGATCAAGCAGATGGTGGGCAGAGCTTACCAGGACGACGAGGTGGAGGAAATTGACGTCAAAGGAAGAGATCTCATGGACGGGATACCAAAGACGATCACGATCAACTCTCAGGACGTCACCATGGCAATCATGGATTCAGTCAACTCGATCGTGGACAGCGTCAAAGTGGCGTTGGAAGCTTGCCCGCCTGAATTAGCTGCGGACATCATCGACACGGGTATTGTCCTGACAGGTGGTGGCGCGCTCTTAAAGAACCTGGATAAGCGCATCAGGAGAGAGATAGGCGTACCTGTAATTGTTCCGGACGACCCTCTTACCACTGTAGCCCGCGGAGCAGGCATGATGCTCGAGGACTTGGATCTCTTGCGCGAGGTTGCAAGCACCTAGGCCCGGTGTCAGCTCAGCAGGCCGGATGTGCTGAGAAACCGCGAAAGACTCTCGTTGAAGCTTTCCGGCTGTTCCATCATTACCAGGTGACCTGCTCCCGGAACCACGGTCAGGGACGAGGAAGAAAGCCCCCGATTGAGATACTGAGCGTATTTCACGGGCGTCAATCTATCGCCTTCTCCCACGATTATCCATGCGGGGAGGGAGATCTCTCCGAGGCGATTCATCACGTCGAAGCGGTCGCACGCGCTCAAGTCCTTGTGTACGATATCCGCTGTCGCGGCCACGAGCTTCTGTCGTATTTCCTCGTGAACTTCGGGTGCAGATGCGGGGGACAGGCAGAAATCCGCAAGCATCGCAAGCGCCGTGTCCGGGTTAGCCTTGAGGCCTTCGAGCAGCGCTGGAAGCACCCTTAGCCGAGCTCCTGCGCCCACCAATCCAATTGCCGTGAGCCACGAGGGCTTGGAGAGAGCCACAGAGAGCGTGATGGCGCTTCCCAGCGAGCATCCCACCAGCATCACCTTGCGGAGGCCAAGGGCATCCACGAAATCCATGACACACTGAGCATGCGCCTCCACTCGTTCCAAAGCCGGAGGAGGGGAGCCCCCGTGCCCCGGAAGCTCCAGAGCAATGATGGACACCATGCGAGAAAGGCCAGTCCGTTGATATTTCCAGTCTTGGCCATCTCCGCCGCTACCATGGATGAATACAATGGCGAGGTCGAGCGGATTGAGCTCCTCCGGCTCAACAGCGTAGGACAACCGCGTTCCCTTTACCAGGATTTTAGGCATCCCTTTCTCCGGATGGGGCGTTCGGTCCCGGAGCGTGCACGAGCTCCTGTGCCCCCGATCGCTGCGTCAGTCCAAACGGATCCCTCTCGGAACCACAATCACGCCGCCCGGAGAAATGGTGAAGCGCTTGCGATCTTCCTCGGGATTGACTCCAATGGTGAAACCGTCGGGAACGACCACGTCGTCGTCGATAATGGCCTTCTTCACATAAGCGTTCCGTCCAATCTGCACACCGTCGAGCACCACCGATTCTTCTACCACAGCGCCCCCGCCAACGCTCACATTGTGGGAAAGGACCGATCTGACCACGGTGCTCCCGTTGACGATGCATCCCCCGGCGATCAAGGAGTCTACGGAAACAGTGGCGGTGGTCTGTTCTCGACACATAGAAGCGGCAACGACTCTGGCCGGCGGCACCTGTTCCTGGTACGTTCTGATCGGCCAACTCTTGTCGTACAGGTTGCACTGGGGCGCTTCCGAGCAGAGATCCATGTTGGCTTCCCAATAGGCGTCGATAGTACCTATGTCCCGCCAATATCGACTGGTCGAGTCCGTCGCGTCCACAAAACTATGGACGTATACGCGGTGAGTGTTGAGCATCCCTGGCACCACGTCTTTTCCGAAATCGTGGGAGGAAGCGTGATTCTTAGCGTCAGCAATCACCCGCTTTACCAGCACGTCCGTGTTGAAGATGTACACTCCCATGGACACGAAAGCGCTGTCGGGATTTCCAGGGACCGGTTTCGGATCTTTGGGCTTTTCCTCCCACGTTACGATGCGCATTTCTTCATCGGAGCCGATCACACCGAACGCGCTGGCCTGGGACCTTGGCACTTCCACTCCCGCGACGGTCAGGTCGGCATTGGTTTCCATGTGCTGAGCAAGCATGTCGTTATAATTCATCCTGTACACATGGTCCCCGGACAGGATGAGGACGCGTTGGGGCCGTACCCTTTGGAGGATATAGATGTTCTGGTAGATACTGTCAGCAGTCCCGCGGTACCAGCGATCCACGTTTCGCTGCTGAGGAGGAATACATTCTATGAACTCGCCCAACTCATGATTGAAAATGTTCCATCCCAGCCTGATATGACGTTCGAGGGACAGTGATCGGTACTGGGTGAGCACGTAAAGCGTACGAATGTCGGAATTAAGGCAGTTCGATAGCGTGAAATCTATGATGCGATAAATGCCGGCAAATCTCACAGAGGGCTTGGCCCTGACTTTTGTCAACGGATAGAGTCTTTCCCCTTTGCCTCCTGCCATAAGGATGCAAAGGGTGTCTTTCATAGCCTTTCGAAGGTTCATTCTCCCAGTAGCCTCTTGATCTCTACCTTGAGCTTTGACATGTCAGAAGATTTCACCACATAGGCGTCCGCTCCCCAGGTGGTAAAATCGTCCTTGTAGTGACTGTAAGCCGTGTTCAAAATTATGGGAATCCCCCGATCCTGACCGAGGAGCTTTTCCAGCGTTTCGATTCCGTCCATGCCGGGCATTTGGATGTCAAGGACAATCAGGTCAGGAGGATGCTGATCCACTACTTCCAGGGCTTCTTTTCCGGACTCGGCGAGCACGACCCCATATCCCTCGTCTTCAAGCTCGCTCCGGTACAGCTCCCGAATATGCTTTTCGTCGTCTACTACCAATACGGTCTTCATGATCGCTCTCGTGCTTCATGCGGTTTCACGGTCGCGCAGTACCTGCCGAAATTGCGTTGACCGCTGAGGCTCATGGTCAAAAGGTTACCAGCGAGGTGTCGAAAGAGCAACCCTTTTCCCACACGTTTCCATTCGTAGCTGCCCCCAAATGCCTGAGAAAACTTGAACGACACGACAAGCGTTTCTCAGGAGGCGACGGGGGCCGAGGCTCTTGTGTCGGGCTTTCGGTCTGCTCTTCTTTTCCCAAAGATTCCAGGATATCGGATCGAATCCTCTCGGACAATCTCCGAACGGCCAGGTTCATTGCTCTCGCGATGGAACCGGGATCGGTATCGACACTCGGAACTCGGATCGTGTACGTTTTCTTCATGATTCGTTTTCTCGCGCCGAGAGGGGTCTCGAAATCAAAGAGGGCTGCCTCGGCCTCGAGCACCGCTTCAGCCTTGCCATTGGACACCACGCCCCGTAGCTTCGTGAGCTTGCCCTCGAGAGCGTAACGGTATCGCGAAGCGCTCCATTGATCCACCGCCTTGGAAAATGTACCGGAGGCTTCCAGGTCGCGCAAGATGAGATCCGTAATCATATCTGAAGGATTTTGCTCCCATCGATGCAAGGTCTTCGTCCCTTTCTGGTCTTGATGCTCGATCGCCAGGGCGTACAAATCTACTGAATCGCCCATGAGAAAATGGTAGACCATAACGGTATCCGGGATCGGAACATCGAGGCTTCTGCTCGGCTTCGGATAGTCTATGATGTGATACTTGATGGCAGGGGCACAGCAGGAGATCAGTCCCAACGCCAGACCGAATCCGACGACTGTCACAGTCCACGAAGTCCACGCGTAAACATGACGGTCCCCTATCTTGGAGGAACTGGACCCTTGTCCTGCACCTGACAGAGGGCTCACCCGTACGGTCTTCCGGTTCAACCATGTGCTGAAGAAAGGCATGGCACCGAATCCCCGAAATCGCTCTGCACGCGCACACCCCATACCGGGACTGCTGTTCACGGACAACCTAATCAATTTCACACAGATAAGCAAAGAAAGATGCACAAAATCAACCTTTCTCTCCCCTGTATGCCCGCAAGCGCACCTAAGGACATTGTTTCCAAATTACGGTCACGTATTGGCTTCAGCCCTGTTCAGGGAAGGGCGGGTTTGAAACTCGCCCCTATACATCTGCTGCTCCGGTACTTCTACCGCAACGATCAATGCTCCACCCCACAGTAGGGGCAGGTTTCAAACCTGCCCTCCATTAAAGGGAGCAGTTTCCCAAGTATGTAACCGCATTTATGAAAACCTGTACTAAGCTGAGACAGTGTCCCAATTCAGGCTATCGATCGGGGACAGGCTGCCTCGCAAACAACGGCTGCCTCTGCGTGGCTACCAGCCTTTTCATTTCCATAACGCCTTGCGTCATTCGGCTCGTTGTGCAAAAAGGAAAAGATCCGGCGCACAGGGCTTCTGTATCGAGCAATTTCGTGGCCCAATGGGACGGTTCATTATCCTCCAGTTCAACAGCGGCCCGAAAGACGGGGGCCCCAAGATGAAAATGGAAGAAGCAGAGAGATCGATGGACAGGAACGTCTCGCACCCCACTGAGAGTGACGCCGTGACTGAAGGAAAGTCCTCGGCCCTCTTGACTAGTGCCCCGGGGGGATTTGAATGGAAGACTCGGACAACACTGTTCGGAATCCCTCTCGTCTGCATAAGCTTCGGGCTCGATGCTCAAGGAAAGACGAAAATCGCAAAAGGATTCGTTGCGATCGGTCAGTGGGCCGTAGGCGGGATCACAATATCACAATTCGGATTAGGCCTGATCAGTGTGGGACAGTTTGCTCTCGGTTTCGCGGCCATCGGCCAACTCGCCCTTGGCGTGCTTACCGGCATAGGACAGCTTGCCTCGGGAGTGTTCGCTGTCGGACAATGCGTAATCGGGATATACGGTCGCGGGCAAATGGGCTGGGCTCAATACTTGTGGTCTCCCGGGCGCACGGATCTCGAAGCGGTGGCCATGTTCGAAAGCATTACCTGGCTTTTTCAGCAGAAGCCTGCCGTCGTCCTGGACGTGATCAAGTTCGGATTGAACGTGGCATACCAATGGATCCTTTCCTTGTTCGGTTGATAGGACGGCCGCTTCACACGCTTGCAGCCTTTTGGCAATTATCTTAATCACCTGGAGGCAGGAGAGGGTGAGACATCTGAGGGGGAAGGTGGCATCGGTGACGGGAGCGGCCTCGGGCATAGGCAGGGAACTGGCAATTTTGCTCTCCGCCGAGGGATGTTCTTTGGCACTTGCAGACGTCGATGAATTCGGGCTGCAGGAGACCTTACGCATGATCGGGGATGTGTCCGCCCGGATTACTACGTACCTTGTCGACGTCTCGGACCGTCAAGGCATGTATGAGTACGCTGAGCAGGTCTGCCTCGGACACGGACAGATCGACCTTGTCGTGAACAACGCGGCTGTCATGGTCTTCAACAGTATTGAAGATATCAGCTACGAAGATTTCGAGCGGGTCATGGACGTCAATTTCTGGGGAGTCGTGTACGGGACCAAGGCGTTTCTTCCTTATCTGAGGCAACGGCCTGAAGCGCACATCGTGAACATGTCCAGTGTCAACGGCATGGTTACCACTCCCAACAACGGCCCGTATTGCATATCCAGGTTTGCGGTTCAGGGCCTCAGCGACACCCTTTGCCAGGAGCTGCATGGAACGAGCATACGGGTCTCCTGCGTGATTCCCGGCGGCGTGAGGACCAACATAGTCCGCAACACCCGGTTCATAAAGCAGGCGAACCCTTCCATGACCCGTGACGAAACGGTTGAATGGTTCGATCGGACCACACTTACGTCACCTGTCAAGGCTGCCAGAATCATTGTCAAAGGAATCAAGAAGAACAAGCGGCGAATCCTGGTAGGCCCAGACGCCTATTTCATCGACTTCATGCGAAGGATAATGCCGAATCTCACGACCCGCATTGCAGGAAACAGGATACGGAACCTCAAGCCCAAGAGGCCTCAACGCTCCCCATAAGAGGGGATGCACCTTATTCGATTCGCAATCCTTGCGTGTATTCGCGTTGAAGCTCCTGCCCGACAAGGTGCACTTCAAGGTCGGCATTTGCTCCGACCAGGGAGCGTCTGCCCGCACCAAAACTCAGCGCTTCTTCTCCTTGTCTTCGTCAACCCCGAAAAAGAAGGTGCTGAAAGGTTTCTTCTTCCACTGTCTGGTCAGGTCCAGAAGGTTGTCTGCACTGAGGTCCAGCTTATAGCTCAGCCGGTTCAGGTTGTTGTCCGCCCTCCGAATAAGCCGATCGGCGCTCCGCACCGTCTCAGTGGTCTCCGTCAACAACTCGCCGGTCTTCTCCAGCGTACGTGATAGGGCTCTGGTCTTGTGGATTCGCGTTACCTCCTGGTTCAACTTTGTTGCCGCGTCTCTGAGCTCACTCAAGGCCGCGGTGGCGTTCGCGGGGATTGTCTCGATCTCTTTGTTCGACATCAAAGTGTCGAGCCGTGCAGTCACTCTGAGCATGTGGTGAGAGATTCTCTCCACGTCCACGTCTTTCACTTTCTGAAACAACTTGTCCAGAGCATTTCCGATCTCGGTTATGTCAGACGGGTACGTAGGGATAACATGATAGGGAGCCTCAAAATCAAGCTTCATCGGCTCCCGCAGCTTTTCTGGATCGAACGTATCCATCTCGAGATATTTGAGACCCGTTAGACCAAGAAGGTTCATCTTGATGCCAAGATCGTCGGTCAGCTTGAAGTGTTTGCGCAGGCTGAGAACGACCTCGATAAGTCTGCCATCCGGTGCGAGACGGATAGCTTTGACTCTACCCACCGCAACCCCCCTGAATTTGACCGGACTATCCGACTCCAGTCCTTGCACGCTTTCGGTGAAGTACGCCACCGCCGGCTGGGTGTCCTCGAAATATCGGCTCGCCCCGAGCCAGATCACGATCGACACGGCCAGAGCGAGGCTGATCACCACGAACAATCCTATCTTGAATTTGTTTGCTTGGCTTGACATCGTTGTCTCCTTCCCCCGGCTGGCTACCGTGTGCAACAGCTTCTCACCAGCGGGGGCAACCAACTCACACCTCGCGTTCTATACCGGCTCTCGGAAGAAATGTGCCGATCCCCCCGAAAAAATGTCATGACAACACTGCTGAGCACAATGGATGGTGCGCTCAGCCCCTCTTGGAGTCGCAGACCATATCAACGGGCAGTTGCCAGGGGACAGCACAGGCCTCTGGTGATGCCCACCGAGACCAGCATCGCTGACAGCTCGCAACTCCCGCAATACCCCAGCGGTCTGGCCGGCCCAATCGAGAACCATGTGCATCTTCTCAACCGACCTCTCGTTCGGTTCCGACACTCTGCCGGTCCTGGTCTTTGGATCTGCTCACACGCCTAGTCGGGCATTGGGCATGAAGCTGCTGTGGATCGCTCCACTAGGTCTCTGAAGGGCCTCACGCCGACAGCGAGCGCCTGAAAAAGGCTTGCACCCGTGGGTCCGTTGAAGCCTCCCTGAGACGTCGAGGATCTCCTTCCGCGATTATTGTCTTTTCGTCACCATCCAGCATGATGACCCGATCAGCCACGTCCAAGATACTGGCCAGTTCGTGAGTGACAATAATTATCGTGGTGCCCAGGGTTTCGTTGATCCGCACGATGGTTCGGTCCAACTCGGCGCTGGTCACTGGATCGAGCCCGGCGGAGGGTTCGTCGAAAAACAGGATCTTGGGATCGAGCGCCATGGCCCGTGCCAATGCAGCGCGTTTCTGCATGCCCCCGCTAAGCTCCGAAGGAAAGAGCCGTTCCTTTCCGAGTAGCCCCACTTCGGAAAGCTTCAGCAGGACAATCTGTTCGATAATCGCTTCGTCAAGATCTGTGTACTGCCTGAACGGCAGTGCGACATTCTCCGCAACGGTCATGGAGGAAAACAGTGCACCGGACTGAAAGAGAACCCCTATCTTCCTCAAGATGCTCTCCGATTTGCCCTCTGCTAACGGTTCCACCTTTTCCCCGTCAACGAATATCTCCCCCTCATACGGCTCGATAAGCCCTATCATAGCCTTGAAGAGCGTGGTCTTTCCGCAACCCGATCGCCCGAGGATACCAAACACGCTTCCCCGAGACACATCGAAGGAAACGTTTTGCAGGATTATCCCACTCGCGTA
>CAYZET010000148.1:8840-11699 GCA_964477215.1 uncultured Syntrophaceae bacterium | reverse complement strand
CTGTCGATGCGCGGCGTAGCCAATGACCAGGATACCGCCATGCTCATGGGGATAAGCGTAAAACGCGTGTTCTCCTTGACCTGGGGCCTGAGCTTTGTGATTGCTGCAGTGGCGGGGGTGTTCTTGGCGAATGTTATGGTGCTCAACATAGGGCTGTCCCTGGTGGCCATCAAGGCGTTTCCCGCGGTAGTCCTGGGAGGGATGGAGAGCATACCGGGCGCCATCATAGGGGGCCTCGTTATCGGGATACTGGAAACCCTCGTGGGAGGTTACCTGGACGAAACCTTGCCTGGCGTCAAGGACCTCACCGCTTTCGTCGTGCTGTTCGTGGTCCTCATGATCAGGCCTTACGGCCTCTTCGGAAAGGAAGAAATCGAACGGGTGTAGGGTCCCGAGCATAGTTGCATTTTCGGCGGCAGTGAAGGGCCTGCCGTGGGAAATGCTCTCAGGAGCGCGGTCGAGCGCTTCATCATGAGCGGAAGACGGAAAGATCAATTACAGCGATCCTCGCAGGAGCCGGAAAAGACCATGAGGAGCAAGACCTTCAGAGAGTCGTATCAGGAAGACATCAGGGTTTTCCATACGGTGTGGGTAAAAGGTTGGCTATGTGTCTTCCTAGTGGGCTTGGCGACGCTCCCGCTCTGGGGAGATCCATACGTGGTCTATATGGCCAACATTGCAGGGATTGCGGTGGTTGGCGCCATCGGTTTGAATATCCTCACGGGCTTTACCGGCCAGATTTCCCTGGGGCATTCCGCGTTTCTCGCGATCGGTGCATACACCACTGCCATCCTAGCGTCCCGCTTTGGCGCGCCCTTCTGGGTGGCCATACCCGCAGGGGGGACGATGGCCGCGCTGTTCGGTATTCTCCTGGGGTTCCCATGCTTGCGCCTCAAAGGGCTTTACTTGGCCATGGCAACCATGTCCTTCGGTGTTGTCATAGAATATGTCGTTACCCACTGGGAGTCGGTGACTCTGGGAGTGCGCGGGATCTCCGTGCCTGCGCCTTCGCTTTTCGGGCATTCCCTCGGCGGTGAATACCGACTCTTTTACCTTATTTTCGCGGTCGCAGCTCTTCTCACTGCCGGGGCGAAAAACATTTTGCGCACCCGCGTTGGCAGGGCCTTCGTGGCCATCAGGGACAGAGATGTTGCGGCAGGCGTCATGGGTGTGAATCTAACCCGGTACAAGATGATGTCTTTTGCAATCAGCTCGTTTTATGGGGGCGTTGCAGGAGGGCTGTACGCGTATTCCACCGGGTATCTCCATCCTGAGAACTTCACTCTTCTCCTCTCCATCGAGTACATTGCCATGATCATTGTGGGCGGCCTGGGATCGATTCTCGGATCGATCTTCGGGGCTGTCTTCTTGACCATCGTGCCCGATCTCATCAAGGAAGTAGCCACATTTGGCGGTCACCATCTGATCTTCCTCGAAGGACGGTATAACGAGGAGTGGAACATCGCCACTTTCGGCCTGCTGATCATGCTGTTCTTGATCTTCGAGCCCAGCGGTCTCAACGGAATCTGGGTCCGGATCAAGAATTCCTTCAAAAATTGGCCGTTCACGTATTAATGTGCTTGCGGGTGACTGACTTCCGAACCAACGGATACCACACTATGATTCGAGGAGGTATAAGACCATGAAAAACTGGAGAATTCGAGTATGTATTGTTGCAAGTGCACTCCTGGTCGGAATCTGCCTGGGGGGACCCGCGTTCCCGGAAGGGAGGGGAGTGACCAAGGACACTATCAAGATCGGCATGATCATGGTGAAAACGGGACCTGTAGCCGCGCTGGGATTACCATGGGGGTGGGCGACTCAGGACGTGTTCAACGACGTTAACGAAAAAGGGGGGATCGAAGGCCGGAAAATCGAGCTGATCTGGGAGGATGACCAATTCAAGACCCCCAGTGCCATAGCTGCCTTCAAGAAGCTGATTTTCAGGGACCATGTGCTGACCATTACCACCTGTGGAGGTACGCCCCAGACCATTGCCCTGCTCGGCATGATCAACGAGCACAAGGTACCGAACATCCCCAACGCTCTTGCAGATGAAATGTACAGCCCGTATCAGCCATACGTGTTTCTCCTTGGAGCCACCTATGAAGCCCAGGTGGAATTGATGTTCGATTACATCATGAACGACCTGAAAGCCCAATCTCCGAGAATCGGGGTGGTCTACGCGGAAACCGAATTCGGCAAGAAAGGCCTGGAGGCTGCCCGAAAGCGAGCGAAGCAGTACGGGGTGACCATTGCCTCCGAGCTCGTTTTGAACATCGGTTCCGTAGATGCCAGCTCCCAGGTGCTTGCCCTCAAGGAAGCGAACGTGGATTACGTGGTGACCTGCAATCTGGTTCCCCCGATCATCACTTTCCTCAAGACCGCGGAGAAATACGATTACTGGCCTACCGTGTTTGGCATCAACTGGTCTTGTGACGATACGGTTGTCAAGGCGTGCGGGAACGCCGCGAAGAACTTCATAGGAATAAACTTCGTAGGCGGCTGGGAAGACGAGTCTCCGGGCATGAAACAGATCCGCGATCTTGCCAAGAAGAACAATCGCGATCCGAACAAAATGCTCACTTCACTCTATACCGCCTCCGGAGCGACCGCATTGGTCTTTGTCGAGGGCCTTAAACGTGCTGGTAAGGACCTCACGCCCGAATCGCTGAAAAAGGCCCTGGAGACACTCAACAATTTTGACGCGGGAGGTGCGCTGCCTGCCGTTAACTACACATCCACGAGCCATGCGCCGGCAAACAAGGCGAAGTTGTACAAGGCCGATTTGGGCACGAAAACCATGAAAGCAATAACTGATTGGCGTGAGCCTGCGGCCATGAAGTAGGAGCCCACAGC
>CAYZET010000148.1:0-8830 GCA_964477215.1 uncultured Syntrophaceae bacterium | reverse complement strand
CAAGCCCGATGGCAGCCACCGCGGCCCGTACGATTGTCGAGGAAGATTGGCTCGAGAATGGGTGGGCCGCGGTATACTCTGGGGTACTTGTCTCCTACGGGTAGTGGGTCAGTTTGAAACTGTGACCGAAAGCGACTGACGGCACAGTAATTGCAACCTCCTTTTTGATTGTCTTCTCTCACGAGACGTGCATATATGCGCTTTTTGGAAGGTTTCTTGTGACCATGTGCGCACAAGCTGGGAGTGGAAGGAACAAGGGAGGCAAAGGAGGGAACGAAATGGGGAAAAACGTAATATGGATACCGGTGAAGATAAACGATGGCATGTTTACGAACGAGTACGCCGTCAAAATAGAATTGATCGATGGTGCTACAGTCAGCATCTTTGCTGACAAGTCTATGATTCAAGAGCGGAAAGGGGTCCCGCACTTGAGGGTGACGCTAATTGATCGAGCAACTTGTCCTAATAGGATGAGGGTATTGTTACCCAGGGAGACGTTTGAGACATCCTCCCCGTGGGTAGATGTGCCCTGTTAGGAGGGTGACGGAAATGATTCTCAGCAATGTTGAAATAATCAAATGTATAAACGAGGGGCTTTTTAGCATAGATCCTCTTCCACACACAGACCCAACACAAGCTCCGTATAATACAAGCGCTATCGATTTACGACTTGGAACAGAGATAACAATACCTGTTAACAATAGTCCTACCGCGATAGACATCAGAAAGGGCGGCATTGCTGGTTATCTAACAAATCAGTCAAAACGGATAACAATCTCGGAAGATCAACCCTACACTTTAAGGAGTGGGAGCTTTGTGCTTGGGAATACTCGAGAGCGCGTTAATTTTCCTATTGAAAGAGGGCAGAAATGCTACAGCGCCAGAGTGGAAGGAAAGAGCTCGCTCGCTAGATGCGGCATATTGATTCATTTTACAGCTCCAACTATCCATGCTGGCTTCGAAGGAACAATAACTCTCGAAATCACTAATCTTGGACCACTGACTTTTCTCCTTTATCCCGACATGGCGATTTGTCAGCTCATCATAGAAGAAGTAAGTGGATGCCCGGCAGACATTCCCAGTCAATTTCAAGGACAAAATACGCCGGCGGGGATTAAATTGGGGAATACGTGTAAGGTACTCTAATTCAGAATCTAATCATTTTTCCCAAAAGATCTTGTAAGGCAGAGAGGATTATGTCCTCTCCTTTTATTTGATCAGACCGGCTATCTCTTCCAGTGTCCACAAATGATCCGAGAACTCCGCCTCTATTGCGGGGGTAACCTTGAGCCCCTGACTCCTCCTACGATTCTATGATCAGATTCACCTCGCCGGTGTACAGATCGTTCTCCGTCCCCTGAAAGTGCGCGTGCACCACGTCTCTGCCGGATTGGTGCTTCAAATTGGATACGCCATTCTCGGGATCGAACCGGACGGTGAGAATTTCGCCCGTCCCTTCCAGGTCCGCAGAATAAGAAGCACCGGCGCGCCAGTATTCCATCAGGGTTTGGACCGAAGCAAAAGGCGTCCACTCGAATATGAGCCGAGCTTCCCTGTGAGTTTGCCTCGCGTTCTCCACCGTGAGGATCACCAAGTTGCCGGACCTCGTCCTCGTCTTGGAGCCTACGACCACCCTACCAGGCTTATCGGCCCATTTGAGGGGGTACGGGAAGATCACCGATCCTATGTACGTTGACATTTGCTAGTCCCATCCATCTCCGGCAGACACGGTCACCTGTATATCCGTTGCCCGTTCCATCACTGCCTCGATACGGCTTAAAGCGGAGATGAGTTGCGAAACGGCTTCGTTAAACTCATGCAGAGACACGACCGCCAAGGTTCCCGAACCGGCGTAGGCGGGGCTGTCTCGGGACTGGAGGGTCGTACCGGAAGCGTCGGCTCCCCCGGTGAGCTGAGCGGCCTCTGCAATTCTCTGCTCCAACGCTTCGAGAAAATCGGCCATCGATGAGGAGAAAAGGTCCGAGACGATTTCCGGCTCCTCAAGGTGTGAACGCACCTGATCGCCGGCATCGGACAGGTCCTGCAAGGTTCGGCTGAATTCTTCAATGGCTCTGAGAGCGTCGCCGATGGTTTCTTCAGCCTCGGTGAACGAGGTACGCCGCGAGCTCACTGTGCCTTCCTCCGTCGTGTCAGGCTTCGCTGTCCTGAGAGGAGACGGGTTGGTCTCTAGGCACCAGGGCTCCGTCTCGAATCGTGCAGCCGCCGCTGTTGAGCATGGCCAAGAGGGCCTCAAAGGGCATCTCCCAGAGCTCTCCTTCTCGTGGCGAAAATCGTGTCCCAAGCATCTCGTTGCCGAGTTGGACCATCTGGTTCCAGGAAAGACCGGCTCGGGACCACATGCCTACCGCCTTGTAAAAGGTTTCCTGGTCTCCAATCTTGGTGCGTCTGGTCTTAAGCTTCCAGCGATAGATCCCGAATTCGGTCTGAATGAGCTCTGTGGTTACCTTTTCGTCAAATTCGTTCCGCAGGGGCTCGAAGACCTGGGATTCCGCGGCCTCCTGGGAGGCGTATGCGGTGGCATGGGTGTACTCAGTAGCCGCGCCGGTCAGTATGGGAGGTAACCGGTACACTTTCCTTACCGCTTCTTCACAGTGCGTGAGGTATTCTTTAAACATGTAGTCTTCGCTGCGATCCAGGTTGATAAATTCCGGTTTGGCCGTTCCTGCCTTGGATCCGCCAGTATTCAAATCGAAGCTGAGGGAATCCGGCTCTATGTTAAGGGTGATCCATTGGTTGAACCTTCTCGGGTCTCCCCATTCTTGTAGGGTTCTGCGGATGTGTTCCAGGGTTTGTGGTGAAATGGATCCGTTCTGAAAGAGAACGATACCCTTCGGAACGCCACCCCGGTTCAACAGGTCATGGTTCAGCCATTTCGCCACGTACCGGGCCCTGACGTCCAGCAGCGCAGGGATCCACCGAGGTATACCATAGGCATTACCGCCGTAGTTATCGCGGAACCACCACACCTCGGTAGCTCTGCGCTCCAGAGGAAATGTTCTACTATGAAGCAGGAATTCACCTCCGCGGCCTGTGACGTACATGCCCCTTTCAGAGTCGATAATCCTGCGGTCTTCGCACAAGAAGCGCTTGTGCTGATCCGTGAAAAATTCTCCTGTTTCGGGGTCCAGGATTCTCGGATCGCCCAGCTCCTTGTACCACTGCACACGACTCGATCCCAGACCGACCAGCCTTCCGAATCTGCGAAACTTCTTTGGGATGGTCACCTCGACGAGCTTGCCGTCTCTCGGAATACGTGTGGTGACCGGTATCTCGTGCTCTCCCATGTCGCTTGCGCGGACATACGTGCTCGGTAAGTAGTAGAGGCGCTCCACTCCGCCTGTGAGACTGCGGATTACCTCGAGGAAGCCATTTCCCGTGACCTCGCGATCCAACCTGAGCTTCCGCCGCACGTTGAGAAAACTGTGCTTTTCGTTGACACGACTGAAGAAGTCGGTGAGGGTGAGACACTGAGCCTTCATCTCGGGTGTATCTCGCTCAGTCAGGTCGTCTCCGACAAACTCGAGGTCGTGGGGCCTCTCGCAATTGCGGATTATGGCGTCGACACAGCTCGTGAGAACGTCCGATTGCTCGTAATCGACCCAACAGTCCGCAAACGAGTACGGGGGCTCCATGAGGCCATGCCGGTGATACAAGGACGTCCCTCGGTCTTCATCGCTTCCCCTCCGAGGCCTGAACGGGTCTTCGCTCGATTTGCTCGCCCGTCCCGGCATAATTGGTGCGGGGATGTGCTGAAATGTATGTCGCTTCGAATCCTCTCCCCTGGCACCGAACCCCCAAAGCTTGCGTAATGAAGACAACATGGCTTCTCCTCGTTTGGCTTCCATGTAAATAGTGACATCACAATCTGCATGGTACTCGTCACGGTTTCAGGTGATGTACGGCCGTAAGAGATCGAACACGCTACTCTCCTATCGTGAGACGTCTGACCTTGGAAAGATCCGTTTGCAGCGAGCCCCGCAGGGGAGCCAACACGACCCCCCGTTTGGAAGAAGCATGGGCCACTTCCAGCGTTTGCCCGGCTCTGAGAAAGACCCCTACGTGTCCGTAAGGGCGGTGAAGAGACTTGTGCCACGTCCAAAAGGCCAAATCGCAGGAGGAGCATGATTCGGGGGAAATGTCTCTGCCAGTCCATCCGTCCAGCCCCATTGCCATACGAAAGGAGGTGGTGCGTTTGACGCCCGGAATTCCTGCCCACTTGCACGCAAGGAAGACGTATCCTGAGCAATCCAGTCCCTTCTCCAGATCCGAAGCGCCCCCGGCAGAGTATGGTGGATTTTTCGCAATGATGAAGCGGAGCTGTCGCTCGAAGCAGCGTTTGTATGCTTCGTCGAGGGCGACAGATTCAGATATAGCAAAGCATAAGACCAAGAGTGACAATAACGCCGACAGTAACAATCGCGCAGGCTGCATTTCCTTCCTCGATTCTTTCGAGCCAGTTCCCTGGTGTCACGTGATCGAAGAAGAGGGCCCCGCCGGTTATGGCCACTATTCCCCATGCAGCGGCCCCCACGCGCAAGAGGAAATATCGATACAAAGCCATGGAATCGGATTCCGGCAGGACGAAGGGACTTACCGCCAGGAGCAGACCGATGATGCCCACCGATATGAGCGCTCCCGCGGACCATGCCTTAAGCATCGGTTTCAGATGCCTGAGAGACGTCATTGGCGATCCTCGCTGTTTTGTCTGATGTATTGTGAGAAGGAATTCCCCCTCGTTCATTATCCCATTTGCCCGTACACGAAATTTTCGGATCGGGGATCAGAAGCCCACTGGGTCAGAGTCAACCCGTCACGATCCTTGTCACTCACCAGGCCGTCTCTGCGCGTGCATGTGCTTAGCTCCTCAAACAGAGCGCTTAACACCGGATCGCAGAGCGACCAGTCAATGTCCTCCGAGAATGGAGAAATCGCGGCTTCGCACGCGGGATTGTATTTGCCGGTACAGAGGTATTCTATGGTGGAATCTTCGCAGAAGAGGCATCCGTGTGCAAAGCCCGGGGGAACCCAGATCCATCGGCCTGTCTGGGCATCAGGGGTCTGATTGAGGTCGTATGCCACAATCTTGCCAAAGGTGGCCGAGCCCTTACGAACATCCAGGGCGAAGTCGATCATGCGGCCCTGGATGACGCGAACCAGCTTCCCCATGTAGGGATTCCACTGAAAATGGAGCCCGCGGATCACCCCCCGATGGGAATGGCTTTCGTTTCCTTGGACAAATTCCGTACCCCTGAGAAACTCGAGCATTTCGTCCATCACCTGCCTGCGGAAAGTCTCGGTGAAGTAACCTCTATGGTCCCGATATCGGAAAAACTCTATGATCTTTACCTCTGGAACAGCCAGTGAACGAACGTCCACTATGCGCATCGCGATTCTCCTTCTTGGATGGATTCCGGAGCGGTCATATTACCTCGTCTTTGCACGAAGTAAAACCGGCCCCAGGCAGCTTCTTGGAACGGATTGTTACTGCGCAGCCATCGGAACCAGCTCCCGTTCGAACAAGATGAGCCAGGCCTGGAAACGTGCATCGATTGCGCTGCAGCCGGTCGAGACTTGAATGTCCCGGGTCAATGCAGCATGCTCCTCCAACACCTGTTGCCGGCACTTTTCGTGTGGATCGCTCATTTTCTTCGTTGCGTGTGCCAACTCCGTCATGTGAGCCTCTTAACCCCATCCGTTGCGTCTCAATGCCGCGATCGCATGGCTTGCGAAATCGTCGAAGCGCCTCATGTAAATGTTGATGGCTTCCCTGGTTTCAGCCCGAGACTCTTCCGCTCTTTCTGCAAGGTCTTCCGTGATTCGAATGACTTCACTCAACCTGGTATGGATATGAAGCAATTGAGGGCACCGATCGAGCTCACAGTTCTTCCAATGATCTTCGTGGGCAATTCTCTTTGCGTCCTCATGGTGCTCCATGAACACCTCGTCGAAACGCCTCACAATCGCACGGATCTCGTCCAGACAATCCCGAGCGCCTCTAAAACAGGCCGAATGATCGATTACGTTTCCGTTGGGAGCGGTCCACGCTTTTTCGAGCTTTGTCACCTGTTCCTCGACGCGGTGCATCCATGTGAGGATGTCATGCAGGATACCTTTCGCGTATCGGAACACGGAGATGCCCAGGAACGCCAGGCTCGCCAGCAACGCGGTCAATACCGCCCCGTGCTGAAGGAACGAATTGACGAAGTCGATGAGGACGCTGAAGTACGTCATAGGCACATCCACGAGGCCTCTCGGAAGTGTATAATCATTGCCAAGAGCTCTCTCTGTCCGCTGAGCGTGGGGTACGTTTGCAGCACCATGGGCTATTCCTCGAAGCCACAGATCCTGAAGTATCCTTCGGTAGCAGCCACCCACGCAGTTCCGTTGTGCATGAGAAACTTGTTTCTCATGGAAGCGACCGCGGTAAGCAACAAATCGAACGGCATACCCATTCTGTGCTCCACGTGGGTAGTGGTGCTCGCATAGAACAGTGTTGTGACCAGATTTGTTCCTGCGATACCGGAGTAGATATTTGCAGACATACCCGCGGCATTTGTTCCTCCCCCGGAGTTGATCGTAATGTGACTCTGCAGCTTTTTTGCTGTCGGTGGTACTGCAGCCCCAAGATCCGTATTGCTCTCGGTCGTATTGAGCACCCCGGCAACTTGTATGTATGAGGCATACTGTACTTGCCAATTCGTACGATAAAACTGTACGATATTCCCGTTGGAATCAAGCCTGATGCTCCCCAGATACAGGCAAGGGACAGACTCGGGCGGGATGGTCTGTAACCAGTCGGTCGCTTGAATATAGGCAGTCTGGTCGCCGGTAATACAAATCTGATCAGGAGCTCCATTAACGCAGTCCGAAATGATAAACACCTTACCGTGGTAGGCTACCGTATTGCTAAGAAGCACAAGCCTGTAGCCATTGAGCTCATCGTCTACTGACAGGAAATTGTTGTTCCCTGCAGTGCCGTCGTCATGATTTGCGGGACTTATGATGGTATTTGGGTCGGAAAAGAGGACCGTTTTGGCTCGGATAAACGGCAGCACAAGGGCTGTCTGCTCCCCGGTCAGGAACACGGAATACCAGGAGCTCGCCACGTCGCCTCCGATCATGGTTCCCGGAGCGTCCACATCTATCTCGAGGCTCGCTGCAAGATCCCAATATGAGGCAGCGCTGTTGAGATCTCGATACTGACCGTCGATCCGATGGCCTATGCGGTAATATCTCCCTTTTGGGATTATGATTTCATCGCTGTCCTTGTACTTGATTGCGGGGGGACAGTAGTCGGGAAGTGCCCCCCCAGCTCCGGAGCTTGAGCTGCCTACCTGCCACCCGCTCTGTGGAAAGATCCATATCTCCGTAGCGGATACAGCGTAGCCAACAGGTTTGACATACCTTCCGTACGCACTCGGCTCATACTGAATAAGTGCCCCTGGCGTGTGACTGACATAGAGAGACTTGCCCGGGATCCACGACCACGCTCCATTCGTCATGGTGCCGAAGAGTTGTATCGGACCACTTGCTCCTTCGGCTATGTTTGCTTGAGCTATGCCTACTGCAGCGGCTTCCAGAGACGTGGCGTTATTCGTGGCTTTCTTGTATCTCCCTGAATCCGTGTAATCAGCATATACTACGTCACATACGGACAGATCCTCACCTGCTGTCCCGGTTATAACCCCCGAAGGGCCGCCATCACTGGAGAGGCTTTTCGGGAGGAAGAAGATCGTCGTGCCCGTGATAGCGTGTCCTATCACTGCGGCATTCGTCGGTTCCGTAGAGGTTATCTCCCCCGCTGTCTGCGACAGGTAAAGGATATCACCAGGAGTCCACGTCCAGGATTCGTTCGTCACAAATCCGAAGAGGAGGATTTCGCCGTCACTGCCAACAGTGATGCCACCATCTTCCGTGACAATTCCCCACACATCTCCTTTCTGAGTTGTACTACCACTTTGAGCCTTCATCCATCGCTCACTCGCGACGTCAAGGTATACGGCATCAAATTGAGAAAGGCTCTCGCCTGCGGTTCCGTGGATAGTAAATGGCTGCGAGAATTCGTAAGCTGTATTGGTCGCATTTCTTCTCAGCACCTGATACGCGGCCGAAGAAGCGATAGAAGCAAGGGGCGAAGATCCTCTGCCTTCCAGGATGCCCGTGAGACCGGTCAGAGTCAGACCTGCCAGAACAGGGCTTGCACCGGTGTCGAAATCCTGGGGCAACGAAATGGTAGTGTCCTGGACGTTGTGAGTGATCGTGACTTGGTTCGCGGTACCGTTCAGGGAAACCTTCCTATATCCATTTTCAGTAGGCAATACTCTAATGATCTTGTTGACATCTCCGTCGGTCGGGACGGGAAGGGACTTAGCGGCTTCCACCTGTGCTTCGCTCAGAGTAGCGGCCGGTATGTACCCACCGTCGAACGCACAGGTGTGCAGATGCCTTGCCAAATTGCTCGAAGAATTGTCGGGATCAGCGTACGTCAACCCGTGCTGAATCGAAACCAGATTCGGAGTCAGACAATTCTCAGCGATAGTGCACGTGGTACATCCCGTTCCAGCGTCATAGGCTGAGCTCACCACAGCGCTTTCGACACTGCCGTCAACTCCTTGAAAGGCCTTAATCGTGAGACCCTTCTTAAGCTCGTTTGTGCGATCGCCGGAAACGCTGAATTGGTCCGCTGCCGCGTAGGTCACTGCTATTGCCATGTCCTATCCCTGTTTTTTTGAAGTATCCGCAGATGACGCAGATGGTGGTTTCTGTGATTCTTCATCTGAGTCATCTGCTCAATCTGTGAATTCACTCT
>CAYZET010000147.1:0-11757 GCA_964477215.1 uncultured Syntrophaceae bacterium | reverse complement strand
GTCGCGGCCTTTGCGATAGCGAGGCCGGTGGTCGGTCAGCACGTTGCTGTTGCCGTCACTATGATCGGGTATCTGGGGCTTCTGTGGAAACTTGGCTTCAGGTACCTCGGGGTCTTTCCGAAAAAATCCGAGGGGTGAGCCACCCAATTGATGGCACGGAAGTTGCTTCATTAATAGTACGAATTCCCCGGGAGCCTGCACTACGACTCCCGTCTGATGTCTTCTTCAGCGCAGAGCTTCGAGGAGGTTGCAATGTTAGTGAAGTATTGGATGAGAAAAGACATCACCGTAGTCGGAGCGGACGATTCATTACAGGAAGCCACGCGGCTTATGAAAGAGAATTCAACTCCGATTCTGCCGGTCCTCCGCAAGGGAAAACTGGTCGGAGTTGTCACGGACCGAGACGTAAAGAGAGCTTCCGCGTCAGACGCAACCACGCTCGATGTGCACGAGCTTGCATACCTGCTCTCGAAGATCAAAGTCTCGGAGATCATGACGAGCGGAGCAATAACGATTCCTCAAGATTTTACCCTGGAAGAGGCTGCCACTATTCTGCTGGAAAACAATATCTCCGGCGCTCCCGTGCTTGACTCTGCAGGCGAGATCATCGGCATTATCTCTCAGCGAGAGATCTTTGAGGCATTGGTTTCGGTGAGCGGCCTGAGAAACAGAGGCGTGCAATTTGCGTTCGAGATCGAAGACCGCCCCGGGTCGATCAAAGAAATCACAGACGTAATAAGGAGATACGACGGCCGTTTGGTGAGCATTCTCTCCTCGTACGATCGGGCGCCGGAAGGCCGCAGGAACGTTTACATTCGCGCTCACCTCATTGACCGGGATCGCATGCCGCAACTCCGTGACGAGTTGACGCAGAAGGGCCACCTTCTCTATGTGGTAGACCATCGTGAGGGCCTGAGGGAGGAGTACGAGGAAGGCCATATCATTCAGGGAGCTCCTGTCGCGCATGAGCCCGTGGAGCCCTTATTTCGTCGAATCCTCGTGTGCACCGACTTCTCGGAAAACTCGCTTCCTGCTCGCGATAAGGCTCTCGCCCTTGCGAAAAGCTTTGGCTCGGAGCTCATGCTACTCCACGTGGTGAATCCACGGCTGCTGGGGTATCCCGCGTTTGACGATCACATCCCCATAGATTGGACGGATATTCAACGAAGCATAGACGAGATCGTGCGTGAAAACCTTGATCAGTCGCTCAGCGAGTGCCGGAAGGTAGTCCCGGAGACCACCGCGCACCTGTGCTCGGGGGAAGCGGCTGTAGAGATAGTCCCGTTCGCGAAGAAGCACAACGTGGACCTGATCGTTATGGGCACTCACGGATGGACCGGATTCAAACATCTGATACTCGGGAGCACCGCAGAGAACGTGGTGCGCACCGCTCACTGCCCGGTGCTCACGGTTCGTAGCTCCATGCAACCACGAGATCGATCTTGACCCTCGAAACGGGTTTGAGATGAAAGTACCGGCGGGACGCCGGCGCTACGGGAAGTTCGTACTAAAGATCTAGCTGTGGGGGCGGGTGTCACACCCGCTCCTCCCCGTTTAAGGAAGCTACCTTTTCAGACGAACCACTAGGGGGTAAAGAATCATGACGCATCATGCCGAATTGAAGAGCTCGCGTTTGTTCTCGGTGTGATCGACCAGATAGATCAGGTGCAGCTTTTCATGCAATTCGCGTTTGAGCTGGCTCCGCTTATCTTTGCCCACGTTGAAGGCCCGGATATACGCGTACCGACATCCCTTGGGGGCCTTGTGGTACGACGTGAGAATGCTCACCAGGCGTCCTCCGTGCGATCTGATAATATCCGTGACCTCCCGTAAGGAGCCGGGGCGATCCTCGATGACAGCCCCTATTTGCAGTCCTTTCTTATCCAGGCCGGTCACCGCTATGATTGCTCGGAAGAGGTCGCTCTTAGTCACGATTCCCGTTATCCTCCCCTCTCGGTCGCGGACCGGACATCCGGAGATTTTGTTATCGAGCATTACTTTGGCCACTTCGTCGACGGTGTAGTCCTCAGGAACCGTCACCGGATTTCGGGTCATGACAGCACCGACTTTCACTCGCGACATATGATCTGTGACCAAATCCGAGTCCAATCCGACTGCATCCGATGGGCCAGCTCTCTTGAGATCTCCATCCGATATTATTCCAATCAATTTCCCCCCATCGGTGACCGGCAACAAACTGACCTCGAAGTCGTCCATGAGCTTTGCCGCCTTCAACAGGCAGTCATCGGCCCCAATAGTGATTACGTGCTCGGTCATCCAATCCTTTACCAACATGCCTGTCTCTCCCGCTTGTCGTTCGTTGTGCGTCAGAACATATGCCCATGTTCCCGTTAGTTCACAAGTCCTGACTGAAGCTGTGATTCGCCGTTCACGCTGTGGTCGATGGGAATCCATGTGGTAAACACCGTCCCTTTTTCGTCAGACTTTACGGAGATAGACCCGCCATGCTCCTCAATAATCCGTTTGACAAGCGATAGCCCTATGCCGGCGCCGCGCTCTTTGGTCGTGTAAAAGGGGTCGAATATCTTTCTGAGCTCGTCCTCGTGTATCCTTCTGCCGCCGTTTCGGATCTTGAATTCAAAGTACGCTTCGGAATCGAGCTCTCCGGTCACCTGGGCCTTGTCACTCACCACGAACACCGCTGTCTCGATCCGAATCATGCCACTATACCGAGAAGCCTCGATAGCGTTGCTCACGAGATTCCGGACTACTTGTTGAAATCGGTCCGGGTCCAACAACACCTCTCCGATTTCTCCGAAATCGACTTCCAATCGAAGGCTTTTCTCCTGTAACCGCACCTTGTAGATGTCGAGGACGAGCTGGATGAGGCTGTTCGGGTCGACCCGTCGCTTCGTGAGAGTCTTCTGTCTGGTGAAATCGATGAGCCCCTTGAGAATGTCCTCCAATCGCTCAACCTCTTTGACGATAATGGCGAAGCATTCTTCCTGCTCCTTCGGATCGGCGTGTTTGCACGTTTGAATCTGGCGATACATTCTGCGGGCGAATCCGCCGATGACTGCCAAGGGCTGCCTGAGCTCGTGCGCCACTTCCGCAGTGTGCTCCGCTATGGCCCGGGACTTCTCAGACTGCACAATGTGCTCGTACAATTCGTCTATGATGCCTATCTTCTCGAGCAATTGCCCCTTGGACGCCTTTAAGTCGTCTTCCAGCTTTTTCCTGTCAGTCCGGTCCCTCAATACTCCCTCAAATTCAACGATGTGCCCTTCCGGGTCGCACACCGGACGGCACCGTATCCTCACCCATCTCCTCGACCCATCCTGGTGATGCACGGTGATCTCCTCATCCCACGTGGTACCAGGCTCTACGTGCAGAAGGCTTTCAACCGATGCCATGTCTTCCGAGCTCACGAGGTCTCGAAAAAGGGTTCCCACCAGATCCTTTCTCTCGTAACCGAGCAGCTCACGGGCCTGGGGGTTCACAAAGGTGAGGCGACCCTTCGGATCCATGGAAAATATGACGTCAGGCACCTCCTCGAGCAATTGCTGAAAGCGTTGCGTCGTCTCACTCAACTGTTGCTGGTACTCGTGAAGATCCAGCTCCATCTTCCGCTGAGAGGTCCTGTCACGCATGACACCTTCGTGACCGGACACGGCACCTCGAGCATCGAGAAAGGGGGCCGAACGTATGCGGCAATACTTCTTGTTTCCTCTCGAATCCAGGATGGAGAGCTGTTCGTCCCAACAGGAGCCCACTGGGGTCTCAAGAAGTCTTTTCGCAAGAGCGACCTCTGCCGGGTCGACGAAATCCCAGAAGAACTTGCCAAGAATCTCCTGGTCTCTGCAGCCGAGAAACTTTTGGGCCGATCGATTCACATACGTGAACCGGCCGTCCTCTTGGAGCGCAAAAACTGTGTCCGGGAGATTATCCAGGAGCTTGTGGAAATCGTAGCCATCCGATTTGTGGGGCTCATGCTCCTCGGATTTTGCCTCTTCCACTACGAGCAGGGAACAGCCTATGACATCTCCCGTCACATCCCATTGGGGGGTTCCAATGACATGCAAGACAGTCGGCCGTCCGGCCACGTCCTTCACGGTCAAGCGAAGCTCGGCAGATCGCTCCCCCTGGAACACCCGCTTTGCCGGACAGTCTCTGCACACATCACTCCCATGACCGAGGGCTGCATAGCACTTCGATCCCTTTCGGACCCCGAAGCGGGCCTCTAAGGCCGGATCCACGACCAGTACTGTGAAATCTCCATCCACCTCCATGAACATATGGCCGGACGCAATGACTTGCTGCATGAGCGACGGCTGTTCTCTCGATTCGCATGGCATGGGGTGGCTCCAGAAACAGCGCACAAGGCACCGACGCCCTGAAAAAGGGGCAATCGCTAGCACACGGAATGACAACAGGAAGCAGCGGTGCTTGTCATCGCGGCTTGAAATGAGCGGGTCTGCCGGCAATAGCGTTACGAGCTTCCCTTGATGGCGATCTCTTTCATACGAGCCGCGTGAATCTTCTGTTCGTGTCTGGCCCTCTTTGCTTCTGCCTCCGCAATTTGACCGACCAGCATATCTATGTCGCACGGCTTCATGTGGTAATCATACGCCCCTAGTCTCATCGCTTCAATCGCTGCCTCCACTGTGTCGGGTTCCGCGAGCATAATGACTTCGGTCAATGGGTGGTCGATCTTAATATGCTTTAGGGTCTGGATGCCATCCATTCCCGTCATTTTCACATCAAGGATCACAATATCGATCGATGAGTCCTCTGCCAACTTGTTCAAGCCCTCAGCGCCATTGCGGGCCGGTATCACCGTCAAGCCTCTCTTTCCGAGCCTTATCTTCAAGGTCTCCATGAACGAGGCCTCGTCATCAATGACAAGTACCTTCACGAGGGACATTCCGGATCTCCTTTGCGACGCTGTAATGAAGCCCTGAATCGAGCTGCACAAGTCTTGAGCCGAACACTCCTGAGCTCGTGCATGTTACCTCAGCCGTTCCCTGATCCGTGCAGTCAGCAACCAATTCCCAAGACATGTAAGTATCTCGGCTCTCCGAGAAGATTCTAGCACGAGATAGTGCCCGCGTCACGGCTTCCCAGGGGCTGTAAGCCGACCTCCTTGAGGCCTCCGGACAGATCGGTCTCACGTTCGTTGCCAGTGCAATTCCGATGCCACCGCATGTCCCGGCGGCCCCCTTCACGTGCAGATGGAAAGGCCAACACTGGCGCTCAGACAAGCACGCGAGGATTGCCACTTACCCCGGAGGTGTTCCATTCGAGGCCTAGCAATGACGACAATTAACACAGTGTAAAAAATCCTGACAGGGGACCTCTGACCCCTCCGGTTTGGCAATCACGATTGTGACTCCGGTACGTTCGCGTGGGCCACGTCGCGTTCTGGTACGCCTATTGCTTCATTCAAAGATCGGCATGCCCGAGAGCCGCTCCGCAAGAGGGCACACAGATCGGCAAGGACGTACAGGCCTGACTTCGGCCGCATGCTCGGAACGCCCGATATTGTCAGTCAGGAGGAAAGATTTATGAATGAGCGCATCTTGGCGGCCGCTACCTCTGGAGACCTGGAAGAGCTCAGGTGCCTCTTGTCCGCAGGGGGAGATCCCGAAGTAAGGGACGAGCTCGGATGGACCCCGCTCATCTGGGCGGCTGCAAATGGTTTCCCGGAATCGGTGAGGGCCCTGCTCGATGCCCGCGCAGATATCGAAGCATGCGATCAGTACCAGGCGACAGCGCTCATGAAGGCATGCCGCAGGGGACACACCGAAGTGGTACGGCTTCTCCTTGACCGTGGTGCGGACGTCAATGCAGAGGACGAGTTCGGGTGGACTGCGCTTATGAGAGCGGTGAGAGGAGGTTTTATAGACGTAGTGGTGGAACTGCTCGAACATGGAGCACACATTGAGGCTCGGGACCAATACGGGGCCACCCCTCTCATTCTCGCGGCGGCGGAAGGTCATGTGGCCGTGGTGACAGAACTGCTCAAACGAGGGGCAAACGTTCATGCCAAAGACCGGAACGGGTGGAACGCGCTTATGTGGGCCAAATCTGTTCGAAAACAGGAAGCTATGAAGATACTATCCGAATACATGGTGCAGATGAATCCTGCTGCTTCGTGATCTCCTCTTCAGCATCACGCATGCGTGTACCAGCCGGGAACAGCGAAGGCCGCCGTCAAAGGGCAGACGTTTCGAGTATTAGTATAACAATTTCTTATTACTCCCTTTTTGTCATCCTGAGCACCCTTGCATTCCTTCCCGGTGCAGTGGTATTATCCTTCCTGCGGTTCCAGGGGGAGCTCGAGAACCCGCCGACTCGGCGAATAGCGGCTGCAAGGGAAAACGTACTGCGCCACCAGCCCTATCGCCGATCTGATTTTCCGGCAATTTCGACCGTCGAGCGTATGTATCCAATTGAGGAAGGGTGCACCATTGGCTGTTCTTCATGAGAAGACCACTGTAGGGATAGAAGAAGAAATCCAGAAATCCTATTTGGATTACGCTATGAGCGTGATAGTGGGTCGCGCGCTTCCCGACCTGAGGGACGGGCTGAAGCCGGTCCACAGAAGAATCCTCTATGCAATGCACCGGGCAGGAAACTTCTGGAACCGGCCATACAGAAAAGCTGCAAGGGCCGTGGGTGATGTCATTGGTCAGTATCATCCGCACGGTGACGCGGCGGTGTACGATGCGCTCGTACGAATGGCTCAGCCGTTTTCTATGCGCCACACCTTTATCGATGGCCAGGGCAATTTTGGGAGCGTGGACGGGGATGCTCCTGCGGCGATGCGGTATACGGAAGTTCGCATGGCCCGGATCACGCAGGCCCTCATGGAGGATCTGGACAAGGAGACGGTCGACTTCATCCCGAACTACGACAACACCCTTCGGGAACCTCTCGTTCTTCCAGCCAGGTTCCCGGTGCTCCTCGTGAACGGCTCACAGGGAATCGCAGTGGGCATGGCCACCAACATCCCCCCACACAACCTCGGAGAAACCGTAGATGCTCTTATTCATCTCATCGGCAATCCCACAGCATCAATTCCGGAGATCATGCGTTTTATACCAGGGCCTGATTTTCCCACCGGCGGCTTCATCCACGGCCGGGAAGGCATACTCGCTGCGTACACTACAGGCAGGGGCTCGGTTCAAATGCGAGCCAGGACGGAAATCGAGGATGCCGGGAAGGGCTATCAGCGAATCGTCGTGACAGAGATACCGTTTCTGGTCAACAAAGCCCGCATGGTGGAATCCGCCGCGGAGCTTGTGAAGGACAAGAGGATTCCCGGAATTCGAGACATACGGGATGAGTCCGACAGGCATGGGATGCGAGTGGTTTTTGAATTGAAGCGGGACGAGAACCCGGAGGTGGTCCTCAATCAGTTGTTCAAGTATACCCAGCTCCAGACAACCTTCGGGGTGCAGTTGCTCTGTGTGGACAAGGTGCGTCCCCGAACCATGAATTTGAAGGAAATCCTGACTGGGTTCATCGATTTCCGCAAAGAAGTGGTAATCCGCAGGACCAGATTCGAGCTGGCTCGAGCCAGGGAACGTGCCCACATCCTGGAAGGATTGAAGATAGCCCTGGACAACCTGGACGCAGTGATAGCGGTGATCAGGCAATCAGAGAATCCAGGAGTGGCTCGCGAAGCTCTCATGGAACGATTCGCCCTCAGCCAGGTCCAGGCTCAAGCGATCCTCGATATGCGGCTTCAGCGTCTGACCGGCCTAGAGAGAGAGAAAATCCTTCAGGAGCTCAAGGAGATTCACGAGAAGATAGCGGAGCTGGAGGCGATTCTCGCTTCCCCTGCGAGGGTTCTCGACATCATCGTGGATGAGCTCAAGCAGATCAAGGAGCAATTCGGAGACCCCAGACGCACAGAGATCGTAGAAGGAACAGTGGAGATGGTCGACGAAGATCTGATCCCTCGGGAAGACTTTATCGTCACTTTCTCCACCAAAGGGTACGTCAAGCGTGTCCAGGCCAACACGTACAAGTCACAGAGGCCGGGCGGCAAGGGACGAATCGGCACCAAAGTAGGGAGCGAGGATGTGGTGAGTCAGATGCTCTACGCGTCCTCTCACGACGTTCTTCTCTGCTTCTCCAATCAGGGCAGGGTTCACTGGCTGAGAGTCTTTCAGCTTCCCGACGAAGGGCCGTACGCTCGGGGGAAAGCCATTGTGAACTTGCTCCACCTGGACGACGGCGAGCGCATCCGGAAAATACTTCCCGTGCAGGAGCTCAGTACGGAAGGTTTTGTGGTCATGGTCTCTGCACAGGGGAAGATCAAGAAGACCTCTATCTCGGAATTCTCGAGACCTCGATCCAGAGGCTTGATCGCTCTCACCATCGACCCTGACGACGAGCTCATCGATGTCAACTTGACTGCAGGGGAGAGCCATGTCCTTCTTGCTACCCGCAAGGGCAAGGCAATCAGGTTTCACGAAGACCAGGTGCGACCTATGGGACGCCAAGCTCGAGGTGTGCAAGGCATCCGGCTGAAATCCGACGATACTGTGGTCGGCATGGAAATCATCTCCTCTGAGGGAGGAAGCCTTTTGACCATAACGGACAGTGGATTCGGAAAGCGAACCCCGTTGTCCGAATATCCAGTTATCAACCGCGGAGGCCAAGGGGTCATTACTATCAAGCACTCGCCCCGAATAGGCAATGTGGTTGGAATCCAAATCGTTGAAGACGCAGACCATTTGCTCATTCTCACCTCCGGTGGGAGAATTATCCGTCTGAGAATGGAAGAAATAGGCGTGATAGGCCGCCACCCCCTGGGCAGAACCCTCGTGCGTATGGATGAGGGGGAACGAGTGGTAGACGTGGCCCGTGCCGTAGCTATGGACGAGGAATCTTCCGATGCCGACGAAGGACGACCGGACGAGGAAGCCTTCGATAGCGGGGAGCCTCCAGTCGAGTCGCCGGGGGACTGACACCATGAACCAGGACCAGGGCGAGCACTGGCGCATGCTCGATCATCCCGCGGATATTCTCATCGAAGTGTGGGGGGACACACTAGAGGAGCTTTTCGTCCACGGGGCGGAGGCGTTTGGCTGTCTCGTCGGCGAAAGCGCTGCTGAGGAAACGGAAGAGGAAGTCGGAGTAAAAGCCCATGGCGAGACGGAGGCGGATCTCATGATAGACTGGCTTCGGGAGCTCCTCTATCTCCACGAGACGAGGCGCCTGGTTCCCACGGGCGCCCGGATCACGGAATTGACGAGCACCGGTCTGCGAGGTCAGGTCTCAGTCCGCAAGCTTCGGCCGGACGAGGTTCCTCCGTACGAGATCAAGGCTGTAACCTATCACGGCGTATCCGTGGACCGGACGGACCAGGGGTATCAAACCCGGGTACTGTTCGATGTCTGATGCGAGCGCGCGGCATCCGGCGGATTCCCGTTCATGGCGGGAGTCCTTGGCTGACGACGGGCTTGAACAGCGACGTCCTTCCCTGAGAATCGATCGCCCTGGCATTCAACAGGGCTGGCGCCGGCTTCCACTTCCCCATCTCGTGACCCTCATCCTCCTAATATGCGCGCTTGTGCCTGTATGGGTGTTCGACAGGGCGCTCTTCTCGGTGATGAATGAAGCGCATAGCCCCGCGACCGACGCTCTGTGGCTCTTCTTCACCACCCTGGGAGACGGAGTAATCCTCGCCATCATCGTCGGGGCATTCGTCATGGTCAATCCACGAATCACCGTGTTGGCTCTCAGCGTTATGGTGCTCAGCTCACTGGCTATGCACTCCATCAAGCTCGTTGCTCCAGCCCCCAGGCCTGCGGCAGTCTTCGAGTCCGTTCACGTGGTAGGGCCATTATTGCGGTCCGGTTCGTTCCCATCAGGACACACGGCTGCAAGCATGGCGGCGGCCTTGGGGATCCACCACTTGAGCTCTCGTTTCACCGGCATGGCCGCTCTGGGGCTCGCCTTGCTAGTCTCCCTGTCCCGAATTTTCGTGGGGGCCCATTTCCCGAAAGACGTGGTAGGAGGAACTCTCCTCGCTCTTGGCCTTTTTGTGGGGTTCTCCTGGCTGGTCTGGCCCCGGATCTGTCAGTCCATCCCCGACAAACCTGATTTTTCCCGCCCCTGGCTCAGGATTCTCTTCCGCGTCGAAGTTGGCGCTTGCCTGTATGCTCTGTGCATTCATGCGCCGTATTACGCTGAATCTGGCCTTGCAGCAGCAGCCATTGCGCTCGCGGTTCTGACCTTTCTCGGGTTACAGTGGAGAAAGCGTTCCGCGAGCACGTGGTGACGCGCTTAGTATTGGTCCCATATTCGTTGCAAGAAGTCTCGTCTCACTTCCGGGGCATGGACATTTCCGGTCGAACCGCTGACGGTAGAATGGGCGTCTTGCCCGTTCATTCTTTCGCTGTGGGACGGCCTTTTCAGGCTGCCGTTTCTTAAGATCGCACGCTGGAAAGCGTGCGCTACATGTCGGCGATCCAATTGCGATCGAACGCACTCCACCATGTAGGGTAGTCCCACGGACATTGCCATTGGCAAGAGCCATGTTGCCTCAGGTCAGAAGAATCGCCTGTCCGATTTCACGGTACTGGCGCTCTTCGCCTTGTCAGCAAGCCAGCCTATCCTTTCTGAATCCCGGTTGTCGAACCGGGGCACGAAAGGCTTGATATCGAGGAGCGGCGTTCCGTCCGCAATGTCTACGTCCTCCACGACGAGCACATTGCCCTGCACCTCGACGAGCCGTACCACGGACAGTCCGATAGGATTCGGCCGGGCCGGCGCACGGGTTGCGAAGACGCCACGAAGAGTATCGTCGAGGAATGGTTTGACTTCCAGGGAATAGCCCGACGACAGGTGAAAGTGATAGAGGAGGACTATATGGGAAAACCCGTCCAGGTCTTTGAGACCGCCTGAGAATTCAGGATGCACCTCAACTGCGCCGCGAATTCCCTGCCCACCCACTGGCTGTATGGGCATGTCCTCCAAATTGGTGAACGGGGTGCGAATGATGCCGATCGGCTTGTACACGATCTCTTCCATGATTTCTCCTTCTATCAAGCGTTCCGAGTCTTGAAACAACTTGATGAATTCTGTTTAACTTGTTATAATAGCTTACCCTCATGGAGGTCCATTATGTCAAGAACCGCTTTAGTTTTTATCGGCGCACTGATTGTGAGCCTGGCTCTCTCGGGACCCGCAAGTGCCGAAGGTGAAGGCATCTTGGCCATGACAGGTCAGTACACCTTCTTTATTAAACCCGAGCCCGGATCATGCGAGACATATTATCAGAAGCTGGTCCCCTGCGTGCTCACGGAGACGATCCCTGTCCCCAGGCCGGTGACTCCGAAATTTCTCGTGCCGCGAGCTTCCATACGGGGTGTGCCGGTCTTGCGTCATGAGACACCCGTGGGATGCGCAGAAGGCGCAGGCCCGTGTCTCGAGTGTTTCCCCAGGCCGACATGCAAGCCTGCAATTCACCCGACGGTGATCCCCGTCATGAATCCTGTTGCCGTACGGGATCTCGAATTTCAGCCAAAACACATCACGCGCCGCGTCATGAAGCCCCAATGGTTCAAGGTGACCGACGAGCCACGACCGATGGGCAAGGTCCGAAAGGTTCCCCACGGGGGATAAGCTCTTTGCCTATCAGTAGTGGAATCGGGGAACGTGGTACACTTTTTCCCTAATACGATTGCGTAGCTGCTTCAGCTTTGTTCAGGGATGGGCGGGTCTGAAGAAACTGTCTCAAGACTCGGGAAACAGCAGAAAAAGTGGTACGGTGAGGGA
>CAYZET010000146.1:9657-11766 GCA_964477215.1 uncultured Syntrophaceae bacterium | reverse complement strand
CGGATCGAAATAGCCGATGAGCTTTGAAGTGGTCAGGTCGCTGTTTCCTGTCACGAGGCAAAAGGCTGTGCCACTGCTTTCCGCGACCGCGCGAAGAATCGTTGACTTCGAGGTGCCGGGAGGCCCCTCCAGGAACAGGTGCCTCCCTGACGCAAGGGCAGCGATGATCATAAGGATCTCATCCCTTCTTCCGACAACCTTACGATAGACGCTTTCAAGCAATTCGGACATTCGGCGCGATCCTTTCAGCATTTCCTCAGTTCGGGAATCTGTTCCTCTGTCTTCCAGGAATAGAGCAACGTCAGCCTGCGATTGCCCTGAGAGACCGTTAAGAGCCCCCCATACTGACACGCATTGAAGGTGCGTGGTATTCATAGCAGTCGAAAGCCAATGAGCCTCCGGTCGACATCTGGTCATAACACCGGTCGAGCGTTCGCTGCAGTGTGCGTGGAGGTCTGGACTTATGGCCGACACGATAGTGGAGCGCGAGCGACGCTTTCGCGCCATGCATGACTCGGTTTACGAATCACGTTCGGACCTGTTCTTAATGCGCTCCACTATAGCCTCCGGGGCGCCGTCCAGGATCACGCAGCTTTCAGCTTACCACCGGGTTTCCTCATCCCCAGCTTCTGCCTGAACTCCGCGGGTGAGATGATTTCTCGCCCCATGAGCTCGATGATCTGTTTGAACATCTTGAAATGCTCGACATTGGTCTTGATCTGATCGTTCCGATGCGGCCACATCCATACGGTGTCTTCCATGCCGATACGAATGTTGAGACCCAGTATGAGCGCGAAGATGGCGAGATAGCTCGAAGCTCTGCCCGATGCGCAAACCACGATCTCGGAATCCTTGTCGATCTCCTTGATCCGGTTCGTGTAGTGCATCAGCACCTCGACCATAGCCTTTGGGTTCTGCATGGGAGATCCGCCGGGAAGAGTGGGAAGTATGATCCAGTAGTACGGTTTCTCTAGCAAACCCGTCTTGATCAGGTACCTGTCCGCGTTATCGATGTCCCCATCACTGTACACAGCGATCTGGGGCTTCACGCCTAATTCCTGACAGATCCTCGTCTTCTCGATCATGACGTGCGGAGGTTTCACAAACAACGTGTCTCCGCAGTACGCGGCCACCGTATTGATCGGGGTCTGATCGAAGAGACCGTCCTCCAGACACTCGATCATCTTGGGCCATTCTCCCGACTGGAAGGGGACCATGCACCCGCACACTATCCGGTCGGGATAATCCTTTCTGATGGGGTCGATCACGTAGTGAAAGAGCTCCGGATCCAGCACGTTATACCCTTGTTCGTCCCGAACATGAATATGCACGTTTGGCGCCCCAGCCTCCAGGCAAGCAAGAGCTTGTTCTTTGATCTGGTCCGGCCTAATGGGATGGTTCGGGTTTCCCCTCGTGCTGTAGAAGGCCCCCACAATGGTCTGGGAAATGAAGACTTTTTGAGGAATATCCCAAGCCGGTTGAACCTCTACGCCAATCCCGTACTTTGTGCCGTGAGGATCGACGATTTCCGGAAGCCCATAGGGGATCCAGATGCATTGAAACTCTTCTTTGCGTCCCAACGGGTTGACGTCCTTCTTCCATTCGTTGACCCATTCCCAGTTGACCTTGTCAGTCATCGCTCGATCCTCCTTTTTTTCCACGGCCGGACGATACCGGCCGGTATTGTGATGTCTTGAAAGCGGCGCAGATCGGTCTTCTCGCTCCATTCTGAGCCACCGTGGTGGGAAGTCAATACCAAGAGAATATTGGGAAAATATGAGGATGGCCCTGTTACTGGGTGAACCCTTGATGAGGGACGGGAACGAAGCAGTTGACAGGTAAGTTTGCCACCGGTATCCTAAAACATGCAGACGTCCCAGGGGCCGGCAACCCGAAGCATGCTCTGGACGCACGGGGTGAGACAACCGGGTCTCCGCCTATCCGTTACCTGACATGACCTCATCAATCCCCCGGGAACCTACTCGGGAGGTATCCCCATGCCAAACATGATTTCCCATGAAGAGCTCTACCAAAGAGTCGTAGCGCTTCACGAAAGGGCTTTCAACCGCAAACAGACGGAACGTAAGCTGGTTTGGGAGTCGTTACTCG
>CAYZET010000146.1:0-9647 GCA_964477215.1 uncultured Syntrophaceae bacterium | reverse complement strand
CTGCCGGGTTTGCATTGTTCAATGAAGATTTTGTGTTGCTCAAGTGCAATCGTGTTTATGCAGATTTCATCCGGAAACACACCCCCTATACGGTCGAACAGGCCCTGGGAATGACTCACTTCGATTACAAGCCGGGAAGCGGCGAGTTCTCGTCCCCATGGTTCCGACATGTAAGAGATTCATTTCAGGCAGAAACCTGCTATGACTTCGAGCTTCGAGTCCTAAGGAACGGACAATATGTGTTGAGCTACTGGGATGTGCACTTGTCCCCAATCGTGGATCAGTCCGGAAGAGTGGCCGGCACCCTCATGTATTGCCTTGATGTCACCGACAAGAAGGTTATGAAGAAGGAGCTGGCTGAGAAAGAGCAGAGATGCGCCGAGTATGAGCATGTCATTGAGGAAATGAAGGCCGCATTGAGGGTTCTGCTCAAGCTCAGGGAGGAAGATAGAAAGCAACTGGAAGAGAGAGTTTCCACAAACTTCGAACAAACGCTTTGTCCCTGGATAGACAGGCTCAAGAGAACCCGACTCGACTCCGAGCAGAAGAGCTGCGTGGAGATGATTGAAGCGAATTTGGGTGATTTGACAGCATCATTCGTCGCAAGGATATGCTCCACATCGTCCGGTTTCACTCCTGCGGAACTGCAAGTGGCGCAGCTCGTCAAGACGGGCAGGACCAGCAAGGAGATAGCCGACTTGCTCGGTGTATCCAAGCAATGTGTTGACTTTCATCGAAATAATCTTCGAAAGAAGCTTGGACTGAACAATCAAAAGGTGAATTTGCGAAGCCACCTGTGCTCACTGAGTCAATAGAGCCAGAGCCTTGGGAAGTCTGATATATATATTCTCGTGATCCGCACAGTCTGGCGATGGGTGGATGAGGCCGACAATAATTTTCGAAACGCCGAATATGTGTTGACCTTAAAGCAAAGGTGCCCGTTTGACACCATTTCTTATCATTACCAGCAATGTAGTCAAGAATCTCTGACGCACCACCGTATTACAGCGCCATAAGCAGAGCACTTTGTCCCACAAAGCAGCGGTCGGCACGGTTGGGAGCCTGAGGGGGAAGGTGGGGGCGCGCGAGCGCGGCCTTTCATGGGTCAAGAAGGGGCTTGTCCCATTGCCGCCATGGCATCAACGTCTGACGCCACTGGAAATGGGAGTGGTGGATTTTTGCGGAATGAGCTGCTTGACAGGGCGCGTGGTTGTGTGGCATCTAGTTCAGAAACGTAGCACAGCGATGAGTCCTTTGGTGCCACGGAGATCACTGTGGTGGCACGGTCATGACTGGCCAGAGGGATGCATGTTGCGCGGTGAGGCTCGCCGGCAGCTTGCAGACACTCGACAAAGTTCTATGGCGTTTTATGGACATCGGTCTGTTCCGGTGTCACAAACCATATAAGGGAAGGTGGGCCGCATGACATTCCGTGGAAGAATCTTGGCGATTGATGATGAAGTCAACATCAGACGGTTCTTGACTGAGGAACTGGAACAAGAAGGATTTAAGGTGGAAACGGCCGAATCCGGGGAACAAGGGCTCGCCTTGCTCGACAGAGAGATCTATGACCTGGCCTTGGTCGACCTCAAACTACCGGGTATGAGCGGCATTGACGTCATAAAGAACATGAGAAGAATGCCGTCTCCGCCTGAAACCATTGTGATTACCGGATACGGAGATATCGACGTTGCCGTTCAATCAATGAAGCTGGGTGCGCGTGACTTCGTAACCAAGCCCTTCAAGTTGAGTGAGCTGATACCTCTCATAGATCAGGGGGTGAAGGAGAAGCGTGTTTTTGTTAACGAGGCATCTCCGTCTTTGTCGCCGGTTAAGCGGGAGACGCAAACAATTGTGTGCCGGAGCGCGGCGATGCAAGACATCTACCGACAAATCCGGAGGGTTGCTCCCTCTGATGCCACCGTCTTGATACAAGGTGAAACCGGAGTCGGTAAGGACGTGATTGCTCGTGAAATCCACGTCCAAAGCCAGCGAAAAGAAAATCCCTACGTGGTGGTCGATTGCGGCCTGCTCAACGGTAATCTCGCTGAGAGCGAGCTTTATGGACACAGAAAAGGGGCGTTTTCCGGGGCCTACGAGAACAAGGTGGGCTTGGTTGCAGCTTCAGACGGCGGAACCCTCTTTCTTGATGAAATCGGTAACATTGATCTGGAAATTCAGAAGAAGCTCCTGCGATTCCTGGAGACCAAGAGATATCGTCGAGTGGGTGACGTATCGGAAACAACCGCGGATACCCGTATCATATTGGCCACCAACATGCTCCTGACCGATGCTGCAAGAATGGGCACGTTTCGATCTGACCTCTTGTATCGCTTAGACGTCGTGTGCATCCGCATTCCGCCGTTGAGGGAAAGATCGGAGGATGTACCTCTTCTCGCTGAGCATTTCGTCAAGGCCCACTCAGAGGTGACCGGTACTCCAATACGCATATCTTCTCGGGCCATGGACTTGCTGACGCAATATCCGTGGCCCGGAAACGTGAGGGAACTGAGATCGGTGATATTCAAGACCATTGTTCTCGCTTCTTCGTCGGTTATCAAGCCTGAAGACTTACCCTGTCTGATCGCATCCAAGGATCCGCGCACAGACCAATTCGTAAGAAGCCTCGGTGACGTGGAAAAGGACCACATCGTCCGTGTTCTTCAAGAAGTCGGCGGAAATCAAAGCAAGGCTGCCAAGATCTTGGGCATCAATCGAAGGACGCTCTACAACAAGATGCACAGGCATAACATAGTTTCCTAACCCGAAATGCATTTCTGATGGGCAATAGATGTGCTGGCGCCCATCCCTAATCGCCTCTGTCTCCTTTGAGGGCTCTCGCTTTGCCGTGGCTCGCAACCCTGGTCGAGCGCTCTGTTCGATAGATCGCAGCGCTCGAATAGATGCACGCGAACGAGGCAAGAGGGGTCGAGTGTTCGACGTTACTGATTCCCCCGAACGAACCCTATTCCCGTTACCAAGAGTTCTTTCCACTTCCCATATGTCGAGAACATCTATGGGAGCTATCCAAACCGGTGGGACGGACGTCCTGTCCGTCAGTGTTGAGAAGGAGAGACAGAAATGATCATTGGCAACCGCGATATTCCCCGACCGCACCTTTCAGGGTGCTCCAACACAAGAGTCGGTACGATAGGCGACTACATTGTCTTCTGTGCATGACTCTAATGCCTTACGCGCTTGGGCAACTTTTTCCCATCCTGCGCTCTCTCACCTGACTTGGCAATTTGGCGTTTGCTCTTCGTGATAACCAAGAATCGGCCGCGATTACACGATTCAGTTCTTTCCCATATGAGCGTCCATCACCGAGGCCCTTTGCTCTCCCCATTTCTCGCTCACCGGCAGTGAATTGCTTTGGTCCTCCCGCAGTGAAGGTCTCCAACGTATTGATGTCACTCGCTGAAATATGACTGTCAACGATACATTCGGCGTCAAGAAGCTCGAGTCCGTTTGAAACGGCACAGTTGTTGCTCAGCGAGTGCCACGATGCTGTGAGAAGTGCTATTTCAAGAGGCACGAGGGGGGATTGGAAGGGAGGTGATACGAAATCCCAAACGCATTTGAGCGGGCCTACATCAGAAGCACTGGAATCAGCCGTGACAGAGCCAGATGACGGCTCTGCATCGAGCCCAAGATCATTCATCATTCCAGACGTCGGCCTGAATCAGGGTCAGAGACAACTTCGAGAAACGCTATAAGGAGCGGTGACATGGCACACTTTGCGGACAAGAAGCGATCCGTTGGAAAAGAAAGAACCGAGTATCCACTCAAGATGATGCACGCGTACCCACGGATAATCATCGGATGGGGTGCTCACACCATGGTGGGAGAGGAAGCAAAGAAACTGGGCATGAACAATGCTCTCATCGTGACAACGGGTTTGCAGGGGACCGGGATTACAGACGAAATCCAGGGAATTCTCAAGCACGCCGGTGTCAAATCGACCGTGTACAACAAAGTTACCGGAAATCCCAAAGACTATGAGGTCATGGAAGGGTACAAGGTACTCACCTCCGACAGTTTTGACGGCCTCGTGAGTCTTGGCGGCGGCAGCTCAATAGACTGTTGCAAAGCCATTCGCTTGGTTCACGCCCATGACGGCCAGAACGTGAGAACCTTTGAAGGCGCTTTCAAGGCTACCAAGCCTAACAAGATTCCCCATCTCGCCATCAACACCACCTCGGGAACTGGGTCTGAGGCATCCTGTTTTTCCATCATCAATCATACGGATGACCTCTATAAGATGGCGCTTTTTGATCCCAATTGCACGCCGAGTCTGGCCATCGACGATCCGCTCCTCCATCAATGCATGACCGGCGATCTTGCAGCGTACACTGGAATGGATGCTCTCACCCATGCAGTGGAAGCCATCGCGTCTCGCCTGCTGGTGCAGTCTGCATACGGTCCCGGGCTGTGGGCAATCGGCGAGATTTTTGACAACCTCCGTGAGTCCACCGCCAACCGAAATAATGAAAAGGCAATCGAACAAATGGTCTGGGCCGAATTGGCGGCTGGAATCAGCTTCAATAGTGCCGGCCTGGGAATCGTTCACTCGATGGCCCATGTCCTGGGCGGGCGGTACGACGCGCCGCATGGATTGTGCAACGCCATCGGCCTCGTCGATGTATGCCGGTTCAATTTGGGCGCTTGCCCCGGCCGTTTCAAGATGATGGCTGATGCTGCTCACATCGACACCAACGGTCTGACGGACTACAAGGCGGGAGAAAAGTTCATAGACGCAGTGGAGCAGCTTCGTTACGAGCTCGGAATTCGAAAGAACTTCAAAGACCTGGGCTTGAAAGAGCAGGATCTGGACGTCTGCGCGAAAGGTGTGCTCAACGACATCTGCACCGAAGGCAACCCCCAGGATGTAAGCCTCGAAGATGCAAAGAAGGTATTCCTGCGTTGCATGGGGGATCCGGTGGACTTCGGTGGCCGATAGTCACGCGGCCTGATGCACGGGGAAATGGTCGCCCGCGGCGAGTACTCGCGATGACGAGGAAGAGGCTCCCTTGAAGGTACAACTAAATTCGTCTGCCCCTCTCACTCGTCGAGAGGGGCACGTAAGAGGGAACCTGTGCCACGGTCCCAAAATCAACACGTGTCGCATCTCAGAGAGTGCGGCAATAACAACTGATGTGACAACGAGGAGGAAGAGTACGTGGAAGATGAGTTGGTAATTGGCAATGAAAAGGAAACGAATAAGGACTGGGTCCAAAAGGAAGATGATCCCATGATCATGGAGGAGTACGAAATAGAAGAGCTCAGTGTGGACGGCATCTGCGGCGTCTATTAGCCCGACGCCTTACCGAAATGGGGAGATCATCGAGGTCCGCTCCCCTCCGTCTCTGGAGGGGGGCGGAACCATACCACCCCGGTTACGCAATAGTGTGGAGAAATGAACATGTGCAGGAAGTCGGTGTACCACCTTCGGGACGGGGTCCAGGTGAGATCGGAAAGCTTCGGCTTGCTCTTTTACCACCACGCAGGCCCGAAGCTCTATTTCGTTCCGTCTCGCGACCTTATCGACGATAGCTTCTTCTGTGGTGAATCCACACTTGGCGGTTTGATTGGTGCCGTTCGTGATAAGCGTGGATGGTCGGAAGAGACGGCTAAGCGACATGTATTGAGTATTCTGCATCTTCTTGAATCGCGGGGTCTTGTTCATGAGCAACCCGTATGTTGAAGAGGGTCTTTCAGCTCCTGTGAACGTGACATGGGAACTGACGTACGCATGCAACCTATCGTGCGTCCACTGCCTTTCCGACTCTGGAAAACCAAATACGCAGGAGCTGATCACTGGGCAGTGTCGACACGTTGTTGATCAGATGGCGAGAAATCGCGTCTTCCAGTTGAACATTGGCGGTGGCGAACCATTTATCCGTCATAACTTCCTGGACTTGATGGAATATGCACATACAAAAGGCATTGTCACGTGCATCAGCACGAACGGAACTCTCATCAACGATGATGCTGCTGACCGTCTTAATCGGGATCTTGTCTATGTTCAGGTGAGTGTGGACGGGGCATCCGAGTCGTCGAATGACACCATCCGAGGCAAGGGGAGTTTTCGCCGAGCCATGAGGGCTATCGAGATTCTCACCAAGAGGGGTGTCGAGGTCAGCATCAATACTGTGCTGACAAGGCTCAGTTTTCCGGAGTTGGACGCACTTTCCCATTTGGCCGCATCTGTCGGCGCAAAGTTTCGTGTCTCACGTTTTCGTCCTTCGGGAAGAGGAAAGGCGACGTGGAAGGAGCTCAATGTCTCGAAAGAGCAGATGATCCTTTTCTCGGACTGGCTGAGCGAACACAAGCAAGTCTCGACGGGAGATTCTTTCTTTTCAGTATCCCGTGAGGATCGCAGGAGTCTTGGCTTGAACATGTGCGGTGCGTGCAAGCTGACATGCGCCATTTCGCCCCTCGGCCACGTCTATCCCTGCGCGTTTCTCCAGGAATCGGATTTCCTGGCCGGACAAGTGCCTGAGGGAAGTTTTCGGAGTATCTGGCAGACATCATCCGTGTTTCATAGATTTCGGCAACTGGAGATCAGGTCCTGTGAAAGCTGCACAAGATACGACTTCTGCCATGGTGGGTGTCCCGCGATTGCGTACCATACGCTCCAGAAGTTCGGGCTTCCTGACCCGGGCTGTCTCGCCAATTGCGTATCGGTCAAACCGACTGGGACAGCCGGAATCTGCTGACACTGAGACCAGTTGCCAGAAATTTTATTCGATTCCCTTGTGTCGAGGACATTCATGCGAAGATCACAGACCAGTGGGACGGGCGCCCCCGCCCGCGATTGTTGAACGGGAGAAACGGATACTATCATTGGCAACCGCTCAATATACGTTCCCCCTTCAGGGGCGTTTCTGTGAAAGAGGACACCATGGGTGCGCTGACATCGCGAGACTCGGCGGAAGACACGGCTGGGCAACACGTTGTTTACCGCCTGCGAAGTGGCGTCAGGTGCTGGTTCCGCCCCAATGCCAAGCCTTTGTTGGTCCTAGATTTCCCCTTACGCGCCCTTGCAGTGCAGCATTGCTGGCGATCTCTTCTGGAGCGCATGGCCTGGGGTGACTTCGTGCCTTTCGAAGCATTGGCCTCTCGTGTTCCTGACATGCCTGCTGAGAAGACGGAAATCTTTCTCGAGCACCTCGTGCGTAAGGCATTTTGCGATCGAAAGGGTATCAATGTCTTGCCGCGATACCCGCGTGTAACCATCATTGTACCGGTAAGGAACAGACAAGAAGATCTGGCCGCGTGTCTCGATTCTCTCACTCACCTGCGATATCCGGCGGAGAAAACCGAGATCATCGTTGTGGATGACAATTCTTCCGACGACTCGCTGCGGGTCGCCGAGCGATTTCCTGTCAAGGCTATTTCGCTGAGCACGCACAAACAAGTCTCTTACTGCAGAAATATGGCGGCGCGCGAAGCAAAGGGCGAGATTCTCGCGTTCATCGATTCTGACTGTGTGGCTGATCCTTTGTGGCTGCAAGAGCTGATTCCTACGTTCAGGGATCCTGAGGTTGGCGCTGTGGGCGGGTTGGTGGATTCCTATTTTGAGGACAAGCGGCTCGACCGCTACGAAAAGATTAAATCGTCTCTCCACGTTAGCACGTGGTTTAAACGATCGAGTGAGAAGGAGCGGTTCTTTTACGTGCCTTCATGCAATCTTCTGATCAGGAGAGATCTGTTTCTCGATCTGGGCGGCTTTCGAGTGGACCTGCATGTGGGTGAAGATGTGGATTTGTGCTGGCGGCTTCAGAATCACGGTAAAGTGTTTGAATACCGGCCGGTGGGGAAAGTCTATCACAAGCATCGGAACAGCTTGTTGCCGTTTTGCATACGCCGATTTCAATATGGAACTTCCGAGCCCACATTGCAGAGGCTCCATCCCGACAGAATCAAGCAAGTGCTTTTTCCACTGCCTGAATTCCTTTTCTGGGTCCTTGTGACAGCCTCTGCTTGTCTGTCATGCGCACCGTTGCTTTTCATCGCAGTGGCTACTCTTCTTTTCCATATATGCCGGCTATACTCGTGCGTGCAAAAAAGGAATATGCCTATACATGGCGCCGCGATTACCGGTGCGGTGATCAGGAGCTGTCTTTCTCTGGCTTATCACGCGTGTTCACTGGTCTCCCGATACTATTTGGTCTTCTTTTCGGTGTTGTGGCCAATTGTGCCGTGGCTGAGTATGGTCGCTCTGGGCATGCATCTCTGCGCTGGAATCATCCAGCACAGGATCACGAACCCTCAGCTCAATCCCCTCTCCTTCTTCATCTTCTTCACGCTGGAACAAATCTCGTACCAACTCGGCGTATGGTGGGGCTGTGTGAAACGGCTCTACTTCAAACCTGTGATGCCGCGACTGGTTCTCAGCAGACCACGGAACCTTTAAAACTCACGTTCCGCGCCTTAACTCGTGTGGGATTGCGCATTTTTCCGAGTGGGCCTATTGTCCGGGATGTTTTCGGATCCGGCAGTGGTTCATTCGGGAGGTTGCGGCGTGCGGCGCAGCGAATTCTTCTCCTGTGAGCCCCCAACCGGCCACGACGGCGCAAGGGCCGCGCGCAGTTCCTGCGTGAGCCGATGCTTGAGTAGGCAACCGGCCGAGAGTGCATATTCTTTGCGGACAAGGTGCCGTTACGATTCCCTTCTCCTATCCAGACGGTTCAAAGTTTGCTGAAACAGCACGTTCATGGACGAAACCCGCTTCAGGATCCAGGAAGACTGCCGGCGATAGCTGCAGGATTGCGAGATAGTGCAACAGGACTGGATTGAGCGGCCTTCCCAACATCCTTCCTTTGCGCGTTTGGAGCACCAATACCGACAGAAAGTAGGTGGTCATCATGAACGATGTGGGGCGGGAGGTTTGCCTCTTGTCCCATCCCAGTATCGTGGAGCCGGTTTGCTTGAGCGACAACCTCATGGTTCGCTCCATGAGCCGCCACACAAGCAACGAAAGCACGAGAACAAGACCCAATGCCTCAATGCGCTCCGGCGATTTGAGAAAGAGGCTGTTGACGATGGCATCGTCTTTGAGGAATCCAAAATTGCGTTCCACGTATCCCTGATCCTTATACGTGGACAGGATTTGTCGGGAATCCTCTGCTCCCGGTTCATCCCGCAACGTGTTACTGATGAGCACAAAGCAGCCAGCCTTCTGCTCTGCCCGTGCGATGGCAGCTTCATCGCGCTCGATGTTCAGGACGAGCCTATAGGTGGTACCCGCAATCTTCTGAGTCCCGTCGGCCCTGGGTCTTCCTTTGGCATATCTGATCTCTTCGCACACTTGGGCAACGAATTGATGGAATTTGCCTCTGGGCAGACGCGCAACGGCAGCTTGGGCATCGGGAAGGCACGCATAGCTGATCTTCTTCTGTTGCGCCTTGATGCCGGCCAATTGGGTGAGATCATCGTGTATGGCCCGGTCGAGCTTCTTGATCTTTCTTTTGTCAAGAGCATCGGAATGCACCACCAAGGCACGATGGACACCCCCATACAACGTGACGGTGGTCTCGAAGCAGCGATAGGACGCAGGCTTTCTCTTCTTGGTAGGAGGCTGACTAGAGAGAACACCGACATCATCCCATGCGTCTGCGGCTACTGCGCGTTCAATGGCTTGG
>CAYZET010000145.1:0-11832 GCA_964477215.1 uncultured Syntrophaceae bacterium | reverse complement strand
TTTCCGCGCCACGTCCTTTATGCAGGATGGTTGCCCAGTGTCGCGAAAATCCCGAGTTGATAAACATTGTCCCCGCGACTCTACATTGTTCCTCATAGTAATTCTCTCGTCCCCCGATTATGAGGCCGACACAATCATCGACGGGATGATCACCGTCCATTGGAAGGAGTACCGGAACCACGGAAGGAGGCAATAGTTCGTCATGGTCTTTCAATGCGTTTCCGCACAAACCGTAACCAAGCAAGATAGCATCCACGTACGGTTCCATCTCTATTGCCGCCTGTCTTACTCCATTTCGCAGATCCTTGATCACGCTGTGAAGTCCCACTTTCATGACACGAATTACTACTTCCAGTCCGTCTGAAGCCGTGGATGTGCATTCGGCAATGGAGGCTATTGGTTTTGGTCTGACCTTGGTCTTTCGCGACAAAGTTTGGCTCAATTCCTGAGAAAACTCATCGTCCAGAACGTTGACTGCCGAGACCTCCGGGTCATTCGCCAGAAGATAAGCGAATTCCAACTCCAGAATTTGACAGGTAATGATACCCAATGTAGCCATTTCAACCATCCTTCCGCTCGTCCTCTTCGGCCTTGCAACTGAGGACAACTTGACTTCTGAAATCAGGTTATATTCCTCAAGATTCACCTCGTGTCATGAAGGAAAGCAGGCTGCAAAGGCTTTCATCAGACCAATCGGACCCTTCACTTTGATTTTTCGAGTTAATAGCGCCCACATGAGATTCTTTTCTCCTCTGAGAAACTCAAGCCAAGTTTTGGAGTCGGCGTTAAGCTTGAAATCCGCTTCCCCAACATGACTCGGACGGACTTCGATGGTTTTGTCGCGAATGACTACCGTTGCTTGAACAGATTCACTACCGGTGAACGTAAAGTGAAACGTGGCGTTGAGACCTTCGGAACGGTTCCTCTCAAATACTCTTGGAAGGGCGAACAGAAAGGCCTGAACCGATGACGGCCTAGTCCCGTTCCCAACGTTTTTCATGGTCTTGTTGGGAAAATGTTCTTTCACGTGGGCTTCTGCATCCGAACCCCGCAGGACATAAATTGTCTCTGGCTTTTCCCGGTATCTCTTAACTATTCGTTTCGTGTAGCCAGGACGATCGTGGAGAAATTCTCCGATGACGTCCTGACCCGCCGGACATACTGCCACACATCGATCACATTTTGTCTGGGCTCCGATAGAAAGGTTCTGCCACATGGATATGGTTTCCGAATCCGTCACCTTCTTCCGATAGTCAATTGCGCTTTGTGCCTGCGCAACGGTCTCAACCCAGTTTATAAAGCCTCCCAATCGTTCTCTATAGTTGTGAGTGTAACAAGAGGGAAACGCAAAATAGCCGTCGGAGCCCACTGCGCCGGTGGGGCACACAGCAACGCACAACTTGCATTCAATGCAGGGATTGTAATCAACTGGAGCGCTGTAAGACGTCAGCTCGGCATCCAGGAGAAGGGTCCCGAGTACAGTGAAAGCGCCGAACCTGGGATGAAGCACGAGCCGGTTCCATCCCATCTGTCCCAGCCCGGCTTCGATCGCCAGTAACTTGTCTGAAGTGAACCACATCTTTCCCGGCCATCGTTCCGTTTCGAACGGGAATCCTGCTGGAACATTGAGTGCCCGTATCCCCATGCTCTCCAGTTTGGCCGTTATCCTGTGGGCGGTATTGTTGGCTTTCGTCCAAGTGTGCCGAAATTCAAGGTTTGCTACTGAATGAACGATAGTCCTCAGATTCTGCCGATTCAATCGAAACGCCAGGCTTACAATTGTTTTGACTTCCGGCATGAGTTCCAGCAGATCGGCCTTTTGGGAAGAAAGAGCCGGTCTATCTATTTCTACGAATCCTATGTCATCGGCTCCGAGGTCGAGACAAATCTTTTGCAGCACGGTGGATTCCAATTTCTCTGAGGACGACGCTCCCTGAGCCGACTTCTCTTCGTACCATTTGATCGTGGGATGATCTTTCGAATACATACTGCCTCCTAACGATTTCGATGCTTTTCCTTTTGGAGAGTCAAACAGGTGCTCGTGGATTTGGCGACAAGACGGCCTTGAGAATCTGTTATATGGCACTCGACCATGCCTGCGGTGCGACCCCGATTCACAATCTTGCCCACCGCAAATAACTTTTCTCTCCAAACAGGCCTGAGAAAATTGATTTTTAGTTCCAGTGTAGTGAAGGTCTCCCCGCCCTCCAAAGTGCTGGCATAGGCCGCACCCATGGCCAAGTCGGCCAGGTCGCACAAAACTCCCCCGTGCAATGTTCCCATTGGGTTGGCGTGCCGAGGACCCGCTTCGAGTTCAAGCTGGGACTCGCCCGGTAGTACGGAGATGACCCTGACACCTAACAACTGTGCTATGGGCGGGTCGGGCAATTCCCCCGAGATCATGCTTCGGTCCAGCATTGTTTCTGCCTTTATTTGTGCTTCCATGTTTTACTCCTCTTAGGTAATGTGTATATACACATATCCAGACAAAAAAATTATGTGATAGCCACCAGATCAGAGATCCCTTCTAATAGAGAAGCCCAACGGTCTTCTCCCAATTCATTGATTATTTGGACCTGCGCCTTTTGCCAAAGCGGGAACGCTGCAACTAGTGCGGTATGTCCAAGTTCGGTAAGAGTAAGTTTTCGGGTTCGAAGGTCGTCGCCCGGCTCTATGTCAATCATGCCTTTCTTGTTCAATAAGGAGACATTGCGGCTCAGAGTTGTTCTATCCATGACAATGGCCTTGGCGAGCCGTTTAATGGTTACCGGTTCCAGGACTCTGATGGCCGTGAGAAGAGTCATCTGAGTTGCTTTCAAGCCTGAAGGCTTCAGAGCAGCATCATAAAAGCTCGTGACACGTCTGGTGGCTTTTCGGAGATTAAAACACGTACAGCTCTTGCCCATTTCGAGGGCAGTGTCAAACGGCAGCCTCTCCAGACTTGTCGACATTTCTCGTCTCTTTTCAGAAGCCATTTTTCATCTCCGAACCATATAATAAGTGTATATGCACCATTTGTTCCTTGTCAAGAGAAAAAAAGTAGCCCACTATTCTTCGAGCCGGTTCCGCATTCTCGAATGGGCAACCAGCTTGAACATAGAGCAAATGCTAATTGGAAGACCTTTACAGTCCCACTCTATGTGCCAGGCGTTCTTGTCCGGGATTGCTAGGCGACCTGGGGAAAAGGCACCTGTGGCATTTTATGCAATCCACATCGTCAAGGGAGCGTACACCCAGGTCGCACCGACCAGGATTTACTTGGGGTGAGTGCCTCCTTAAGAGAGCCACCTTATTGAACAGCGCCAAGATTGCACCGGCCGGACAGAGGTAGCGGCACCAGAATCGGAAATAGAACACTGACGCGGCCAACACGGTCGCGCAAAGGACCCAGACCCACCAGTCCATGCGGCCGAAGAAGAAGTCAGCAGTGTGGCGGCCGAAAAAGTGCTGGAGTGGGCTGAAGGTGAACCAGATCGTTTCGTTGGTCACGAGAAGGAGGCAAACCAGCACTGAGAGAAGAACGAACTTGAGATATCGGCCTGCCTGTTCCACTGCTCGAGATGGACGAACCCTCAGTCTCTCCACGGAGAGCAGCTCCTGCAGCGCGCCGAACGGACAGAGAAATCCACAGAATGCCTGGCCCCACAGCAGCGAGGTTGCCAGGACGGATATCAGCACCGCGTTCCGCCACATCGTTCCCGAAGCGGGTAGGCTGCCTCGAATTATCTCTGCAGCATCGAGAGAAGTGAACGGAGCATTGAGGTACAGGCCCAGGATGACCAAAGCGGCCACGAGGCACACTGCTCGGATTCTTCGGGAACGCGAGTAGAACGCGTACACGAAGAAGACCATTAGTCCAATGACAGCCCACAAGCGTGCATCCACTGCAACGCTGGCAAGGGACTGTTTTCGAACATCTTCTCCCGAGTGATACCACGTCCCCAGAAGGGGGCTGGCGATTCGCATCCCGGTCATCTCCAGGGAGCTCACTATTGCCCGGCACGAGATAGTGGCTCCGGTAAGAGCATCTACCTCTTGGTGAAGGGGTTTGACTATGGACTTTCCGCGGAACTGCTCCAACCAGCTATCCATGCCCCGCATGTACGCCGGAGTCTCCTGAGACTGCGCTATTGCGACGCCCTGGATGATGCCGCTGTCCGACACTGATACGAGAAGATTGATGGGGCCCCCGTACCCTCTCACCTGTGCTCCTGCACCCATGGTGCTGAGGCTCACGGTGACGCGGTTCTCACCGTGGGACGTTCCAACGTAATGGGGCAGAGGAGATTCTTCGAACCGGAAGCTCTCCGAGCCGGAGATCTTCTTGAGGGTTTCCTCGGGAAATCTGACTTGAGGCTCTGTGCCAGACGGCCCGATGAGCACATGCCAGGCAAAGGCGCCGGAAACGCAAAAAAAGAGAGCCCAAGAGAACCCCTGGTATGGAAAGGAGGGACGGGATCTGGGCCGCAGAGCAATAAGCGCTGATTCGATCCGCACGAAAAGGAGCTCGGCTCCCAGGAGCAGACCAGGAACCGCCGCAATGAGCGCCAGCACAAAACAGGCTTTCTCGATGCCGAGAAGCGGCACGAGGAGTGTTCCCGTCACCGCAGCGCCCAGAGCTGCGCCGAAATGATCCGCAGCGTCGGTCCAACCAGAAGTAACCCCGCTGTCGTCAGTCATCTTTAGGTGTCGTGACGCGACGAGAGGAAAAGCGACGCCGGTCAACATGCCGGAAACAAACACCAGGCCGAATACCGCTGCTTCGATCACCCACAAGGCCCCGTGCGCGATAAGTTGGAGACATGCCGGTGACACCAGACACAGCCCCGCAAACAGGCCGAGCACCACGAGGAGCCATACGGTCGTGTGCTGCGATCGGTGCACCAACTCTCCACCCCCGAATCCTCCCATGACTAGCCCGGCCATGAACACTGCGGCAAGGAGCCCAATCCGCTCGAAAACATATCCAAAGAGGCTCTGATAAGAATAGATGAGCACGACTTGGATGCCCATAGCTGCGGCTCCGATAGCGGCCATTGCGAGAAGCGACTGGAAGCGAGTTTCCTTGTCTCCACGCGGCCCCCAGCGCACTCGAAAGCTCACTCTGGCGAGAACAAAGAATAGGATGGGGATGATGAAGCCCAACAGCCCTGCGCTCCTGATAGTGCTAAGCACGTTCAGGTACCCTGTTCCTGAGAACCGACCCCAAAGGATCATGGCCAGGGACGAAGATATGGGATCGAAGTCCGTGTTAATGAGGACCGGCGAGGCCTTGAGCTCCTTTTCGACGAACTCTGTTCGTTTGGGCGGCACGAGGGTGTCGAATCCGGCCGGATCGAAGGATCCGGCCCCGAGTTCCCGGTAACGTTTCCTCAGAGTTGCTGGATTGAGGCTTATGACTGACGGGGCCCCGGAAGCGAAAAAGAGCGTCTCATCTCCCGGTGTCCCCTGCACGAATGGAAACACGAGCAGCAGGGTGTGGTACACTGAGCCGGCATAGGAAGCCACCTCCGACCCCCAGAAATTCTCCGCGGACGTAACGCTCGTTGCGAAAACGCCTCGCGTCGTGAGAGCCCGAGACGCGGCCTGAAAGAATTCTACCGTATAGTATCGATTCCAGTATGACGACACCGGGTCCGGTACTTGGCAATAGATTATGTCGTACGTTTGCTCGTGAAGTTGGTTTAAGTACAGACGGCCATCGGTGACGATGATGTGAACGCGAGGATCTCGGAGAGCGGTCGCCTCTTCGGGTGGCAGGTAAGTCTGTGCCGTTTCCAGGGCCCACGGGTCCGGATCCACCACATCGAGCCGGTCCACGGGATACTCCAGAAACGATCGTACCATACTCCCTATGCCTCCTCCGATGAGGAGGACCTTTTGTGCATCCGGTCTCTGAGCCATGACCAGAGCCACGGTGCGATTTGCGGTAAACGGATCGGGGAATGAAGCGACGATCTTGCCGTTCCCGAACAGGGAGAACTGTTTTCCCAGTGACGCGATCTCCACGTGCTGGTACGGTGTGGGCCTGGATTCCAGCAGCTCAAGGCCGGGATGGAGCGATTCCCAGCGCGACAGCACGGTCCAGTCCGAGAACACACGGCCCTGGGGCAGTAGCAGCACAACTGCTGCCAGGAGCAGCGGAACCGCTCCGATCAGGGGGTTCTTGATTCCTCGTCTCAGGCAGTAGATGATGGAGCCTGCTGCGAGGCACACGCACATGATTGCCGCAGAGTGCAGCGGCTCTACGAATCGAGCGAGAAAGAAGGTGAAGGCGAGCCCACCTGCAAGACCGCCCAGGCCCTCATAGGCGTACAGTCGGCCAATAGAGCGACCGTCGGCATCTCTCACGCACCGGCACCCTACGGGAAACAGAAGACCTGTCAAGAACGAGGTGACAAACGTCCCTGCAGGCACAGCGAGCAGCAAACCGTGCAAAGCGGTCAGCTCAGCAGGGGATGCGCCGAATAGGCGCGGCCCGAGCCGGATTAACACGATGTGAAAGACAAGCGACAGCCCAAGCAAGACGAAAGAATGTGCGAATAGGCTGTGCTGTTCCCAAGGGCTTTGCTTGACAACGCGTGCGCCCACGGAAGCCCCGATTCCTATCCCCAGAAGCCATGACGAAAAGAAGATCCCCAGAGAGATCTCGGTGCCATGGAAGATCACCAGGATCTCCCGCAGCAAGAGGATCTGACCGGTCAGCGACGCGAGACCAAAGAGAAAGAACATCCAGGACATGAAAGGAATCGCCCCACACCTCTCTGCAAACGTCCCCATGATAGCACAATCCTGACTCCCCCTTTCCGAATGACTATATGTACTACGCATAACGCTTGACGAACGCGAGGGAGAAACACGATGAATACGCAACAAATGGCAGAATGGGTAGATGCCCGGCTATGCAGCCAGTGCAGGCAAGGCTACACCTGTGACGACTACGACTGCGAGCAAGCCAAGAAGGTCTCCGAAATCCTGCGGAAGATGGTTCCTTTCTCGGGCAGGGACCGGTCGGGAAACGAAGTCTCCGGATGGCTCGTTCCGGAATAATGGGCTGCTGCGTCAGACGGCCTTGGTACAGGTCTTCTTAAATTCGGTCGCACATTTGCGTCAGCCCTGTTCGGGGAAAGGCGGGTTTGAAACCCGCCCCTACATCCACTGCTCTGGCACTTTTACCGCAATGATCAACGCTCCACCCCCACAGTGGTAGGGGCAGGTTTCAGAAACTGTCTCAAAACTCCGAAAGAGGCCAAAATCGTGGCACGTTGCATTCCTGAGCGCACGAATCTCATTCTGAGGTAACAGGATTTCGGTATGTTGCGATGGCCCATTTTTTGCTGCGATGCTACTTGCTCAGAGCTTTGAGACACTTTCTTCAAACCTGCCCTGAATTGAGTCAGGCTGTGAACCCGCTCTTCTTCAGGAAGAGCCGCTTCTCAAGTACGTAACCGTATTTATGAAATCGTGTACGTAGGCCTTCCATGATACGAGGATCCGTACGGGGCTCATTGCAGTTTGTCAAACTTGAGCAAGTAGCGGATCTCCGCTTCCGCTTCTCTGGGATGGTCCGTGAGGAGAGAGACCTTGCCAAGGTAGTAGTGCCGCTCAGCCTCCTTCTGGGGTTTGAGCACGAGAGTGAACGAAGTGCGAGCCCCAGCGCGGGCCACCACCTGCTCGGGCTCGAGGAGGGCCATCACTCCCTCCGTTTGACTCTTCACCCCCTTCACCGTAACGTCTTCACTCGAGTTGTTGTTAACCTGCACGGGAAAGGAAACCGTGTCGGTGAAGCCGGACAATTCCTTGGCCACCGTAGGAGGATCGACAGTAAGGTCCCTGACCACTTCAGCCCGGACGGTCAATTGCAAGACCGGTGTCTTGGGATCGTTGGAGTGGACGTCCACAGTTTGCTTCTTGACTCCTGCTCTCAGGCCAACCGTGTCGAAGGCGACTGTGATCGTGCTCTTGCCTCCAGGCGGAATCTTTGTGCTTCCCTTGTTGGTGGTAGTACATCCGCAGCTCGTGCGCAGCTTCTCTATGACGAGCGTCTCGTCACCGACGTTGGTGAAAGCGAAGTCCTCGGTCACTGTCTCGCCATATCTGATCTTACCGTAATCGTGGACGATCCTGTCGAACACTATGCGGGGCCCCTGACCTGCCACGGCCAGAGCAGGAATCAAGAGAAAAGCCAAAGTCGCTGCCTGTCTGATTAGCATCATTATGGACGTTCTCCTTTTCAAGGTCGATGGTGAGTGCTATCATTCGATACGAGTCGAAACTAGTTCAGTGTACCGCTCTCAGCCGTCACAGAGAGATGAGGATGTCTCGTGTCGGCAAAAACTGGGGCTCGGTCTAATGCCCGTTCGATCTCGATTATAACCGCGGACCTCGTTTGGTCAAATCCTTTTTGGATTTGAATCTCCTCCGGAGCGCTTCCGGAGCCCGATTCACTATTCAAGGGCAAGGGAGAAGGACATGCCCACATCAGATTCTTTTGCCGAGCTGTGCAGCCTATGCCAACAACGGGAAGCAATGTTACCGGAGGAGGAAGCCGAGCTGTGCCCCGAATGCTATGCCAGGTCCGAAGCCTTGTTTGACGAGGAGATGCGAAGGGTGGAGCTCATCCGTACCATTCGAGGACGAGATGTCGAGCTCTACGACATCAAGCATCCCGATTGCTCCGAGCAGCATCACCATTGCGGCCAGGTAATCATTATCAGGGCGGGACAAGGGTTCGAAGTCAAGATTTGCCTCCGTTCCAATGCCTTGGATTGGATGACTCATCTCTCGGAGAAGGATACGGGATTTGGCTCCCACGATACTCGTCTCGACGCTCTGATAGGCAATGTAAGCCTGCTCATCGAATCATGGGGAGGCGGTCCGTATTACATGGACATTTTCAATGTGGATTCCGTCGTTTCCACGGAGGGAGAGGTCTGATCGATCGTCCGGCTCTCCACCTGTCGGACGGGCATGCCACACGGTGAATACAGAATCGGTTACGAAAACATGATATAGTAGCTCAATAACTTGTTGGAGATCCGTCTCGTGTTTCAGATGTCCATGTGGGAAATAGGGCTTATTGTGCTGATTGCGCTCATAGTTCTTGGCCCTCGGCAGCTCACCGAGGCTGCAAGGGTTGTTGGGCGGCTCTATAGAGAGCTCACCAGAATGGCGGACGATATGCGCAGAAGTGTCGATCTCGATTCCATCACGTCCGCTCCCTACCATTACGAGTCAAAAACGAATTCCAATTCGCCAAAAGACAAGTCCGATGAGGACATGCACAAGGTCGTCGATCCCATTGGTGGATCGGGGCCGGATTTCTACGCCGAGCTCCTCGAGCAATCTCAAGAGACCCAGCCCGGTTCGGAAGCCCCTCCCTCTGAAGCGGAATCAGGAACAGAAGACCAACCAGGCGTACACACAAGCGACAAGAAGAAAGAAAAAGAGACTGAAGAGACGGGCACTTCCCACTGAGGGTCGTCAGTGTCCAATCATGGGAATTAACGTCTCTTTCTTTGGAGGACGGCGAGCGAAATGAAGAGGGTGTTGTTGCTACTGAGCCCCCGCTGGAAGAGACTGCGTCACAGGCTTTCCAAGCCCGGACATGAAAGGCTGCGCATGGGAATGCTTGCGCTCCTGATTGGGGCTCTCTGGGCCGGGATCTATATTGTCTTTGTGAAAGCCCTTGCTTACTTCACTGCGGAAGAGATGTTCGGTACCATAGCGGCCACAAAGCTCTTATCAATGGTTCTCGTGACGTTTGCGTTTGTAGCGATTGTGAGCAATATCATCACGACATTTTCCACCTATTTCCTCGCGGATGATCTCGATCTGCTCATCGCTGCGCCGGTGCCCGCACGTTCTCTGTATGCAGCCCGATTTATCGAAACCTGCTTCGAATCTTCCTGGATGGTGCTGGTCTTCGGGCTTCCCGTGTTCCTTGCATACGGGCGGGTCTTCACTGCTCCGTGGTCCTTCTACGCGGTAAGCGTGGTATCGTTCGGTTCCCTGCTGGCGATTGTAACGGCTCTGTCGGTCTTCGTCGTGCAGACCCTGGTCAGGACCTTTCCTGTCAGGCGTCTGCGCGATCTGTTCGTGTTTGTGGGAATCCTGATGTTCGTAGGTGCGTACCTGCTGTTTCGCATGATCAGGCCGGAAGAGTTCCTCAACCCCGAGGGGTTCGCCTCCATCATGGATTATCTCTCCATCATGGGCGAAGCCAGCTCGCCCCTGCTTCCCACCACATGGGCTATGGAGGCGCTTCGACCGTATGTGACCGGGTACGGATTTGAGCACGTCCCGTTCTATCTTGCTCTCCTCGTTTCGTGCGCAATCGCAACCTATAGGCTGGTGGGACACCATCACGAGGCTGTCCACTTCTTCGGGTACTCGAAATCGGTTGAAGCCAGAGGGGCACGTCTGAGCAAGAGCGCAGTCATGGCGTTGTGGTCCAGAATTCTGAACAAGTACTTGGAACGGCCAACCGCGGCGGTGGTGTACAAGGAGACACTCCTCATGGCCCGGGACTGGGGGAGAATCAGTCAGCTCTTGCTCCTGCTGGCCCTCATCTTGGTTTATCTTTACAATTTCAGCGTCCTGCCGTCTCTCGACAACCCAGTCGCGACAAGATTCCTCAAGAATGCCGTGGCATTCATCAATATCGGGCTTGCAGGATTTGTGCTTTCCTCGCTGGGAGTCAGGTTTCTCTTTCCGGCCATTTCAGCGGAGGGTCGGGCGTTTTGGATTTTGAAAGGCTCTCCTTTGAACCTCCGAAGAATTCTTTGGATCAAGTTCTTTTTCTATCTGGTTCCCATGCTGGCCCTGGGGCTGTTTCTCGTTGTCATGACCAATCGGCTGCTCGGATTGGATTTCTTCGTTTCCCTCGTTTCCACTGTGACCGTAGCACTCCTCACTGTTGGGATTACCTCCCTGTCCGTGGGGATGGGTGTTCTCTATGCCGATTTCAAGATTTCCGATCCGAACAGGGCTTTCAGCGGTGTGGGCGGGCTGCTCACCATGATTTACGCAGCTCTGGCGGTCCTGGCCGTGATCGTCCTGGAAGCGTATCCCGTGTATCGCATCGTAACCGCAGGGCATTGGACAGGTGTCCTCTCCGCCCGGGATTACTTGGTGGCAACTGCCTGTTTTACCGGTGCCTTGGCAGTTGCTATCTTCTTGATAGTGAAGCCTTTTCAGATCGGACTGAAACGAGTTGCCCACCTGGAGATATGAGGCGTGGCGAAACCAATTCGGAGGCCGCGAAACAAACCGGTCCGAGTATTCATTCAACAGTCTTGTACAGGAACATGAGGTATGCCCGAACGCAGAGACGTATTCTTTCCCTGTGGTAGCATAGCGCTGGAAGGGGTGTTGGAAATTCCAGACGATTCGCGCAAACCCTCGCCGGCGGCGGTTATCTGCCATCCGCATCCGTTGTATGGCGGAAACATGTACAACAATGTCACGAGCGCGCTCAAGAGAGGGCTTCTCGAAAGGGGATTTGTCACTCTCCGCTTCAACTTCCGCGGCACGGGCCGCAGCGAAGGCTCTCATGGAGAAGGAGTGGACGAAGAGCAGGACGTTCGCGCAGCCGTGGACTATCTTTCCGGCCAGGAAGGCGTGGATTCGGAACGGCTCGTCCTGGCAGGTTATTCTTTTGGATGCTGGGTAGCGCTCAAAGCAGCACGGCACGACCACCGCCCCAAGAGACTCGTGGGTATCTCCCCACCACTGGATGCGTACGACTTCGACTTTCTCATGGACGAGACTCGGCCCAAGCTCCTCGTCGCAGGAGACCAGGACTTCATTTGCCCCAAATCCAAGCTCGAG
>CAYZET010000144.1:0-11836 GCA_964477215.1 uncultured Syntrophaceae bacterium | reverse complement strand
GCTCCATGGGCAGTATCCTCCCTCACCGTACCACTTTTTCTGCTGTTTCCCGAGTTTTGAGACAGTTTCTGTAATCCGCTCCTACCCGGGATTCGTGATTTTCAAGTCTCTCGTAGCACCGGCGCCTCGCCGATATTCTTGCCGCAATGAGGCGTACTCCTCGCATGTGAAGGGCCGGCACGCTTGATCGGGGCTCCCAGCTTGACTTTGGGCCCGCTGGAGCTTATGATCATTTCACACGATAATCCATCGAATTTCCCCTCTTGCGGAGAAGATTATGGCAGAACCGGACAAGAGCGGCCGAAGGGCCATTGCAGCGACGTCTGAGATGAAACGGCTCATGGCAGACCATTTTCTCTCGCTCGACAGAGCGAAGAAGGACGGGAACAAGAAGGTGGCATGGTGCACCTCAGTGGGGCCTGCAGAGCTGCTCCACGCCATGGGATTCCTGGTCTACTATCCGGAGAATCATGGGGCTCTACTCGGCGCGACCCGCATGGCTACGGACGTCATCCCTGCGGCAAACGCGGTCGGCTATTCTCCCGACATCTGTTCGTACCTCACCGCGGACGTGGGCGCATATCTCAAGGGCACCACACCGCTTACCAAAGCGTACGGTCTGGAATCCATACCGAAAGCCGATATCCTCGTTTACAACACCAACCAGTGTAGAGACGTGCAGGATTGGTTCGCCTTTTACGCTCGGGAATGGAACGTGCCTCTGATTGGAGTCCATACGCATCGGAATATCAAGTCCGTGGAACGGTACCATATTGACGATCTGGTAGAGCAGATGAAAGCCATGATTCCGACCCTCGAGGAGGTGTCGGGCAATCGATTCGACATCGACAAACTCCGCGAAACCGTGAGGCTTGCAAAGAGATGCACGGAGCTGTGGCGCAAGGTCCTGGAATGTGGTGCTGTGACGCCCGCACCGTTGACTTTTTTCGACGCGACGATTCACATGGCGCCCGCGGTAGTCTTGCGAGGATTGCCGGAGGCGATCGGGTACTACGAGCTGCTCTTGAAGGAGCTGAAGGAACGAATCGAGAATGGTGTGGCCGCCGTTTCGGGCGAAAAGCACAGGCTATACTGGGATGGGATGCCGATCTGGGGAAAACTGAGAGATCTCAGCGAGCTCTTCTCCGCGTTGAAGACAAATGTGGTCGCTTCCACCTACTGCAATAGCTGGATTTTCGACGCATTCGATCCTGCCCAGCCGTTCGAGTCCATGGCCCGTGCTTATACCGAGCTGTTCATCGTCCGTGACGAATCCTTCAAAGAGGCGTACATGGATGCCTGGATAAGGGAATTTTTTGTGGACGGGGTAATATTTCACGATGCGAAAACGTGCCCCAACAATTCCAATAGCAGGTACGGAATGCCACAGAGAATGACCTCGCGATTGAATGTCCCCACATTGGTAATCAACGGGGACCTGAACGATTTGCGGTGCTATTCGGAGGAACAGACGAAAACGAATATCGAGGCGTTCGTCGAACAACTCGATCAAAAGAAATTCTAGGCGTCTGGAAGCCATGAAGCGCAGATTTGCGGGCGGCATCGATGTGGGGTCCGTGACGACCAAGGCGGTGATCGTGGACGGGGAATCCCGCGTCCTGGCGGGCAAAGTGGTGTACTCCGCTACCGATTTCGCATTAGCATCAAGACAGGCGTGGGATGAGTGCCTTTCTCAAGCGGGTCTCACCAGTGGAGATGTGGACAGGATCGTCTCCACCGGATATGGTCGCAACAGCGTGGCATTCGCGACGAAAAGCTTGACCGAGATATCGTGCCACGGAAGGGGCTGTTTGCACTACTTCCCAGGGCCGCTCACAGTCATAGACATCGGCGGGCAGGACAACAAGATCATCAAGCTTGACGTGAACGGCAAACGGGTCAGCTTCAAAATGAACAGGAAATGCGCTGCAGGGACCGGAGCGTTCCTGGAAGAAATGGCGTTAAGGCTCCGCCTCCCTCTTGAAGATCTGAATCAACTTGCAGCAAATGCGGACGGAGAAGTGACCCTCGGGAGCTATTGCACCGTGTTCTCTGCCACGGAAGTGCTGGAAAAAATCAAGCAGGGACATAAGGTGGATCACATAGTCCGGGGCCTGTTCCATTCAGTCGTGAAACGGGTCCTCGAGATGGATACCCTCACCGACACGGTAGTCTTGACCGGAGGGGTCATCCAGCACAATCCGTTCCTCGCGGAGATCGTCAAAGAGCACACAAGCTGCCCCGTTCACATTCCCCCCCATCCCCAGGTCACAGGCGCTCTAGGGGCTGCTCTGTACGCACTGGACAGTGTAGTGGGGGACGCCGCTGAAAATATGTCCGGGTCCAATTCGTAACCTGAGCCATGACCGACCGCTTGAGAAAACTGTGTACGCTCCACCGTAGCTTTCACACGTGATAGCTGCCACAGATATTCGATGCGCGGCAGCATAGTGTAAGCGACGCCTCTCCTTAATCCATAAGCCGTTCAATTTGGTGGAACAGCCGATCACAATAGGTCGCTCGGCGCACTTCCGCCGGTCTGATCAACTTCAGCAGATCTGCCGCGTGCCTTATTTTTCTGTACGTACCTTTTTGCGTCCGCCTGGTGGCCTCGGCCATCGCGGCGAGCAGGTCTTTCTTGGGAATGGCCTCCACATTGGGGTTGGCAGGTATGCCATGGCGGTTGAATCCTTGACCGTAATACGCTTCAACTCTATCAAGATCGGCCATTAACCAGGATTCCATCACTTGGACCATCAGATGATAGTGGTCATCAGAGACCGCGGGATCGCGTGCCTTCCAGGTAGGTTCCCGCTTGGACAAATGGGCCCAAGGGCCGATCCCGTTATCGACTCCTTCTTCAGAGTCCACAAGCAACATATTAAACGCGTTTGGATGATCTTTCAGCGCGAAACAGAAGTCTTCAAACGCGTCGTTTCGGGAGCCGCATGCTACTATATGCCACCGCACACGTCTGGTGCGCCCCTGCTCTCGAAGTTCCCTGAAAAACTCGTTGAATCCTTGCCGTATCTGTTGCTTTTGCTGTTTCGCATCACCGCCGCCCTCTACGTATATCCTAATCTCTGGGATCATTTCGTGCCCCCGAGCTCGCCCATGAGCCATAGCTCCCCAAGTGAATATTTCTCAAGCCAGTGGGCGAGCCTGTCGGCATCTCGGCGCTGGATCGAAGTCCCAGATGCGTCTCGTTCGCAGATCAACACTGCCTCGGGGTCATCCTTGAACTGGGAGACAAGGATGTCTGAGTGAGTGGTCACAACGAGTTGCGTGCGCTCGGACGCCTCCACGAGCAGGTGCGCAATAGTCTGAAGTATGTCCGGATGCATGCCCAGCTCCGGTTCCTCAATACAGATCAGCGGGGGCGGGTTTGGGTGACTCAATATGGAGAGGATGCAGAGATATCGAAGGGTGCCGTCCGATAATCGAGTGGCTGGTACAGGGTGCTGCAACCCCTTTTCATGAAAAAATATCTGCACAGTCCCGCCGTGGATACGGATGTGGATATCCTCCACCTCCTCATAGAATCTTTTCAGCTTTTCCAGAATGTTCCGTTTGAGTTCCGGATAGTAGAGAATATCATTCAGCACAAGGCCGAGATTACTTGCGTCCTCCAGGAGGAAATCCTGCGGCAAGTCAGGATTCTGGGGAAGCCTTGGCGCAGTGTACCGGCCAAGATTCCACTCCCGGAACAACTTCACACTGCTAAGATTTTGAGCCAAATACGTCAGTTCCGGGTACTGATCGGGGTCTTTCCGCTGCGACAGTACAGACTGTGAGGGATCGAGCGTGTCGGGCCTAAGATGACGGCTTGCCCGCCCTTCCGGCCCCCCCGGACAAGATTCAGGGGTCCTTTTCACGTTTAGGACAGGGCGACCATGCTGATATCGGTAAAAGAAATACACGTCCTGATCCCAGTCGTTGGAGACTCGCTCGTTTTCAACTGCCTCATCGATGAGCTCAAAGCGTTGACCGCTTATGGTGAACTGGATCCGATACCTGAGCGGCATGATTCCGTCGGGATAGTATATTGTCGCGTTTATTTCAGCAGTAGGGTTCGTTTCTTCACCTTTCCACAGCCATTCCCCGACCCCACCTCCCTGGCGAATCGGGCCCAGCAGATCCCTGGGAGCAGCGGCAAGAAGCCCGATTGCCTCGATAAAATTGGATTTGCCACAAGCATTCAGACCAATGAGCACGTTGAGTGGCCTCAATTCTACAGGTGGGGTTTCGGGACCGTACGAGAGTAGGTTTTTCAACTGGAGAGTTTGAATAAATCTTTTCCCTGGCATCAAGATATTCCTCGCAGGTGAGAATGAATCCGGCGTCATGCGGCCGCGGTGCCTCTTGAGGCGATGTCGGGGAGGACTCCCTGCCACGGAGTGACTGGCCGCAAATCCGATATGTGTGCCATCCTTCACACGTTGAAGCCATGGCAATGCTAGGTCATGCACCGAGTGAACTTCAACCATGGCTGCAACGAGCAGGGAGGTGTCATGCAACACTCTTATAGGGTCGCTCGTTGCAGGAGGTCTGATACGCGACGTTCGCGCTCATGCTCAACAGCCTTTGCAAGATCCCCGATGGCTTTCGATTTGACCACCAGTACCCCTTGCTTGTCGACAAGCAGTGGTAATTCCTGCTGAACTCGCAAACATAACTCACCTTCTTCTCGTTCTTCAACAACGAGCGTCATTCCCGGGGACAAGCCCAACCGGTCTCGCATCTCCACTGGGGTTGTGATTCAGCCCTCATTGTCAACTGAGACCTCGATTTGCTCTATCATAGCAACCTACTCCTCTGACCGGTGAGACAATTCTACCCCATCAGAAGGTTGTCATGCCACGTTTTCGTTTTCGGACGATAAGATGCTGGTCTTTTCAAGGGCCCTTTCCCACCCCTCCGGCATGGTGCCGTGCTGAGAGACCGGCCCATCAAGGAGAAGTGGGGGTGTAACCCCAAGAACACCTGCGGCAGCGGCGGGAATCTGCAAAAATGGTGCTCAAAGCGCCCCGGGGACCTCGCGGTCTCGTAACACGAGCATGGCACGACCATAATTCTGTAGCGCCGGCATCTTGCCGGTGATTCTTAACCAATAGACGAGTGTGAGAGTCGCGAAGACACCTGCGAGACGCCGGCGCTACGGAAAACGGCTCATTCTGACGTTGGTCCTCGGCCAAGTTTCTATGCCGTCAACCCAAGGCTATGCGCGAAAGGCGAGCCACGGGGCATGGCGGTGAGAACAGCCCACGTCTCAACAATATAGCCGTGCTCTATCCTCCGAACGTTTCTCAACCGATTTTTCGAGCGTGGCGAGCAACGCGGCTATGTCCACGGGTTTGGCGATCACAGCGTCGATACCCAGTTTATCGATCCTGTCATCCCGCCGAATCCGGTCTGCCACAGCGGTCACTAGGAAAAACGGCGGCCTTTTCAGCTTTCCATTCTTGCAGGCCTCACGAATCGCCTGAGCCACCATCCACCCATCCATCTCGGGCATGTTCAGATCGCACAGGATTGCATCAATGCGGTTCTCGTTGAATAGTCGGATCCCATCCCTGCCGTTGGACGCGGCAACTACCGTGTATCCTGCGGCGACAAGCATTTCCTCTAGAATCTTGAGTACTGAGGGAACATCGTCTATCAGGAGAAGAGTGAGAGACCCCGACGCCCCGTAAGCGGCTCCATATTCCTGACTGTCGCTGATCGATCTTCGATCTTCCATACTTCCCCCCCGGAAGGCATGCCGTCCCGTGACAGTCGAGCTGGCCAGTTCTGGAGCAAAGATTTCCAGTACCTCCCCCGCTGCCGTTGGGACTGCAAATTGATTTTTTCTACCAGTTTTGGAACATTCTGACCAGTGGTTTCTTTGTTATCTTTACTGGAATTTACGTCAAATTCGCGATCGAGGTGTCTAGAGACTGCCGCACAATCAGGCAAAAGTCTCGAATTACGAGGAGTTGCTGCAAGGGGCTCCCTGCAAAGAAGCCCCATTCTCCCGGGAGCCAAGAGACGAGGGGCCCTGGTTACGCGCCTGCCTTCAGAGATCGTTTCGGCTTGTAGAGTTTTCGGCAGGTGTCGCACCGGTAAGCCTCGGAGCCGTCCTTCAGCGTTATCTGTTCGAGAGGATTTCCGCACACCTTGCACGGAACCTGAAACATGGCGACTGGCTGCCGGCCGGAAACTTCCTCACGGAGGGTGCGGTCGAATAGATTGCTCGTGGCGTCAATCAGGTCCTGCAGCGTTTCGGCCACGACATCGATTTCCTCCTCCACAAGATCGAACGCCGAATCACAGGAGCATTCAAAAAGCACATTTTCAATTTGGATCATTCCGTTGTCATATTGCGAGAAATGAAAATCGCCATCCTCAACGAGAGGCAGCTTTCCAAGACCATCGAGAATGTCGTTCGCCACCCCACGCTCCACCAATTTCGGCGCGTTGCACCTGAGGCTCACAGCCACAACGTTGTCCTTGTTGAAGCTCAGTTCATAAATTACCCGTCCGGGACCCCACACAACCTTCGCAGGATCTCGCAGAAACCAGAGCCAAAACCAAGGATTACCGGACTCGACGTTCCGCACTTTCCGGTCCGATGCATCCGGAGCCCCGTTCCCGCAGAGCTGTTTGACGCGCACCACCACCTGACGACAGAATTCGCTCAGGATGGCTTCTCTTTCCTGGACTTTTCGGATCATCGGGACCCCACGGAAAGAGGTCACCGGAAAATCCGCGAGTTGCCCGAGAAGTTGAGCCGATGCTGCGTCCAACACCGCGTTGCGATCTCCACGAAAGAGGATGTTGGTGAAAACATCAACAAAGGCGACCAACTCACGAGCACTCTCGGCACGGTCAACTCCGTTGGCGAACAAGGCAAACTCCTGATCCATCATAAGGACTTCCCCTGGATCTCTCAGGCGTTCATCTATAAGCCGACCGAGCGCCTTTCCATTTGAAGACACGTTTCGGAGTAGCTGAAATACCTTCGGATATGCCATATCGAGACATATCATTCCGAAGAGAAGCTTTCGGCTGCGCGCAGTGTCCTCATTCTCGGGCTCCAGGCCACTGCCCGTTTCAAGGCGCGGCCTCAATTCAGCCACCAGCCTATTGAAGACCAGCTTTTCCCTCCTGGGATTAAGGCCAACGGAGTGCGTGAGAAGGTCCACGTAATCGTTCACGTCGTGCTCTGCGTCGCGGAATCCGGCAATATCGAGCAATCCGGTCAGCCTATGCTTAGCGGATTCATAATCCGACCGAACGGAGACCGAGAGCTGGAAAGCTCGCTCTAAGCGGGCAAGAGGCTCGTCCGCAGACATTTCCTCACCATAGGTAGCAGCAACGGGGCTTTCGACAATTTCAGAGTCGCAGACGATCAGGAAAACGAGACTTTCGAGCTCCAGGAACCGGCGCATGGCTTCGAGGAGCTCCTGTGCAGTTACGGAATCCAGCCGGTCCGCATCGTCCACCATCACACAGATTCGCTCCGCAGATGCGGCATGCAGAGCGGATTGAACGAGAGCGGGCAATTCCTTCTTCAAGAGAGAGACTGCTGCGACGACACCGAACTGCTCATCTTGTTGCCTTGCCAGCGGAGCGGTCGACTCCTCTCCTCGGGACCACACATCTGCGTGGGCGAAGAGCTTCAAACGATCTCGTATGGGCGCGGCAAGCACCGCCAAGTCGGTATCCCCATTTGATGAGGCGATCTCTTCAAGACCGGCAACAAACCTTTCCAAGAATAGCCACGGCAAAGCGCGGTTGGATGCCATTTTCAGATAATCGTCTGCAACCAGGCGCATTGGAGCCACCGTGGCCGGCAGGAGCGCCTCCACGGCGCGAAGGAGGGTCGTCTTACCGGTCCCTGCAGCTCCCCGAACGGCTATGCGCATGGGGGTCTGACACGTCTTGACGATCTCAGCCAAAGTTTCCGCTTGGGTCCTCATTTGGCGAGTCAGGCGGTTGAGGTCTTTTCGTTCCAAAGGCGTATCGGCAAAAGCTCCTGGCAAGCCCAGCAATTCAGTTGGACCAAGCTCGACAGGCTCCTCCTCGCTGACCTCCCCCCTCTTGATTTCCTCCTGGAGAGCCATTGGGGACTGTTGAGCAGAGGTCTCGATTTTCTCGGAATCCGTGAACTCGGGAAATCCGTAAGCTTTCGCGACCTCGCCGGAAGTTACTGCTGCAGCCTCTTGATCCGATGCGACAGATGATTCTTGCTCCCCCACAATTGGGGCCTGAGGGGTGACTTCTGCGGCCACGGGAGCCGCATCCTGAGGCTGGCTCCCATCTTCGTCGTCCTCAAGATCGAGCTCAATGTCATTGTCGTCTTCATCGCGAGTGGACGGCTCAGCGTGCACATGCTGGGTTGTTCCTTCGCGCTCGTCCTGGCGCAGTAAGGGCTCCATAGCATCTCTATCGGGGGCGACCATCTCGCGCATGGTCGTTGCAGGCTCTTCCGCCTGTGCCGACGCATACGCAAGAGATCTGATGTCCGCCGGCCCTTCAATGGTTTCCAGCTCGGTTCCTTGGAGAGTAGTATCCTCCGGAATGAGATCCAACGGGTGAGCAGAGCCACGGTCGTCGGGAGAGAGTGCTTCGAGATCTTTCACTGACAGGGCTACTGTGGATATTTCGTGCTCCGGAATGTCCAGCTCGAGCTCCACTGCGTCAACCTTTTCCAGCACAGGGACAGGAGTAGGGGCATCGGACGCTCCCGAAGGGTGCTCAGCAGCTTTCTTTTCGGTCTGCTCCTCAACGGCCGTTAGCGCTAGTTTCTTATGTCTCTCCTCCTGCCTCGGCGTTTCGGGCTCTTCTGCCCTCTTGAACAACCTGCTGAAAATTCCCTTTTTTTCTCCGCCAGCCATGAGCGGACCTCCGGGTCACGATTGCCTTTCCGATTCGATGGATGTTCGAGGGCTCGGGGCGCAATCGTGGTAGTCGGCAACCATTGCGCTGGTGCGAAGGATACTGCAAATGGAGTGTTGTAGCAAGGATTCTATATGAATTCCTGAGACTTCAGTCGTCTTTGCCGGCTGAGATGCACTGTTCGAACCGGGACCTTACCGATTTCTCGTCGCTTATTCAAGAAACCGGACGAAACGCTTTACTAATCCCAATCCCGCAGCTTGGAAACATCACCGCTGGGCAATCCGAGCTCCATGGCCCGGAGGGCTCTCCTGACGAGCTTCCCTGACCTTGTCTTTGGGAGCTCGTCCACAAACACAAGCTCCGCGAGCGTTATTTCCTCCGGGAGATTGGTCTTCACGTACGCCCGAATTTCATGGTTAAGGCGTGCAGAAGCCGTGAACCCCTGGCCTATGGTGACAAAGGCCTTAAGCGCCGGAGCTCCCGACCCCGGGGTCTTGGCAATGACAGCGGCCTCCTCCACCGCGGGATGAAGTCGCAGGATACCCTCGATCTCGTACGGCCCTATGAACTCTTGCCCCGCTTTGATAAGGTCATCGTTGCGACCCTGATGGTAGTAGTGTCCATCTTCGTCCTTAATCACCATGTCGCCGGTCATAAACCAGTCCCCCCGGAAATACTGGGAGTACCGGACATGGTCCCGCCATATGGCTCTCATCATTGACGGCCATCCCACTTTGAGGCCGAGCTCCCCGAGGGTGAGAATCGGGAGCTGCTCCCCCTTGGGGTCGAAGACGGCAGCCTCAACCCCGGGAACCGGCTTTCCCATCGAGCCTGCCTTGATCTGATGGGATGGATAATTGGCTATGCAAATCATCCCGGTTTCGGTCATCCACCAGGTGTCGTGGACGGAGTGCCCCAGGTTCTTTCTGGCCCAATAGAATGATTCAGGAGGCAGAGTCTCTCCCACGGACGCGATGTGACGAAGATGCGAAAAGTTGTACCGTGCAGGAAGATCGTCACCGCTTTCCATGAGTCTTCTGATAGTCCTGGGTGTGGTATACCACACCGAAACCTCATGCTGCTCGAGGGTCCTGTACCACGTGGATGCGGAAAACGGATCAGCCTGCACGACCGAAGTGGCACCGCACAACCAGGGAGCGAAAGCTCCATACACGGTTCCTGTAACCCATGCAGGACTGCCGTCTGTCCAGAGAATCGATTCGGGCGTGAGATCGAGCACGTACCTTCCCGTTACCAGGTGGCCCACCATGTCCCGATGGGCGTGAACGACGCCCTTTGGCGGTCCGGTCGATCCCGAGGTGTAGAGGAGATACAAAGGAGTATCCGGAGCGCCAAAGACCGTTTCTGCCTCTGTGGGCATTCGTCCCATAACTTCTTCGACTACCACTTCCCAGGGGAAGAGAGAGGGAGCCGGACCAGAGGTGTAGAAAACCACTCTAGACTTTTTCATGGAATCGTACGATATCACCTCCGCCAAGTCGAGATTGGTGAGAATGCCCCGGGGTTCCGCATTGAAGATCCTCCAGTGCAGCTCCTCGAATCCAAGTGAAGGATAGAGATTGGAGAAGACCACGCCGAGCCTTGCGCATCCAAGCATGGCGAAATAAATCTCGGGACAGGGGGGCAAGAATATGAACAGCCGGTCGCCCGTCTTGAATCCATGCCTGGAGAGAAAATTGGCCCACCGGCATGACTGCTCTTTCATAGCCCTGAACGTGAACGAGGTGACATGTCCTGCCGTTTCATATACGAGAGCTTTCTTGTCCGTGGTTTCTTGTCGATCGGCCCACTTGTCGATCGCATCGACCACGATATTTACCTGACCTCGCGCGGTGCGATACAACTCCTTTTCCGCCTTGTCCCAGGAAAAGGTTCGATAGGTCTCGTGATACGATCTCATGTTGGCCTGAGGATTCTCAGCAGGTACTCGTGCCTTAATCATTAATTAATTCCATTCCGCATGGTATGACGCGCCCGGGGCGCCGCGTCTCTCTTTTCGCAGACCCCATGGCGCTCCGGACCCCAACGAACACTCTCATGGTGCTTTCCAGCCGCCCACCGTCCCCTTATCATTTGGTCCACACACCATATTGTGCATGAACGCTCCTCGCCTTTTCAACCAATTGTGCAGCCTTGCTGGTTCTGAAAGGGGGTATGCGCTCCCTACGGCCTTCTGCACAGAGAACTGCAAGCACCTCTCTCACGGAAGCTGCCAATGCAAAATTGTCGTATCCTCCCTCCAGGGACAAGAGGATCGGGGAGCTTCCGACTGATTCACTAACCTGGAGCACAATCTGAGTCAGCCAGCGAAAACACGTCTCCGTGAGGCGTGTTCTCCCGAGCGGGTCCCTGTGGTGAGCGTCGAATCCCGCGGCGACAATGATCAGCTCCGGTTTGTACCTCTTGACTATCGGCAGGACAAGGTCACGATAGAGGTGGATCATGTCCGCGTCTTCCAACTCTTTAAATACTGGGACATTGACGGTGTACCCTCTGCCATCTCCCGCTCCGGTTTCCTCCCAGTCTCCGGTATGGGGGTACCACCCCATGTAATGGGTAGAGAAGTAAAGGACGCCCGATTCGTTGTAAAATAGATCTTGTAGGGCATTTCCGTGGTGTATGTCCCAGTCTATTATGAGTACCCGCTCCAGACCATAAGCCTGCATGGCATATCGTGTTGCTACTCCCAAGTTGTTGAATATACAGAACCCTCCTGCTCGATCGGGAAGAGCATGATGGCCTGGCGGCCTTACTAGACAGAAGCAAGCCCTGCACTGACCGGACATCACGAGGTCGATTCCTTTGATGCATCCGCCGACCGCGAGCCAGGATGCCAAATAGCTCCGAGAGCTCACCGATGTATCAGGGGCCAGGGAAGTGAACTCTCGATCCGCGGTCTTAAGAATTTGCCGGATATACGCAGGGGTATGGA
>CAYZET010000143.1:0-11852 GCA_964477215.1 uncultured Syntrophaceae bacterium | reverse complement strand
GTCCGCGAGATTGCGAGCTAGCTGTTCTTCATCAAATTCCCAGTCGAATACCACCGCTCTGAGACAGGCATGTTCTATGCTGCCCACAACGACGTCCTTCACGCTCGCCACCGAGACATCAGCCCGGATCTCCTTATTCCTGATACCTTCTTCGACTATTCCGTCTATAAGTCTGGCATACTGTTTTACCAGCTCGTAAGCTTCGCTCTCAAAGTAACCTGCATAATTCCTCACATCCAGCAACAGTATGCGCGAGAAGACGCGATTCTTCTTGTGGAAAGCGATGGTACCCTTCATAAGTTTCGCGAGCTTGTTCAGGGCCCCTTGCACGCCGGCGACATCACTTTGAATTTGGAGAAGATGCTCCAGAGTGTATTCGGCCAAGATCTTGTGAAGCAAGCCTCTCTTGTCTTTGAAATACCGATAAATGAGCGCCTCGTTAGCACCGGCCACCCTGGAAATCTCTGCGGTGGTGATTTCATCAAAGCTCTTTTCTTTCAGCAACAGCCTCAGAGCATGCATGATCTTGCGACCCGCGGGTGGCAAATCTGTTAGCCGTGAATCGAGGGTAGGTTGGGGTGAGATCCTTGCTGATGCGCTTGTGCTTTTCTTCATTTGGTCGATCCCGGGGCCATATATGTAATACCTACTTACATAACGATCTGCCGCCAGGTTGTCAAGAAGAAAATTCATTGCCACCACGGTACGGCAAGGCAGCGAAGTTGGTTTTTTAAACACCGGCTAAAGTGGTAACGATTGGGAATCATTGGCACCGCCTCAATGCCGTTTGTTTTTTGGACATGAACGGGCGCTCTGTGATCCGCGCTTGGAGGCCCAGAGGTTTCTACCTATGCTTAAGTCACCAACATAACTACACGTTTTCATGACTATCTCCCAATGGCGGTTGGCTCAATGCTTGCTATACAGAAGCGGTGTTGAATGCATGGCAGCATCAGGAACGACAGCTGGAGCCGGGGGAGGGGGACTCAAAAGGGGTATCAATGGTTCCCAGGTGGCGCCCGTTCTTGTCGGATGACCGAGGGATTTCCACAGGGGTTTTGTCGCAACGGAGGTGAGACACCGTGCACATGGCAGCGTTAGAGCCATTGGGTAGGGATGACCCGCATCTTTATGAGGAAATGTTCGGAGTGTTTCTCGAGTCCATCCCGTCTTCAGTTCTCTTAATCAACACAGACTTGAGAGTGATTCTTGCAAACCGGAACTTCATCACGAAGAGCCGCAAGAGTCGCCAGGATGTGATAGGCCAGAAGCTGGGACAGGTACTGCCTGAGGCCATTATCGAGCACATCGACATGGCCCGCAAGGTCCGGGAAGTGTTCCGAAGGAACCAGCCAATTCGTGGCAACAGGATGACGTACCGCGCACCGGGCATTCCCATTCGCATCTACTATTATAGTATTCTTCCTTTTTGCCGGCGCGGGACCGTCGAAACAGTCATTCTGCTCATGGACGACGTGACGGAGCACGCGAGACTGAGCGAAGAAGTCCGTCGCGTCGAGCGCCACTTGGCTAGTGTCGTGGAGAGTGCCAGAGATGTGGTTCTCTCGACCGATCCGGACGGACTTGTCTTGACCTGGAACACCGCTGCCGAGCGGCTCACGGGGTTTCCTTCGCAGGAAGTGAAGGGCCGGTCCCTTTTCGAGCGGTGTGTTTCGGAAGCTGGCGAAGAGCTGAGGAAGGTGTTCACCCAGTTGAGGGAAGCGGATACTTCTCAGACTGGCGAATGGGAGCTGATCACAAAGGACGGAAATAAGATACCGATTAGCTGGGTCTTCTCTCCCATGAAAGACGAGCGGGGAACGTCTGTCGGCGTAGTGGCCATGGGACGAGACCTGACCGAGCACCGGCGGCTTGAGATGCAGCTCCTGCAATCACAGAAGCTTGCGTCACTCGGCGTAATGGCTGGCGGCATAGCTCACGAAATCCGCAATCCGCTTGCAGTTTGCTCGTCAGCAGCACAATTTCTGAAAAACCCCGAATTGGCGCCTGGACTTCGAGAAGAATGTGTGTCTCGAATATGCGAGGGCATAGACAAGGCTTCCTCGATAATAGAGAACTTGCTGCGATTTGCGCGGCCGTCATCGGGCGCGGAGATGGCGGCAGTCAATGTGGTGGATGTTATTCGCTCTACACTCCAGCTCGTTTCTAACCAGGCGAAAATTGGGAAGATTGCAATTCTGGAGCATCTTCCTGACGAGCCGATAGCCGTATATGCCAACGCAAGCCTGCTTCAGCAAATGTTTCTCAATCTGTTCTTGAATGCCTTCAACTCCATGCCGGCTGGGGGCACGTTGGGAGTTTCCTTGCGGTGCACTCAGGAAAGCGTGCTGGTGAGCATCGAGGATTCCGGTTGCGGAATCTCGCCTGAGCATCTTGAAAAGATATTCGACCCCTTTTTCACCCTTTCGCCCGTTGGAAAAGGAACAGGACTGGGGCTGTCCATATGCTACTCCATCGTGAAACAACATCTTGGAAACATTGACGTCAAGAGCAAAGCAGGAGAAGGCACAGTCTTTACGGTTCAACTGCCACTTTTGTGACCGGGAGGTGTCTGGAAATGACGAACAGCCGGCCGCTGGTATTGATCGTTGATGACGAGCCCGACATGTGTTGGGTCCTGAAAAACCTGCTTGGAGAAGATGACTTTGCACTTCGTATTGCTCAAACCGGCGAGGCCGCGCTGAAGTTCCTTGAATCCGAGAGCTTCTCGATCGCGCTTTTGGACGCGAAGCTCACCGACATGGACGGGCTGGATTTGGCTCGGAGAATCAAGGCGATAGATCCCTGGATCAGCATAGTGATGGTGTCAGGGTACTATTACAAGGATGATGTGGGCATTCGCGCAGCCATGGATAACAAACTTATAGTGGGATTCATTGCCAAACCATTCGTGCACAGCGACGTCATCGAGATGCTTACTGTATGTCGTCAGACGAAATGGGAACATCAACGGCCGGCGCTCGAAGAAGCTCTCGGTCCGAGCGCGCCATGGGAATAATTCGTTGTGGAGAGAATGGAAAGGGGTCGGAGCCCAGCAGGTAAAACCGGTCCCTTGACGATCGTGCGACCGCACTGGCCGCGTCCTCTATCGTGTCGGCCATGAGCCATGAGCTCCGAAGTACAAGATTTCATAAGTACGGTTATCTATTCAAGGAAACGCTGTTAAACTAGATACGGTACGGCCAATTCGTGTTGGCGGCAAGGGTAGGGGCGGGTTTCAAACCCGCCCTCCTTTGAATTCGGCTGAAGCGGATACGTAACCGTTCTCATGAGCCATCAGCCATAAGCTCGCCTAAGAGCCGGTTCAGCATAGCTGCCCCCTTCACCTCGGTCTCAAAAAGCGGCAGCACTGCCCTGACTCTATCCCCGAAAATCTTCCAGATCATCTCCATGTGCTCTTCCTGCATGAGCACTCGGTTTCTGACGAACTCTGCAGCGTCGGAGCCCACCTGACTTTTTGGGATCATTCCATTGACCACGACTCCGCCCACAGGAACGCCGAATTCATGGAACCAGTTGATGAACCGCGTGATCACAGCGATGGGGAGACTCTCGGGCAAGGTGACGAAAAAGAACGCTGTCAAGGTTTCGTCGGTCAAGAGATCCTTTGCGTGGCTCATGCGATCCCTGAAGCTCAGAAGGTAGTCCAGCAGGGGATCCTGCTCTTGCTTCTTGGAAAACGAGAGCATCTCTCGCAAGGATTTGGCCTCTTCTCGGCTCTTGAGCATCTTTTCTACCCACAGGCTGTACACTTTCGACATGCCGAGGAGCCGTCGTGCGTTCGCGGTGGGAGCCGTGTCAAAGACGTAAAAGTCGTATTCGTCCTTGAACATGAGGTCCATCATGTTCTCAAACATGGCGGATTCTTCGAACGCAGGGTTCATGGTGGCCGATTCGATGAAATCCTCTGCTCTGGTGGTGATGTCTGCAAACTTCAGGAACCAGTTGATCTTTTCCCTTATTTCCTGCTTGGAGCGCTCGATGGTCTCGCGCGTGTCGATCTCGAAGGCGTAACAGTTGGCTTCGTCGCAGACCAGAACCGGCCTGCCGAAGACGTCTTGCTCAAAGAGGTTGGACAGACTATGAACCGGATTGGTGGAGGCCAGCAAGGTCTTTCGTCCCTGCTTCGCGGACCACAAAGCAGCGGCGCCGGCAACGACGGTCTTTCCCACACCTCCCTTTCCGCCGAAGAATATATACTTGAGTCGAGGATTATCCTTCATGTACCGACTCATGCTGATGGTAATCTTGTTCACGGTAAACCCCCTGATCTCCGCCTATGAGAAATCTCCGAACATTTTTCTCGCGAGCTTGTCGATCATGTCCAGCCCGGTGATATCCCGTTCCATCTCCGGCACGAACGCCAAGATCTCTCCTTTGAACTCGTCCTCTATGACCTTCAGGTAATGTTCCTGCATAGCGAAACGGTTCTTAAGATATTCGGGGATGTTTTGGTCCTTTAGTTCTTCGGGGAGAATCCGATTCATGATGTAACCGCTGAGAGGGACATCGAATTTTGCGAAGAGCTTCGCAGCCTTCTGAGTGTCCTTGATGACCATCTCTTCTGCGGTCAGCACAAAGAAGAACGCAGTCTTTTCCTTGTCGGTCAGTATGCTGGACGACTTGTTGATCCTGTCTTTAATGAACAGCAGCTCATTGAGAACCGCGTCTTCGTCCAGCTCTTTTTCGCGTTTGATCACCGCTGCGGCCTGGTCAAATTCCCGCATCTGTTGTCTAAGGTTGGTGATCTTATCGATCCAGGCATCGTACACAGAAGCCATGCTTAGGTAGTACAAGGCGTGTCCCAGTGGCACAAGATCGTATACGTAGTAATCGTACCCCCCTTTGACCACGATATCCACGACCTCGTCAAAAATGGCGCTCTCCTCCATTGCCGGCTCGGCGGCGGCGGCCTGGATGTAACTCTCGATTTCGTCCGGGATCTTTTCCATTCCGTACATGTCGAGGATCTTTTGTCTGATTTCTTGCTGATATTCTTTGACTCTTCGATCTGCGTCGATCTCCTGTGCGTACAGGTTGGGTATGATCTCTGTCGGGCCTTTTCCAAAAATGTCTTTCTGGAAAATGTCCGTCAAGGATGCCTGAGGATCGACAGAAAAGACCAAGACCTTCTTGCCGGTCTTGGCAAGATAGTAGGAAGTGGCAGCCGAGAAGGTAGTCTTGCCGAGGCCACCCTTGCCACCAAACATGATGTATCTCCGATTGGGATACTGTTCAAATATCTTGGCTAAAGACATGAGGATCGGCCCTTTCCCAAGTTAAGGCTTTGGATGAGAATACCTCGACTCCTGACTCAGAGCATTGTCCGGAAGAGTCCGGCAAAACACCGACAGTAGAAGCGCGAACCGAGACTCCTTTCGTCAAGCCAATGCGTCCGTCAAATCTTTCTCTCTGAGCATCCTGCGCTTCCACGTGGCAATCTGAGGAACAGCGTACGGCAGGAGCCGCAACGAATAGTAAGGAGGAAGAATCGGCACGCCAAGCATGTCTCCCATGGTGATCAAAATGAAAAGGTGCTCCATGCTTGCCCTTGATTTCAGGGCATATCGTGCCGAATCATGAGCAGCGATTCCGTAGACGAATTCTTTAACAGATTGGAACAAGCCTACTTTTTTTCTTTCTTCTTCCGACATAGATTCACTCCCTTTACCATCTTTCGAGAAGCATCGTGGCTGCAGAGCATTACCGGTGCGCATGATGCCCTCTGCATTGCAGGAGACGATTCGGTCGAGCATCGAGCCACGAACACTTCCCTATCCGAAATCAGCCTTGTCCGTTAAGTCCTTCTCGCGAAAAAGATAACGCCTCCACCCCGGCAGTCGCGGGATCGCAAATGGCAGCAGTCTCAAGGCGTAATACTGTGGAACGATGGGGACTCCCAACATGTCGCCCATGGTAACGAGCATGAAGAGGTGCTCCAGGCTGGCTTTCTTCTTCAGCGCGATAAGGGCGCCATCATGAAGCATCATGCCGTAGAAGAACTCCCGCACCTTCAGCAATAGCCCGTCGCTTTCGTCGCTCCGGCTCACTCCGTACTCCACCCGCGGGAAATACGCCCTTGGGGCGATTACTCGATCGTTCGTCCCGGGCAAATGCACGATCTACCCGGGGACATGCTCTCAACAGAGCCAATGCGTCGGCTCTGGTACACACCCGCTCTTAAGCTTTTGAAGGGATCGCCTCCGCTCGCACAGTCCGGTAACGGCGGAATGCTTTGTACCCTTCCCACGCGAGAACCAATGCGGCCGCGACCAGGAACAGAGCCACGAGCCCCATAAGTGTGTTCCCGATAAGTGCTTCTCCCTTCACTGCGCCGCCCAGAACTTTCACGAAGAGTAGGTTGTAGGACGTGTAAAGCAGCGCTGCAACCGTGGTCACAAACATGAATATCATCGGATAGAAGGCCCATGCCGACGGCCTGCCTTCCGAGACCAGCCACGCTGAGATGAGCAGGAGCGCCAACGACGCCATCAACTGGTTCGCGCCGCCGAACAGGACCCACAGATACTGCCACCAGCCGGTCATGACCAAAATCATGCCCAGAATGCTCGCCAAAATGGTCCCAACGTGCGCGTTCTTGAACACTGGGTGCACATCGCTGAGCAACTCGGAAGTAGCGACTCTCATGAAACGGATCACCAACTGCATGATCGTGATGGCGAGAAAAATCATCATGACGCTGCCGTATGACTTGGCTACTTCGAAGGGTAGGCCCACTGCGTTGAGAAACGTGCCCACCCCCGTGGCGAAAACCCCGGCAGGGCTTACCTTGATGGCTTGCATATACTCTGCAGCGGAGGTGAAAATTGTCCCTGCAATGATAAGGGCAAAAAGGGCTAACATCATTTCCACAAACATTACCCCCGCTCCCACCGGCCGGGCATCGAGCTCGTTCTCGAGCTGTCGGGCGGTGCCGGAGCTGGACACAATACTGTGCCACCCGGAAATAGCTCCGCAGGCAATGGTCACGAACATGATGGGCCACATGGGACCGATGGGAATGCTAAAGGTCGTGAAGGCCGGCAGGGTGAAACTCGGGTGTTTCACGAATATTCCGATGATCCCGAAGAAAAGGCCTAACAAAACCACGTACGATGCCACATAGTTGATCGGAAGGGCAAATCTCCAGATCGGGAGCACCGCGGCGAAATAGCAGAAGATAAAAGCACAAAGGGCCCAGATCCACCTATTATTTGCGAGAGCATCACCCAGCACAGCGTTTGACGGTACTTTGGTTCCCAGAAATATGCCGAACAGCGCAATGACCACACACACCACAGTGGTAAGAATTATGTCCCGCTTCCAGCGATAGATCATCTGACCAGCCAAAATGCCGGCAACGGTCAACAAGAGCCATGCCATGGGCGATGCCTTCAGGCCGATGGCGGTCCCCACCACCACGGCGCCGAATGCCCCGGCAATGAGGAGCAGATAGAAATAGATAAATGAAAGGAGAATGATCCGGGCTCGAGGCGAAATCAGCCTGTGGCTCAGACCTCCAAACGAAGCCCCTTCGTTTCTGATGGCAATCATCGCGCTCGCGTAATCGTGCACCCAGCCTATGAAGAATGTTCCCAGAAGTATCCAGAGGACGGCCGGCAGCCACCCCCATTGCATAGCGATGATCGGCCCGATGATCGGCCCGGCCCCAGCAATGGACTTGAACTGGTAGCCATACAGAATGTTCTTGCTGGTCGGCATGAACTCCACGCCGTCCATGTACATTTTGGCAGGTGTAGTTCTCTTGGGATCGGCCTTGATGATGTTGGCGTCAACATACCCGGCGTAGACCCGATAGCCGAGGTAAGCCACGATAAACCCTACGATCAGGACAACGATTGCGTTCATTGTGCGGCCCCTTTCTTATGACTCTCGGTATCCTAACGGTTCCGAAGGATTGCCAACCGCGGAAACGATTCAACCTCTTGCAAGGGAAGCACCAGAACAACTCTTGAGTCCTCAGATTCCGATCTTGGCATGTAGCCTTCAGCGGTGCCATCGCTTTGGGTCACATTGCTTGCTGTCCCCCCCCGACACCGATCGGTCCGCTCGCATGACGGGCTCAGAACAAGTTATCTTTAGCATTAAGCTCACCGTTATTCCGAGTCAAGCATTATCTTCTCCGCGGCGCGTCGATACCGCCACCGTTGACTCTGCCCTGGATTCATTAAACTCGCTAGCAACGACAGGGGCGGGAGCTGCTGCCTCGTCTCATCCGTGTCCTGCTGCGCCGCCAAGGAAGGCTTTCTGCACGTCAGAGTTGCTGATCAGGGAGGTGGACAAGCCCTCCATGATGATTCTGCCGGTCTCAAGTATGTATCCTCGTTCCGCGATCTGAAGAGCTGCCCTCGCGTTCTGCTCTACCATCAGGACCGAGATACGGCTCTCCTTGCGCAGCCTTGTGACCGTCTCAAAGATGAACCGTACGACCAGGGGTGCAAGGCCCAGGGAAGGTTCGTCCAACAGCAAGAGCTTGGGCCGGGACATGAGGGCCCTGCCCAATGCGAGCATTTGCTGCTCTCCACCGGAAAGCGTTCCTGAAAGCTGGTGTTTCCGGTCCCTGAGGCGGGGGAACATCTCCAGGACACGCTCGATGTCCTCCGAGGTTTCCTGCCTGGCGGCAGAAGAGTAGCGGCAGTACGCTCCGAGCTTCAGGTTGTCCAGTACCGACATGTTGGCAAAAATCTGTCGGCCTTCCGGGACTTGAGCGATGCCAAGACGCACGATCTTGTACGCAGGGGTTCGGCTGATGTCTTGTCTCCGGAAGGTAATAGAGCCAGAAGCAGGCGTCACAAGCCCACATATGGTGTTGATGAGCGTCGATTTGCCGGCCCCGTTTGCCCCGAGGAGGGTGACGCAGGTCCCTTCTTCTATATGGAGTGACAGTTCCTTGAGAACGTGCACTTTGTCATAGAATACGTTGAGATCAGCAACTTCCAGCATCCGCCACATCCCGCGTCGTGGCCTGCGCCCCGGCGTCGTCCTCTGTTGATTTTCCCAAATAGGCCTCGATTACCTCTTCATTTTCTTGGATTGCTTTCGGCGTGCCTTCGGCAATCTTGCGTCCGTAGTTGAGCACCAGAATGTACTGGGATACCTCCATCACGAGACTCATGTCGTGCTCGATAAGGACCACCGTTATGCCCTTATCCCTTATACGGCAGATGAGCTCCGCAAGCCCTGCCGTTTCCTGCGGATTGAGGCCGCCGGCCGGTTCATCCAGAAGAAGCAACTGCGGTTCCAAAGCCAGGGCTCTGGCGATTTCCAGGTGCCTCTGATAACCGAACGGCAAGGAGAGGGCATCCACATGGGCCTTGTCTGCCAGGCCCACGAAATCCAGGTACTCCGTGGCTCGACTGCGAGTGAGCTGCTCGTCTCTTCGGCTTGACGGTAGTTTCAGAGCGCAGGCAAAGAAGCCTGACGATGTCTTGATATGACGAGCCACCATCACGTTCTCAAGTGCGGTCATGTGGCGGAAGAGCCTGAGGTTCTGATATGTCCGCGCAATGCCGCGCTCAGCCACCTTGTGCGGGGGCAACCCCGTGATGGTTTGCCCCTGGAAAAGAACCTCGCCCCGAGTTGGGGCAAATGCACCGGAGATCACATTTATCAGTGTCGTCTTGCCTGCACCGTTAGGACCGATAATCGAGGTAACGGTGTTGTTTTCCACCTCACCGGTGACGTTGCTAAGAGCCATCACCCCGCCGAACCTCATGAAGATCCCTTGCACTGAGAGTATGTTGTTCACTGTTCAGCCCGTGTCTTGCTTTGAAGCGACGTTGCTAATCTCCGAATAAGCCCGACGATTCCGTCGGGCATGAACATCATGATGATCAAGAGGACCAAACCATAAATGAGGATGTCGTAATCGTGGAAAAACCGGAGACTCTCCGGAAGGATGCTCATGATCACTGTCCCTACCAAGGCTCCCCAGACGTTCGTCATCCCTCCGACCGCAACCATCACCACGAACAGGATGGACTCGTTGATGGAAAAGGTCACAGGGGAAATGAAAGTAACGTAGTGCGCATACAACGACCCCGCAATGGAAGCCATAGCTGCGGAAACCACGAAAACCTGTATCTTGAGGGGGGGCGTGTTGATCCCCATGGCCCGGGCAGCCTCCTCGTTACCGTGAACGGCTCTGAGCGCCCGGCCTATGCGGGAGTGCACCAAATTCAGTGAGAGCACCATGCTCAACAGAACCACGGTCCAGATGAAGCAGAACCACTGTGTGGGCGTCGTCAGCCGCCATTCACCGATCCCCAAGGTCGGGATCTGTCCGAATCCCGAAGGGCCTCCCGTGAGCGCTCTAAACGGTCCCAGAGTATTCTGCAACGTCTCTGATGCCAACCCCAACTTCCTAGACCCCAGGAGCACCAGGCCCACCAACTCTCCGGTGTCTGCCACCGCAACGATGTGGATAATTTCGCCGATCCCCAGAGTGGCCATAGCCAGGTAATGGCCCCTCAGCCGCAGCGTCGGTATTCCGACGAGGAATGCGAGAAAACTGTTGAGTGCCAGTCCCACTGCGATACCCGCGGCAGGGCTCCATCCGAAATGAACGGTTAGAATTCCCGATGAATACGCGCCGATTGCGAAGAACCCCGCCTGTCCGATGGATATCTGGCCTGCATACCCCATGAGAAGGGACAAGCCGATACAGACCAGGCTGAAAATTCCCGCAAAATTGATCACCCGCAAGTAGTACGGACTGACTACGAAGAAGGGAAATGCCGCAATCACAATGGCAAGAACGAGCAAGCACACGATGTTGCCGCGGCCCATATGTGGTCTCCCGGTTAATAGATTCCCGATCCTCGGTGAAACCGTTGCAAGCCCCTTCACGTCTCCTAGGAACGATGGACATGGGTCACGCACGTCGATCGTCCTAGAACTCTTTGAACCTTGCTGCCTCCGCACTCCCGAATAGGCCGCTTGGTTTGCAGAAGAGGACCGTGAGGAGGATAATGAGCGAAATGGCATCCTTGTAACCTGAAGAGATCAAGCCGGCTCCCAATGCTTCCAGGATGCCCAGGATGAATCCCGCGGCTACCGCGCCGTAACCGTTGCCCAATCCGCCGAGAACCGCAGCGCCAAATCCTTTCAATGCCAGCATGGGCCCACGGTCGTAGTCCATGAGCGTAATAGGGGTGACTACATAACCGGCAATGGCGCCCACTGCAGCAGACATGGCAAAAGAAAGAAGAATCATCCATCGGTCGTTGATTCCCATGAGCTTGGCAATGTCGCGATTGAACGCACAGGCCTGCATAGCTTTCCCCGTCAGCGTGAAACCGAAGAAGAGCCCAACCAGGACAACCACGAGGATGATCACCATCACAACCAGGAGCGTCTGCGGGAGAACCGTTGCCCCGAGCACGTGAACAGGACTCTCTGAGACAAAGTGGTCCATGAAGTACGGGTCCTTGCCGAACACGAACATAGCAACCCCCCTGACGAGGATAGAAAGCGCAATCGTGATGATTATCAGTTGCAGCACAGACGGGCTTCGCATGGACACCGTGGTCTTGTTTTTTAGTCCCGCATACGCAACGATACCTGCTGCTAGCCCGACCCCCACCGCAACCGACATGGACGCGTCCACTACCACCCGGGCTATGGCAAACGCCACCACAGCCAAGCCGGAATAGTGAAACACAGAAAGTCTCTCCCTGGGCTCCACTGCAATCTTTTCCATGAGCATTCCCACAAGCGTGGTCGTTCCCACAGCCAGAAGAAAGGCCAACGGAATGGACGCTGCCGGCGGCAATCCCATCTTCTTGGCAGCTCCTACAAAGGTAACGCCC
>CAYZET010000142.1:0-11925 GCA_964477215.1 uncultured Syntrophaceae bacterium | reverse complement strand
CCAGGGGAATGATGAGATGCTTGCTCCAAAGAAAGTCAAATATCGAAAGAGGCAGAAGGGTCGGATGAGGGGCCGTCCGTTGAGGGGAGCCACGGTAGCGTTTGGTGACTTCGGGCTGATGGCCATGGCCCCAGGATGGATTACCTCCAGACAGATCGAAGCGGGCCGAATCGCCATGACTCGACACGTAAAGAGGGGCGGACAAATCTGGATTCGCATGTTTCCGGACAAGCCCATTACGAAGAAACCGGCTGAAACGAGGATGGGTAAGGGTAAAGGATCTCCCGAAGAATGGGTGGCCGTCGTGAAGCCGGGCCGGATCATGTACGAAATGCAGGGAGTTCCTTTGCAAGTTGCGAAGGAAGCTTTCCGCCTTGCAGCGATGAAGATGCCGATAAAGACCCGTTTCGTCGTCCGTGAGGAGTTGACATGAAGGCCCGAGAACTGAGAGACCTATCCGTCGATGAGCTGCGTGCCAAAGAGAAGGAATTTCGCGAAGAGGAATTCAACGCGCGATTCAAGCATGCGACGGGGCAGTTGGAAAAAACAGCTCGCTTGAGGAGACTCCGAAAAGATATCGCTCGAGTGCTCACCATACTGAGAGAGAAGGAGGCCTCCTGATGACAGACTCTTCCGCCAGCAGGGGACAGCGTAAGATACGGACGGGTGTAGTTGTTAGCAATAAGATGGACAAGACGGTTGTGGTCGAGGTCAGCAGAACGGTGATACACCCCGTCTATAAGAAGTTCGTTCGCAGGAGAAAGCGGTTCATGGCTCACGACGAACAGAACCGCTGTCAAGTGGGGGACGAGGTGATGATCGTGGAAACTCGTCCGCTGAGTCGTCGAAAGAACTGGCGCGTGCGTAAAATCGTCAAGGAAGCTGCGCTGCCCGGAGGTACCACATGATTCAGCAGCAAACGCGCATGGCTGTGGCTGACAATTCCGGCGCGAAAGAGCTCTATTGCATCAAGATCCTGGGAGGCACGAGGCGCAAGTACGCCAGTGTCGGGGACGTGGTGGTTGTGTCCGTGAAGGAGGCCATCCCGAACTCCAAGGTAAAAAAGGGCGAAGTGCACAAGGCCGTAATCGTTCGCACACGCCGAGCGGTGAAGCGGCCGGACGGCTCTGCCATTCGGTTTGACGACAACTCCGCGGTGTTGATCAACAATCAGATGGAGCCGATCGGAACCCGGATTTTCGGTCCGGTAGCACGTGAGCTCAGGGCCAGGAAGTTCATGAAGATAGTTTCTCTGGCCCCGGAGGTTCTTTAGGGATGTCCGAGCTGAAGAAGAACGATAAGGTAAAGGTCATTTCGGGCAAGGAGAAGGGCAGGCAGGGAAAAATCCTCAAAGTCTTGACCGAAAGGGAAGCGGCGCTCGTGGAACGTCTCAATTTCGTTAAGCGCCACTCCAGGGCAGGTGCGAAGCCTGGCCAGCAGGGAGGCATTGTGGAGAAAGAAGCCCCGTTGAGCCTTTCCAACCTGATGCTCGTGTGTCCAAAATGCTCAAAGGCCACCCGTATCGGAATTCGAGTTCTTGAAGGCGGAGATCGAGTCCGGTACTGCAAGAAATGCAAGGAACAGGTGGACAGCTAGAAGGAAGAAGGCCATGGCGTCTAGGCTGAAAGAATACTATTCGAATTCCGTGATTCCTGCTCTCAGAGAGCAGTTCAAGTACAAGAACCTCATGCAGGTGCCGCGGCTGATCAAAGTAGTCGTGAACATGGGGCTTGGGGAGGCGATCCACAACGCCAAGGTCCTGGAGAGCTCACAACAAGAAATGGCCCTGATAACTGGTCAGTGGCCGGTTCTCCGTAGAGCCAAGAAGTCAATAGCTTCGTTCAAGCTTCGTGAAGGGATGATCATCGGGTGCAAGGTCACGCTCCGGCGGGATGCCATGTACCATTTTCTGGACAAGCTGATCAATATCGCACTGCCTCGCGTGCGGGACTTTCGCGGGGTCAATCCAAGAGGCTTCGACGGACGCGGCAACTTCTCCATGGGGATCAAGGAACAGATAATTTTTCCCGAGATCGATTACGACAAAATCGACAAGATTCGAGGGATGAATATTACCATGGTGACTTCCGCGCGAAACGACGAAGAAGCGCGTCAATTGTTGGAGCATCTGGGTATGCCCTTCAGGAAGTAATTCTCTCGAAGCACAAGGAGGGAGCGTGGCCAAAATATCAATGATGGTCAAAGCGGCCAAGCCTCAGAAATTCGCAGTCAGGCAGTACAATCGATGCGGAGTTTGTGGGAGGCCCAGGGCTTACTATCGCAAGTTCAAGCTGTGCCGGATATGTCTGAGAAATCAGGCCCTGAATGGGAACATACCAGGTATGGTCAAATCAAGCTGGTAGGAGATACCCGAACATGAGCATGACCGACCCCATAGCGGATATGTTGACTCGGTTGCGCAACGCACGGCACGCCCGCAAGGAACAGGTTGCCATTCCCGCTTCCAACATGAAGATCAGCATAGCGCAGATCATGAAGGAAGAGGGCTACATCAAGAAATACAAAGTGATACGATCCGCCAAGAACAAGCAGGGTGTCCTCAAGATTACCTTGCGGTTCGACGACGATGAGAAGTGCGTGATCGAAGGACTCGAACGGGTATCCAGACCCGGGAGACGACTCTACGTCGGGCACGAGCACAACATCAAGAGCCGTGGCGGCATGGGAATTCTCATCCTGTCGACTTCCCAGGGCGTCATCACCGACAAAGAGGCCCGTCGCCGTCGAATCGGAGGCGAGGTGCTGTGCAGCGTCTGGTAGTCGGAGCACTGGAGGAGCGTAACGTATGTCTAGAATAGGCAAGGCCCCCATAACCATTCCCGAGAAGGTGAAGGTGACTCTGGCCCCGCCGATCATTAGTGTCGAGGGCCCCAAGGGATCCCTCAGCCTCTCTCTCTCGGATCGTGTGGCCGTGGACGTTGGCCAGGCCCTCATTCAGGTCTCGGCCGTGGGAGAACATCGCAAGAGCCGTGCTCTCCATGGCTTGACGAGAACCCTCATACAAAATATGGTCACCGGTGTGACCGAGGGCTTCACCAAGTCATTGGAGATTGTCGGAGTAGGCTATAGGGCCGAGGCGGACGACTCGTCATTGACGCTCCACGTAGGCTACTCGAAACCGGTTGTCGTGCCCCTCATGGATGGTGTACGGGTGGAAGTGGAGCGCAATACGGTCATCCACGTACGCGGGGCGGACAAACAGGTGGTGGGAGAAATGGCCGCGCGCATTCGCAGGGTACGCAAGCCGGAGCCATACCGAGGAAAGGGAATACGTTATCTGGGTGAACAAATCCGGAGGAAGGTCGGCAAAGCAGGATCCAAGTAAGGTTGGCTCTTTGCTCGTGAGTGGATGCAGACCATGAAGCTGATTGTGAGTGAGGAAAAAGATGGCCAGCGAAAAAAATAGGCATGCTGCTCGGAGGAAAAAGAGCCTGCGAGTCAGGTCCAAGATAGCTCTGAGCCGTGAGAGATGCCGGCTGACGGTTTTTCGTTCCAATAAGAATATCTACGCCCAGATAATCGACGATAGCAAGGGCGTCACCATTGCCTGCGCATCCACGTTGGATAAGGATTTCCGGAAAAGCTCAGGCGGTCCTTTTAACAGGGAGGTATCGCGCGAGGTCGGCAAGCGCATTGCTGCTCGTGCCCTGGAAAAGAATATCGTCGAGGTGGTCTTCGACAGAGGTCCGTACTTGTACCACGGCAAGGTAAAAGCCCTGGCCGACGGTGCTCGCGAGGGCGGACTGAATTTCTAATAGCGAAAGGGAGGAGCGCTTCTTGCTAAGTAGATCCGATATGGCCCCGGAAGGGGAATTGAAGGACCGTGTAGTTCACCTGAGTCGTGTCGCGAAAGTCGTGAAGGGCGGACGGCGATTCTCCTTCAGCGCCGTTGTCGTGGTGGGCGATGGAAAGGGCCAAGTCGGGTATGGCTTGGGCAAGGCCAACGAAGTTCCCGAGGCGATTCGCAAGGGCGTGGAACGCGCCAAAGGCTCTATGCTACACATTCCTATTGTGGAAGGGACCATCCCGCACGAGATAGTCGGCGAGTACGGTGCCGCCAAGGTGGTGCTCAAGCCGGCCGGATCCGGAACGGGAGTCATTGCAGGTGGTGCGGTTCGTGCGGTCTTGGAAGCTGTCGGCATCCGAGACATTCTGACCAAGTGCATTGGGACGAACAATCCACACAACGTGGTCAAGGCCACATTCGAGGGCCTGAAGGGCCTTCGCACACAGCAGCAGATTGCGAGGAAGCTCGGCAAGCTCGGTTCTTCGGAAGACGAGTCCGACAGACGCGAGGAGTTGCATTCCGATGCTTAGAGTTACCCTGAAGCGAAGCACCATCAAATCGACGAAGGACCAGATCGACACGGTCCGAGGGCTGGGCCTGAGAAAGCTCAACTCCAGTCGTGTTCTGAAAGATACCCCGGAAGTGCGGGGCATGATCAACAAAGTCCGCCATCTTATACATGTGGAAGAAGTGGCGGAATAGGCTTGCCCCCTTAGGGAGAAGCGGATGAATTTATCGAACTTGAAGGGCCCTGAGAGAAAGCCGCGCAAACGTGTGGGGAGGGGCGAGTCCTCCGGCCTCGGGAAAACGTGTGGCAAAGGCCATAAAGGACAGAAATCCCGATCAGGAGGCGGTGTGGGACGAGGCTTCGAGGGCGGTCAGATGCCTCTCCAGCGGCGCCTGCCCAAGAAGGGTTTCACCAACCCCTCCCGGGTCAAGTACAATGTGGTGAACGTCAAAGACCTGGCCAAGATCGAGCCTGGGGCGGTCATTACCACGGAAGTACTCCACCAGAAGGGCATTGTGAAGAGGCAGGGACCGGTAAAGATACTCTCCGTGGGAGAGGTCTCGCACGCGTACACCGTGAGAGTGGAACGGGTCAGCGCCGCTGCTAGGGCAAAGATCGAAGCCGCTGGCGGCACAGTGGATGCATTGTGAGCGAATAGCTCGCGATCCTGGCTCACCCTGAGTGGCCTGATAGTGACGGTTCACTGAGGAGGAGATTTCCGTCGTGATAGGCTCCTTTGGCAACATTGCTAAAATCCCCGAACTGAAGCGCAGGGTTATATTCACCCTCCTGATGCTGCTCGTGTATCGGGTAGGCGTGCATATTCCGACTCCCGGTATAAACACTGCTGCGCTCAAGGAGTTCTTCGGGAAATATCAGCAAACCCTCTTCGGCGTGATCGACATGTTCACGGGCGGGGCTATGGAGAACTTCTCCGTCTTCTCCCTTGGTATCATGCCGTATATCAGCGCCTCTATCATCTTACAGTTGCTCACGGTGGTAGTCCCCCATCTGGAGCGGCTCTCAAAAGAGGGAGAAGCTGGCCGCAAGAAGATTACGCAGTACACCCGATACGGGACGGTACTTCTCTCGCTCATTCAGGGTATGGGAATCAGCATAGGTCTGGCCAACACAGAGAATATGGTTTATATCTCCAAGCCAGCCTTCGTGATTCTCTCCATGATCACCCTGACAGCCGGCACCGCGTTCATCATGTGGCTGGGAGAACAGATCACCGAGCGGGGAATCGGAAACGGGATTTCTCTGATCATATTTGCCGGGATTGTCGCCCGTATGCCCTCTGCCCTCGGGAGCACGATTCAGCTCGTGCAGACGGGCGATCTGGGATTTCTTGTGCTCTTGCTGCTCCTGGCCATCATGATCGGGGTAATAGCCGTTATCGTCTTCGTCGAGAGGGGCCAACGTCGCATCCCGGTTCAATACGCAAAGCGGGTCGTAGGGAGGAGAGTGTACGGTGGGCAGAGCACGCACTTGCCTCTCAAGGTCAATACTGCGGGAGTAATCCCGCCGATCTTCGCGTCGTCCCTGATAATCTTCCCCGCGACCATAGCTCAATTTCTCAACATCCCGTTTCTCAATGCAATGACTGCGTGGCTCCGGCCGGCCACGGGAGTATATGAGCTCATCTACGTGGCACTAATTGTATTTTTCTGCTACTTCTACACCGCGGTGACATTTAACCCGGTAGATGTCGCGGAAAATATGAAAAAATACGGCGGATACATTCCCGGGATCAGACCCGGGAAGAAGACCGCCCAGTACATCGACAAGGTGCTAACACGAATAACCCTCGGGGGAGCAATTTACGTTTCGCTCGTATGTGTTCTCCCATCCATCCTCATTGCACGTTTTAACGCGCCCTTCTACTTTGGAGGAACCTCACTGTTGATCGTGGTGGGAGTCGCGCTGGACACGCTAACGCAGATTGAAACCCACATGATCCAGAGGCATTATGAGGGGTTCATCCGAACGGGCCGGATCAAGGGGAGGCGGTAAGCCGCTCTATCCCGTACATAGGAAGGAATCATGAGAATCGTACTGTTGGGAGGACCTGGATCTGGTAAAGGCACTCAGGCGAAGAAGCTAACGGAAGAGCTGCGAATTCCTCAAATCTCAACGGGTGACATATTCCGGGCCGCGGTGAAAGAGGGAACCCCTATGGGACTCAGGGCCAAGGAGTATATGGAAAAGGGCGAGCTGGTTCCTGACGAGGTAGTAGTCGGGGTCGTGGAAGAGCGACTATCTAAGCCTGACCTCGAAAACGGTTACATGCTGGACGGCTTCCCCAGAACCTTGCCGCAAGCAGAAGCCCTTGACAAGATTCTCGGAGCCCAGGGAAAGAACATCGACCACGCTGTTCTCGTGGATGTTCCGGACGAAGAGTTGATCAAACGCCTTGCCGGAAGGCGTACCTGCAAGAACTCCGAGTGCGGCGCGATGTTCCACGTCATGTTCAACCCCCCAAAGCAGGAGGGAATCTGCGACAAGTGCGGCGGCGAGCTGTACCAGAGGGCGGACGATCAGGAGGCCACCATCCGGGAAAGACTGACAGTGTATAATTCGCAGACGGCTCCATTGATCGCCTATTATGAAAATAAGGGCTTGTTGCGTCGAGTGGAAGGCGTGGGACCCATAGACCAGATCTATAACTCGATCAAGAGGGTCTTGAGTTAGAGAGCTCGTCCCCAGGCCCGGAGAAGGAGAAGCCCATGAAGGTGCGGGCATCGATAAAACGGATTTGCGACAAGTGTAAGATTATCAAACGAAAGGGCGTTGTGCGGGTGATTTGCGAGAATCCGAAGCATAAACAACGACAGGGTTAGCCGCCCTGGCGGGCCCACTTTCGCCGGAGGAGTATCGTGGCGAGAATTGCAGGGATTGACCTTCCGAAGAACAAGCGCATGGAAATTGCCTTGACCTACATCTACGGTATTGGAAGGACAACCGCGCGGAAGATTTTGGAAGAGACAGGACTGGATCCAAACACGAAGACAGACCTGCTCACCGAAGTGGAAGTGGCCAAGATCCGTGAGGTCATTGACAGCCAGTGCAAGGTTGAGGGCGATCTGCGCCGTGAAGTGAGCATGAACATCAAACGGCTCATGGATCTTGGATCTTACCGGGGTTTGCGGCATCGTCGAGGACTCCCGGTCAGAGGTCAGCGCACCCATACGAATGCACGGACGCGTAAGGGACCGAGAAAGCAGCAGGTGGGGCGGCGCAAGTGATCCCCCGTGACCAGTTCAGTGTTACCGGCTCGCGGAGAGACCGACAGTGGCAGGCCGAGAAACTCGGGAGGGCAACTTTCGTTCGGCCGGTGGGACCACCTATTTGAGATTTTGAGCCAACGCTTTGTACGGAGAAGTCAATGCCTAGAAGGCGAGTTACTCGCAAGAAAAAGGAAAAACGGAATATCCCACGGGGAGTGGCCCACATCCAGTCCACTTTCAACAACACGATCATCACCATATCAGACCTGGATGGGAACGTGGTCGCGTGGTCTTCGGCAGGGACCCAGGGCTTCAAGGGGAGCAGGAAATCTACCCCCTTTGCCGCCCAGCTCGCGGCCGAGGATGCGGCTCGCAAGGCCATGGAGCACGGCATGCGGAGCGTCGAGGTTTTGATCAAGGGACCCGGTGCAGGAAGAGAGGCGGCCTTGAGAGCCCTTCAGGCCACCGGATTCCAGATCACCCTGATTAAGGACGTTACGCCCATACCCCATAATGGATGTCGGCCACCGAAGAGAAGACGGGTCTAGCAAGACGACGTAGGCAAAGGAGACAGTCTTGGCACGGTATAGAGAAGCAGTCTGCAGGTTCTGCCGCCGAGAAGGCATGAAGCTGTTCCTTAAGGGGGAGCGGTGTTTCACGGACAAATGCGCGATCGAGAGGAGAAACCACCCCCCAGGCCAGCACGGGCACAGCCGGCCGAAACACACCGATTACGGGATACAGTTACGCGAAAAACAGAAAGTCAAACGAATCTACGGGATTTTGGAAAAGCAGTTCCGCAACTATGTAGAGCTTGCCGAGAGGAAGAGAGGCGTGACAGGTGAGAACCTGCTCAGTTTTCTCGAAACGCGCTTGGACAACATGGTGTACAGGATGGGTTTCGCATCTTCCCGGTCCCAGGCTCGACAACTTGTCAATCACGGCCACATCCTAGTGAACGGACGGAAGGTGGATATACCCTCGTTCCAGACTAAACCGGGAATGGTTATCGAGGTGAGCGAAAAGAGCCGGACCGTCGTAGCTATCGAGGAATCACTCAAGACCGTGACGAGGAAAGGCATTCCAAGCTGGCTCGATGTTGACCCTGCGAACTTTAAGGGCGTGGTGAAGGCTCTTCCCACCAGGGAGGAGCTCCCGCCCACGATACGTGAGCAGCTCATCGTGGAGTTCTACTCGAGATAGAGGCAGCCCTCCGCGTTTGGGCCGGTCCCCTCAGCACGCCTTTGACTTTGTGGAGGCGACAGCGGCGTAGCCCAATGTGGGCACCCAGGAGTGACGGGGACAAGGGCTCTACCCGGAACAAGACACAACCCGAGGGAGTTCGTCAATGACTACGAGGGAAGCAATGACTCACACGGGGCAGACCCTGATAAGGCGCAGTTGGACACAATTGATTCGCCCAAGACGGATGGAAGTGGAGGAAACGACACATACGCCGTTTTACGGAAAATTTGTCTGTGAGCCTCTGGAGAGAGGTTTCGGTATAACCCTGGGAAATGCGTTGCGACGGGTACTCCTTTCTTCACTCCAGGGGGCGGCTATTACCAAAGTTAAGATTGACGGTGTGCTTCATGAATTCTCTACTCTCCCCGGCGTGAAAGAGGATGTCACAGACCTCATTCTCAATTTGAAAAAAGTGAAGGTGAAGCTTCGTACGGAAGAACCCAAGACACTCAGTCTGGAAGCAGTGGGAGAAGGAGAAGTCCGGGCCGGAGACATCGTTACCGATGAAACCGTGGAGATTGTAAACCCCGATCAGATTCTCGCTACCCTCTCCAAAGACGGTCGCTTGTCCATGTCCATGGTTGCGGAGTGGGGAAAGGGCTACGTTCCGGCGGAGTTGAACAAACGAGAGGATGAGCCCATTGGCTCCCTCGCTCTTGACGCAGTTTTTTCTCCCATCCGCAAAGTCAGCTACAAGATCACCAACGCCCGCGTCGGTCGGAGGACAGATTACGACAAGCTCACGATCGAGATATGGACTGACGGGACACTGTATCCCGAAGATGCTCTATCTCAGGCAGCAAAGATCCTTAGGGAGCAATTCCTGGTATTTCTCAACTTCGAAGAGGAGGAGAAAGCAGCGGTAGAAGAGAGACCCCTCAAAGAGCCTGAGATTAACGAGAACCTATATAGGAGCGTCAATGAGCTGGAATTGAGTGTCAGGTCGGCGAATTGCCTCAAGAATGCGGATATCAAATATATCGGCGAGCTCGTTCAGCGCACTGAGCCGGAAATGCTTAAGACAAAGAATTTCGGAAGAAAATCGCTCAACGAAATCAAGGAAATCCTTGCCGATATGGATCTTCACCTGGGCATGGTCATTCCCAACTTCCCCTCCAGGGAAGAACTGGACCGAATGCGCCAGGAACGAGAGAACTACGTAGGGGAATGACCCGAGGGGGTATACGATATGCGGCACAGAAAAGCACGTTACAAGCTCGGAATGCGAGCGTCACAGCGCCAGGCCATGCTGAGAAACATGGTGACATCGCTGCTCGAGCACGAGTCTATTGTTACTACGGACGCGAGAGCGAAAGCGCTAAGAAGCTTAGCTGACAAAATGATCACTCTCGGAAAGAGGGGTGACTTGCATGCACGGCGTCAGGCCCTCGAGGTCATCCGATCCAGAAACGTTGCTCGTAGGCTCTTTGACGACATAGCCCCCCGGTATGCCAACAGAGATGGCGGTTACGTGCGTGTCCTCAAGACGGGAAACAGGAAAGGTGATATGGCGCCTCTCTCTGTTGTGGAGCTGGTGGAGAAACGCACGGACAAATCCAAGGGTAAGGGCGCCAAGAAGGCAAAGGGTCTGAAAGAAAGGCTTGTGGATACCCTCAAATCGAAATAGGATTTCTCCACACATTCTTGAATTTCGTCCCCCGAATTACGCAACGTCACATGAGCGGTCGGCCCGAGGAAGCACGGGCCGACGGCACAAAAGCGCAACGTCACGTGGGTCCTCTGAACGACGCTTCCGAGGTTGCAGTCATCGCCTGACTCGCTCTTGGCCCTGCCCCGCGCTGCAACGAATGCATCCTTCCTCACGAGAACGGGAGACGAAACACAGCATCCAATGATCGCTCTCGAGGCCGTTTCCTATTCCTATGGTACTTCGACCGAACCAGTGCTGGTCGACCTCAACCTCCAGATCCAATCGAGCTCGTGGGTAACCGTCGCGGGGCCTGACGGAGCGGGAAAATCGACACTCGGGAAGCTCCTCAAGGGCCTCCTTCAACCCGATTCCGGCTCCGTGCGCCACCAGGGCCCGGGCATGAGGGGGCCGGAAGATGTGGGATATCTTGGTGGAGACCCGTACGATTCCTTTGTTGGCGTTACCGTGGAGGAGGACGTGGTCTTCGGTCTCGAGAACCTCGGTCTCGAACGGGAGCAGATCCGCGCGCGTATGGAACAGGCACTTCTATTGACCGGCCTGCAAGGAATGAACGATCGCCTTGTCGAGACCTTATCCGGCGGAGAGCAGCAAAAGGTCGCATTGGCCGGCGTGCTTGCCATGTTACCGAAAGTCCTGCTCCTCGACGAGTGCCTGGGAATGTTGGATCGTCCCAATCGGACGGCCATTCGTTCTCTGCTGATATCACTCAAGACCAGTCTCCATTTAACCATCGTGCAGATAAGCAATGACATGGAGGACATTGCTGCCGCAGACCAGGTGATCTACCTTTCGTCAGGAAGGGTTGCGTATGCCGGCACTTCCTCTGGGTTCCTGTCCAGCAGGGCAGGGAAGGGTTGGAGGACATTGGCAGGGGGGATGGCGGCCCTCGTTACGGCGCTCGAGGCACGGGGAATCCCTGCAGAGGCTGTGGAGCGAGTGAAAAAATATGGGCTTATAAACCAGTGAAATGGAATTAATACAACAAAAAACTCGAAAATAGTTGAGAAAATAGGCTCCATGCGGTATAGAAATCGAAAAGCATCTCGCAAACCTGGCGAGAGGAATCATGGTCGCTGCTCCAGAAGTATTTGCAATTCCCCTGAAACATCTGGGGAAGAGAGCTGTCAAATATGCGAAGATGGCTCTTATTTTTACCATTCTCGGGTCCGCTGGAATTCTCATGGGTGAGAAGGGGCTTGCTGAGAAATACCAGTTGGAGCAGAAAAGACACATCCTTCAGCGTGACAACGAGAGACTGCTTGAGGAGATCAAGGACCTCGAGAGAAAAGTGACGCTGCTTCGGACAGATCCCTCGGCTATAGAAAAGGTAGCGAAACGAGATCTGGGAATGGCAGGTCCGGACGAAATCGTGTACGTTTTCGACACGAGCAGGTCAACGAATCGCGACGAGCAGAAATCGCGATCTGGTTTAAGAAAATAAGGTAACCTCCTTGAATATAGT
>CAYZET010000141.1:0-12043 GCA_964477215.1 uncultured Syntrophaceae bacterium | reverse complement strand
TGGGATGTGTCTAATATCAATATCTTAACGGACAACAGGCACGAAACCGTAGACCCGGTGATGGCTGCCACGAACTTGCGGGTGTGCTTGTGCAATATAGCTCCCTGTGGGGATCGGTAGGAGGGACAAACGTGGCCAAGATCTCGTTGATGTTTTACAAGAGAAACTGCATGGGGTGCCACGCCTGCGAAGTGGCATGCAAGCAGGAGCATGGTCTCGGAGTAGGTCCCAGACTCGTTCGGGTCATCGAACAAGCGCCTTCATATATTCCCATTTACTGCCACCATTGTGCCGAGCCACCATGCGGCGAATCCTGCCCGGTTGAGGCAATAACGAGAAATGAGCAGGGTATCGTGCTCGTGGATAATGACCGGTGCATCGGGTGCAGGGAATGCGTCGAAGCTTGTCCCTTCGGAGCCATGCAGTTTGACGATGATAGGGATCTTGCGGTAAAATGTGATCTCTGCATTAACCGACTCAAGAACAATGAGGCCCCCGCGTGCGCCACCGTGTGTGGAACCGGGTGCATCTTCTGGGGTGACTCGAAGACTCTCTTAGATAAGATAGCCGCTGAGGCGGTCGCGAGGCCGGCATCATGATGTTGGGGGTCAGGTGCTATTCGGACCAGCGTTGTGCACGCAGCTCAAAACAGGGTGAATGCCCCGTTTCGCGGAGTAGGGCATCCTTTCAATTTCTCCAGTCCTTCGGGCTTACTCATAGTTTGTGCCAGAGTCGGAACCAAGCTCGGCTGAAACCTAGACAATCCCGTTCATAACGCCGGCATTTCGTTGGCAATTTCCGGTAGTTCTCGTGCGTCATAAGGATACGTCAGACGACTGATTAGTTTCCGCGCAGATCGCGGAGCATGACAAAGGTTGTCATTCACCTTGCGAATGCTGAACGCGGCCCGAAAATCGGCTGATGCGGGTCGCAAGCAGTTGCAGATATGGAGCAGGCACGAGAGGTCGGTGAGATCCCGACAAGGCGTTAACCCCTCAGCTTTGGAGGTGGAAAGATGGCCGAGTTGCAGTTCCCAAATCCTCACGAAGTGGAGATTATCCCAGGAACTGAGGGATGGGAAAGGATGTATCCGTATCACTACCGGTTCTCCACGGACGACCCGGAGCGGACCAAGTATGAAGAAGGCATGTTTTGGTTCTACGACGGGCTGCACTACCCAGAGCCGATGTATCCCTTCGATATCATATGGGATGAGGCCTGGTTCTTGGCGCTGTCTCAGTACAACAACCGCATTTTCATTGTCCCGCCGGCTATGGGTATCGATCATCGCATTGTTAATGGCTACATCTACATTACGCCACTGCCTGTGACCAATCAGGAGGAAATCCCCAAGCGAGTAGAAAATTTTATGAAACGTGCCGGATACTACTACGAGAACTGGAAGGATCTCGAGAAGACCTGGGAGGCAAAGATGCGCGGCGTCATTGCCCAGCTTGTCGACACGCAGATCCCGACTCTGCCCGAAATGGAGGAGGAATCGGTAGTATTCGACGGCAAGGGAGTTTCTACGGGGTACAGACTGCTCAATGCGTACGACAAGCTCATAGATCTCGGTATCCTCTGCTGGCAGTACCATTTCGAGTTCCTGAACCTGGGATATGCAGCTTACGTCTTCTTCATGGATTTCTGCCAGAAGGCGTTCCCGGACACACCGCCCCAGAAGATCACTCAGATGGTGAGTGGCATCGACGTCATGATGTACAGGCCGGACGATGAGCTCAAGAAGCTTGCCAAGCTCGCTGTTGAACTGGGAGTGGACCAAATTTGCCTGAGCGGCACGGCCGACACCGTGCTAAAGAAAATGGAGTCGTCCGATGCCGGCAAGAGATGGCTGCAGGCTCTCGAGGAAGCGCGCGATCCCTGGTTTTATGTTTCTTCCGGAACCGGCTGGTATCACACCGATTTCTCCTGGAACGACGATTTAAATCTCCCCCTCTCGTTCATAAATATCTACATCGAGAAGCTCAGGGCAGGCGAAAGCATCGAACGCCCCATGGAAGAGGTGCAAAAAGAACGCGATCGGTTGACCGACGGGTACCGTTCCCTGCTCGAGACTGAAGAGGACCGACGCACCTTTGATCAGATGCTTGGACAAGCCAGGACCGTTTTCCCGTACGTCGAGAACCACTTGTTCTACGTGGAGCATTGGTTCCACAGCCTGTTCTGGAACAAGATGCGAGACGTGGGGAAGATCCTGGCAGACGCCAAATTCATTGGAGGCGTTGAAGACATGTGGTTCATGACCCGGGCTGAGATCAAGGACGCTCTGTGGGACATAGTCACATCGTGGGCCACAGGATCTAAACCTCGCGGACCCCTCGTGTGGCCCAAAGAAATTGAATGGCGCAAACAGTGCATGGAGAAATTCCGGCAGTGGACACCTCCGTCTGCCATGGGCACAGTGCCCGAAACGATTAACGAGCCATTTACCATCCTTCTTTGGGGTATCACTTCCGAGTCCATGGCCAATTGGGCGAAGCTCAAGGCTGTCAGCGAGGGTGACCTATCGAAAATTGTCGGGTTCGCCGGCTCGCCCGGAACTGTTGAGGGTCGAGCACGCGTGTGCCGTTCTGTCAAGGAGATCGGCGATCTCCAAGAAGGGGAGATTCTCGTGGCGACCACCACTTCACCGAGTTGGGCGCCTGCGTTCCAGAAGATCAAGGCAGCGGTCACGGATGTGGGTGGGGTCATGTGCCACGCAGCAATCGTGTGTCGCGAATACGGCCTAGCGGCGGTCGTAGGAACCGGATCTGCAACATCGAGGATCAAGACAGGCCAGATGATCAGGGTGAACGGCTCCACCGGGGAGATTGACATCCTTTAGCCGGGAGTCAAATTCCTCATGAGCCGGGACCTCGAGAGATGGGTGTTTTGGTGAGCACGCCGTCATCGTTGTAGCTCCTGCGGGGCTGGCGGCCTCGAATGCAACTCGGCGCCGAATCCGCTCGATGGAAGGCGAGTGCCGTCAGCTTCGCAGTGAGGCTAGCTGGGGGAAGGGGTTCTCTCATGGACAAAACGAAATACATCATTCCGTTTGAACAGTGCGACCTGACTATGGTCAACCGGGTTGGCGGCAAATGCGCGGGCCTTGGCGAGTTGTTGAAGGCACGGATACCGGTTCCGCCCGGATTTGCCGTGACAACCGATGCATACGACGAATTCATTGAAGAAAACAGCCTCCAAGATCGAATATTCCGCAGGTTGGAGGATCTCAACGAGTCCATGATCGAAGAGATCGAGAAGGCCTCAACTGAGATTCGCGACTGGATCGAGGCTGGAACCGTAAGTGAGAAGATCGAAGATTTCATTGCTGAAGAGTACCGACTCCTTTCGCGAAGGGCGCGCTGCCCGGCACTCCCCGTAGCCGTACGATCGTCCGCGACGGCCGAAGATCTGCCGGGAGCGAGCTTTGCGGGTCAGCAGGACACTTATCTGTGGATCAGGGGTGTGGACGATCTCTTGGACAAGGTGAAGCGATGCTGGTCCAGTCTCTTCGGGCCTAGAGCCATTGCGTACAGGGTAGGAATGGGATTTAAGCACACCCAGGTGCGCATCAGCGTGGCTGTGCAGAAGATGGTTCGGTCCTTCACCGCTGGCGTAATGTTTACCTTAAACCCGGCCACTGGCGATCGGGCAACTGTGGTCATCGATTCCAACTGGGGGTACGGCGAGAGTGTCGTGTCGGGCGAAGTGACGCCGGATCAGTTCCATGTCAACAAGATCACCAACGAGATTACGAAAAAGACTATTTCCGATAAGGCAATCTACTACACAACTGATCCTGAAACCGACGAAGTGAAGAAGCTCGAGGTGGATCCCGAGCGCCGGAAGTCCCAGAGCCTACTGGACAGTGAGATACTCCAGTTGACGGAGTTGGCCCGGAGAATAGAGAAGCACTATGGAAAGCAAATGGACATAGAATGGGCCACCGAAAAGTCCCTGCCGCTGTCTGGCGAAATCTACATCGTACAGAGCCGCCCGGAGACAGTCTGGAGCCAGAAGGAGACCAAGCCCATTGTAGAGCCGAAAGCAAGTGCATTAGAGCACATTGTTGCCGGCCTCATCAAGGGGAGAAAGCTGAAGTAGGGCAATGCCATAGGGCAGAAAGGAGATGAGCGTATGAAAGAGATGGCAGATTTCATTAGAAGATGCGAAGAAGAAGGAGAGCTCCTGCGTATCAAGAAGGAGGTGGACTGGAACCTGGAGCTCGGTCACGTGGCCAAGCTCAGCGAAGAGCGTAAGGGCCCCGCCCTCTTGTTTGAAAATGTCAAGGGCTTTGATATTCCCGTCCTCACAAGTGCCTTTACCACAACGAGGCGCTTTGCAATTACGCTTGACATGCCCCTTGAATCTTCCATCTGCGACATGGCTCGCCATTGGATGCAGCTTACCACAAGGAAGCCGGTCAAGCAGAAGATCGTGGATTCCGGGCCAGTCCGTGAGATGGTGATAGAAGGCGACGATGTGAACATAGAGGCCCTGCCCGCGCCTTTCTTCAATCCCCTGGACGGTGGACGGTTTATCGGAACCGCAGTCTACCTGGTGACCCAGGACAAGGAAACCGGGTGGACCAACTGTGGAACCTATCGAATGCAGATCCATGATCGCAACCACTGCGGTATTCAGATCATCAAAGGCAAGCACTCTGACTTTCATTTCAACCAGCACAAGAGGGACGGCACAAAAATGCCTGCCGCTGCCGTCATTGGCGCGGATCCCGTGCATTTCCTTGTTTCCTCCACCCTGGTATCAGCCCAGGTTGATGAATACGACATTATCAGCACACTCAGGCAAGAGCCGTGCGAGGTCTTCGTAAGTGACTTGACTGGCCTGAAGCTTCCCGCTCACGCGGAGATAATTCTCGAGGGATACGTCGATCCCAACGACCTCCGCGAAGAAGGGCCGTTCGGAGAGTATACGGGCTACTACTCAGGTGCGAAGGGCGAGGAATGGCCGAAGCAGGTGCTCCATGTCCAGCGAATACTGCGTCGCAAGAAGCCCATCTTCTGGGCTACTACCGTCGGAAAACCGATCACGGATACCCACATGATTCAATCTCTCAATCGTACCGCCACCCTGTGGACCGACTTGGAGGACATGAAATTGCCCGGGATCAAGTCCGTCTATTTTCTTCCGGAATCCACAGGCAGATACTGGTGTGTTATTTCCGTAGAAACGAAATACCCCGGACATTCCAATCAAGTGGGAAACGCGGCGATTGCAACGACCACCGGCCATTACGGAGTTAAGGGAGTTATCGTGGTAGACGGCGACATCCCCGCGGACGACTGGGACAGAGTAATGTGGGCTCTTTCCGTCAGGTTCGATCCCAAGCGCGATGCGCAGATCATCGACCGAGGTCGCTCAACCCCCCTGGACCCAGCGCTCCCTATCGACGCTCGGCACATTACCTCACGAATCATCATGGATGCCTGCACCCCGTATGAATGGACGAGGAAACCAATCGAAATATTCCTCGACGAGGGAATGAAGGCCAAAGTTCTCTCTCAGTGGAAGGAGTACGGCTTCAAAGACTAAAGCGCAGGGATCCCGCATGACGCCAAATTGAGTGAGAAACTCTCCTTTGCGTCACTCAACGTTCTTTCTGAAGGTTCCGGAGGAGTGGCCTATCCGAAGGGAGACGCCCTCCCTGAATCTTCACGATGGCGGTCTTCGTTTCACGGACATGTCAAACCTGGGAGGACTCAGAGCCCATGAAGCCGATTCGATATACAGACAAGATCATAAACGAGTTCAAGTCTGCCGGATACTGGACTGATGAGACGTTCACCGATTTCTGGTTGACGAACGCAAGAGAGCGTCCGGACAGGGAAGCTCTGGTGGATTCATCCATGCGCATCACGTGGGCCGACGCGGCAAAGCTGATGGACCGCTTCGCTCTCGCATGGATAGACTTGGGGCTGGAGAAAGACGATCGGGTGATCCTGCAAGCGCCGAACTGCGCCTATGGCTTCCTGGCCAGAATTGCTTGCGAGCGGGCTGGGCTCATCAACATAACAGTGATGCCCTACCTGCGCCACAAGGAGCTTACCCACATAATCAGTAAGATAGATCCGCGAGCTATTATCGTTCCGGGAATCTACAGGAAGTTCAATTACCTTGAGATGGTAGAGGACCTCAAGAGGGAAAACCCGAACCTCAAGTACACCTTCCTTCTCGATGATACAATACCAGGTCCGTACCCCGACAATGTGCACTCGTTGATGCAAATAGCCAATCAACCTTGGGAAGAGACGAAAGATCCGGCAATCTTGAACGAGCGCAGATTCGATGCCACCGGCGATGTCGGTGCCTTGACGAGCACGAGCGGCACCACAGGAGTTCCCAAGATAGTGGAATGGCCGCTCGCCCCACGGTTGATGACATCAAAGTGCCGGGTAGAGATCTGGGGTCTTTCCGGCGAAGACACAGCCATGGCCGTGGCACCCTTTGCTGGCGGAGCTGCTGGAACTCTCACCTATTTTGCCGCACCTCTGGTCGGTGCCAAGATCGTGCTGCTGGAAGAGTTCACTCCTGAAGGCGCTCTGGAAATGATCGAGAAGGAAAAGGCCACGTGCATCGGTGTTGTGCCTACCCACATCGTGCGAATGCTGGAGGCCGATCTCTCCAAATACGATCTGTCTTCACTTCGGTTCATACGCTCGGCCGGCGGCTACCTCCCCCCGCAAGTCGCGATGGAAGCTGAGGAGCGCCTGGGCGGGCGTATCACATCGGACCTCGGGACTCAGGACGTGGGTTCCGTTTCCGGCTGCTATATAGACGATAAGCCAGATGTGCGTCGTCGCACGGTGGGAAAGCCCCTGCGAGGCAACAAGATCAGATTGCTCGATGAGAACGGCAATGAGGTACCTCCCGGTGAGCCTGGCATCCTCTACATGCGGGGACCGCACTCGCCTGCGGGCTATTGGCGAGACCCGGAGACGACACGGGACGTGTTCGACGATGACAACTGGACCACGACGGGCGATATCGTGGCCCTCGAAGATGGCCGAATCTGGATTATGGGCCGGCAGAAGGACGTAATCATCCGGGGAGGACAGAATATTTATCCGGCTGAAATCGAGGGCTTATTGAACGAGCATCCAAAGGTGTCGGCAATCGCCATAGTGGCCATGCCAGACCGCGAGTTTGGTGAACGATGTTGTGCGTACGTGGTGCCCAAGCCTGGAGAAACGCTGACGTTTGAGGAGATGATCTCTTTCCTCAAGGCAAAGAAGCTTGCGATGTACAAGCTGCCCGAGCGGCTCGAAATCATCTCTGCAATGCCCACAGTAGGTGACTCGGGCAAGATCGACAAGAAGGTCCTCAAGAAAGAAATCGAGGACAAAATAGCGGGCGAAGGAAAAGCCTAATGGAACGAGTCATACTTCTCGTGTCCACCTTGGACACCAAAGGGCCGGAAACGCTGTACCTGAGAGATCGGATCAGGGACAGAGGCGGAAATCCGGTAGTCCTGGATCTCAGCATGTCCGGGGATTCGGAAGAGGCAGACATTACACCCGCTGCAGTGGCCGGGGCCGCTGGAACCGATATCCAGGAGATTCGGGCCTCACGCGAGAGGAAGAAGATTACCCGTCTCATGATCGGCGGTGCGACAAAACTTGCCGCAGAGCTCCTCGATTCGGGTCGGCTTGGAGGAGTTATTGGGCTTGGGGGCTCGACGGGCAGCCTGATGGCCACAGATATTATGCGCTCTCTGCCGTTCGGGGTGCCGAAGCTCATGGTTTCGTCCACCGCTGCTCTTCCCGGACTCTCAACCCGGTACATTGGAACCGCCGACGTGGCTATCCTCCATACAGTTATCGAAATAGCGGGCCTGGCTCGCCCACTGCAAAACCTTCTGGATCGGGCAGCCGGCGCTATCGTGGGAATGGCCCAGACGGAGCCGCTTACCGTGGAGTCCGCGCGCCAGAAGGGGGCTCCGCTCGTCGCCATGTCGATGTTCGGGCCGACAGAGAAGTGCGCCGAGCGGGTTCGTTATGGGCTGGAAAAGGCTGGATATCAGGTTATCGGGTTCTCCGCCGCGGGGGTTTGCGATCGAGCCATGGAGCAGATGATCGGCCAACGCTTTTTCGACGCGGTGGTAGATCTCGCGCCTGGAGGCGTCGGGGAAGAGGTCTTGGGAGGCATGCGGGCTGCGGGACCGGAGCGTATGACCGCGGCAGGGAGGCTGGGGATACCACAGGTCATAGCGCCTGGAGGTGTGAACCTCACGAGCCAGAGAAAGTCCCACTACAAACCTGAGCACCATGAACGCCGGAAGTTCGAGTTGGATGAACTCCGGACGTTTCTCCGAGTTTCCGACGAAGAAATGGACCGGATTGCCCGCGTGTTTGCCGACAAGCTCAAACAAACGAACGGCCCAACCCTGTTTCTCTTTCCCACAAGGGGCTGGTCTGCAGTGGATCCTCCGGACGGGCACATGTTCGACGAAGAGCAGGATCGCTTATTCCTCAGGATATTGAAAGAAGAAGTGGGACCGCATCTGAGCGTCCGGGAGGTAGACGCTAACCTGGAAGATGAGACCTTCGCGGACGAGGTTGTAAAGGCCTGTATCTCAATCTTTCCCACCTCGGGGCGACAGTATGGCGAAGCGCATTGAAAATAGCTCCGAGTGCAAACGCAAACTGAATGACCAAAACCGGTGAAAACGTTGTCCACACTCCCCTTTAACTTTCAACTGTGATTACTGCCACGTTGGTTCAAAGCGTGGCAGTACGGCCAAAACTCCTTTCATTCGAGACCGCGTTCAACACAGCTCTTCTGATCTTGAAGGAGGCGACGATGTTGGTCAAAAACTGGATGCTGCCTCAACAGTACTCGATTTCGAGCGATGCGCTGGCGGTTGAGGCTGCGGTGCTCATTCGTGAGCATAACCTGAAGATGCTCCCGGTAGTGGATGAGGGTCGCTTGAGAGGGATCGTTCATCGCAGGGACCTGAGCGAGGCCGCCTTATGTGTAAGCGGGAGCGGGGACGTCTGCGAGATGAAATATTTCTGCGACAAGCTCAAGGTCAAGGATCTCATGGTTCGCAGGCCGGTGACTGTCAACGTGAACGACACGGTGGAGGAGACCCTGATTAAGGGCAGGGAGCTCACTATGAGCACTTTTCCCGTGATGGATGGCGATAAGGCGGTGGGCGTGGTCTCCGATCGGGAGATCTTCGTCACGCTTTTCAGGCTCCTGGAGGCCGGCACAGACAGGGTTCGTGTCACGCTGAGCGACGTGACCATCGAGAAGGGAACACTCACGGAGCTGCTAAAGATTGTCGATGCCACCGGGGGAACCGCCCGATCCATTTTTACGGTTCCGGAGGGCAAGAACGGCAAGGTCAGAGTGGTTCTCCGGGCTGAATCCAACAATCCGGACGCTATTCGTCGTGCGCTGGAAGAAAGGGGGTTTAGCATTCTCGAGTTTCATCCGTGATGCAGCAAGCGATGACCCTACTTGACGGCGCGGACCGTCAACGCAGTCTCTCACTCCACGATCCGATTCGTCACTCGCATCCGTCGACGGAATGCCACCGCCGAAGAGAGGGCCCGGAAGCAGTTTCACATTGTCGGTCCTCGCCGAATCGGGGACTGACGCGTAAAAAAAGGGGGCAATTTATTATGGAAGACCTTAAACTCGGTATCGGTCCTGCCGGACCAGCCGCAGGGCTCATTCAATTCCTCGCTTTCGCGGTCATCGGTATCCTCATCTTCGTTTACGCACTGCCTCAAGGACTCATCGTTTTGAAAATTATCCCCGCATCGCTGCTCATGCTTATCGCACTCGGCCATCTCTCGCTTCTGGGAGATAATTTTCCGTTCGCTCCGCCCGGGGGCCGATGGTGGACGCCGGACAAGCCTCGCTACGGCGCGGGAATAGCAATGACCCTTATCTGGGCGGGCTTCACCTTAATCCTCTTGCTGTTCATGAGGTATATCTATCCAGGATGGCCCGTCGGACCGCTGTATCTCTGGTTCGGAGTAATCGGATTCTGGCTGACCTTGCTTTACGGGATCAACTGGAACGGCTGGCCCTTTAAGGGGCAACTTCATCCATGGGCAACCATGGTGGTGGGATTTATCATCGTGATGGGCCTTTCAATCCTGATCTGGAACACACTGACAAACCTCGACGGAACCCCTTTTGCCGACACGCCCATGAATCACAAGGGTCCCTTGAACGTCAATTGGCTCACCGGGTTTCTGGTCTGGTGTATTGCATGGTTCTTCGTGTTCAGCCCTGTCTTCACCACTCAAGGATGGCCCTTCGCCAAATGGGGACACCCTGGTGCTGCAATCGGTCAGACCATTCTAGCCCACGTGTTGGGGTATGTGTGCTGGCAAGGGAGCCTGGCCCTTGGTATGAGCCCCACCTTTTCCTTTGCCGCTATTGCCTCGTCCATCATATTCTGGTGTTTGATCTATTCTTGGCATCTCCAATTCTGGGGAATCACCAAGTATACCCACTTCCAGAGAGCCATCTCTGCATTTGTGGTCGTGTGTGTCCTGATCGCCGTCTGGATCGTCCTCCTCAGACAGGTTCTCGGTCCTGCCGCCCGGGTGCTCGCGGCGGAACAGCTACCAGCGGACATAAACATTCTCATCATCTACGTCAATCTTTGCATTGTTGCGCCAGGCCTGCTGCTGCACAATGCCTTCTGGCTCAGATGGCCGTTGACGCTACCGACTCCGCCCGGTACTCCGCCGCCCGATCAAGCAGCATAACGAAAATGCGCCGCCTCTATAGTGCGGCGCATTGAGCTTCGGAACAGCTGTCACCGGGTGTGTTTCAAACCTGCCCGTCAGTGCCCTTTCAGAAACTGCCAGCTCGTAAACCAAGTCACGCAGCCCCCAAGCACAATAATCACTAGCTCTTCAGACGAACACGAATATAACTCATATCTTGAAGGGACCGCAGACATCGTGCCTCGGGCCCAGGTCACCATCCGAGAAAGCGAATCCGACTAGGAGCCTGTCGCGAAACTCGTGAGGCAAGACACGTGGTGCCACGCACCCCCGCGCCCTGTGTCCCTCTCCCATTGGGAGAGGTAATGGTCCTGTGGCTCAGAATGGGCTCCCTCTCCCTCCGGGAGAGGGTCGGGGTGAGGGTGACGAATGAGAGCCGAAGCGCTCACGTGCCACGAATTTGAGTCTGTCTCAGGTTCTGCGATAGGCTCCCAGGAAGAGAAGCGCTTCAGCGAGCATGATGTGCGTTTACAGATCGCAGACATAATGCTGAGAGGTGCATCCGATAACCTCCAAACCTCCGATTACGCCATTTGCCAGAGCTGCGACTGACCGAGCCACTGGACGTTCGTCCTGGCAACAGGCGTGGGGAGACGGTGTGGCTTTTCGAGGGCAGCCGGCAAGATGTTGGATTTCGCAAATTCGGTCTCCAATTTTGCTGGGGCCTGTTAGGGGTGTTGCGTTCTGAGGGAACGCACCGGGAGTGGCCGAGAGGGACTCGGGATTTCGAGCGAGGGTTCGGCTCGCTCAGCAGTCGGAGAACGTAATAATTTGATGGACTGCGGTCGAGCGAAGAGGCTGTGATCGAGGGTGCACGGAATTTTCCGAGAGCACGGAAAAAAGGGTTGACATTGAAAACAGCTATAAGTAACATTCATAACAGTAATATGACCAAGGGTCAATCAGCATAGCGATAGCAAACCTCCAAGGTCTGTCTGGTTTCTGGACTGCTGAGTAGAGCGCCTCTCCGTCAACGCAAAGGAGGCTGGCGGTTTGAGGAGTGGGACTCCGAGAGAGCGAACATGGCAAAAGAGCCGATAGTTGACATCGCCAATAACGATAGGATGGTAACGAGTGACGCTATCTCCTCGGCAGCACCCCGACTAAAATTCGATTCGTCTAAGCTCGGTAGCCAGCTCAGGGAGCTGGTATTGACGCTTCTCACATGGAAGAGGCTTTGACGATCGTGTTGCAATCCCGTTGCAAGAGGAGAAGATGAGGTACGCGGAAACAGGGTTTAATCTAGAGGTCGATCTGACCCGAGG
>CAYZET010000140.1:0-12067 GCA_964477215.1 uncultured Syntrophaceae bacterium | reverse complement strand
GTGATGATTACCTGACGAAACCGTACGATCCCGATGAGCTCATTGCCCGTGTGAACGCCATGCTCCGGATACGGGGCCTTTATCGGAGCCTGCGGGAAGAACGGCGCGAAAACAAGCGATTAGCCCTCTCCCGCGACCGATGGGAGCGCCTCAGCGACCTTCTCGGGCGGTCCCCAGCGATGCGATCCATCTGCCGATTGATACTTGACGTATCTGAAAGCGACAGTACGGTGCTCATTCAGGGTGAGTCAGGGACGGGAAAGGAGGTCATTGCCCGAACGATTCATGAGGAGAGCAAGCGTAGCCGCAACCCTTTCGTCGTGGTTAACTGTGCGGCATACGCTGAGACATTGCTCCAGTCGGAGCTGTTCGGTCATGAGAAAGGCGCGTTTACCGGCGCCATCCGCAGGAAGCCGGGACGATTCGAGCAGGCATCGGGTGGTACCATCTTCCTGGACGAAATTGGAGAGATAAGCCTGCCCACGCAGGTCGTTCTGCTCCGCGTGATTCAGAATCGTTGTTTCGAACGGGTGGGTGGCGAGCAGACTCTGCCGACGGACGCTCGGATCATTGCTGCAACCAACAAGGACCTCAAGAAGGCAATGGCAGACGGATCGTTCCGTGAGGATCTCTACTGGAGACTCAACGTTATTTCCATCCATGTGCCCCCTCTCAGGGAACGCAAGGAAGATATTCCCCAACTGGTGACCAATTTCATTCAGCGATATAACGAGCGAATGGACAAGAGGATTCGGTCGTTCTACCCGGAAGTTATGAACCTTATCTTCGCCCACGATTGGCCGGGAAATGTGCGAGAACTGGAAAATGCGGTCGAAAGGGCCATGGTGCTAACCAAAGACGAGTACATCAAGCCTTCCGACTTGCCCGAAGATCTGGTCAACCAGAAATCCGGTCCTCCGCCCGGAGCTCGGGATACCAGCCTCGACCAACTCGAACGGGACCATGTGCGATCTGTCCTCGAAAAATGCGGCTGGAACAAATACCGCGCAGCAAAATTGATGGGGATCAGTAGAAGCACGTTGTATAGCAAGATCAGGAAACATGGGCTGGCGTGATTCTTTGGACAAGGCAAAGCCCTGTTCGATTTGATCCCGGGGCTTTCCTCGCATAAAGGAGGATACGCACGTGCAACCCCCGGATGACAAGAGACGGGAAACGAGCTTGCGGGGAGGCGGCGCTCAACACGTGGCCGCTTGCGGCGACTCAGAGATCAGGGTGCAATTCTACCGCGGGACGATAGAGAATCGTCCGGAGGAGGCTCAGGACGGGATCCTCGTGTATTGGTCAGTGACCCCGGCCGGGATCTTCGCTGTTGCGGGGCCGTCCAGGGAGCTGCTACCAGGCTTCGATCCAGTGCACGTGCGCGACCCTGAGATGATCACCGATCTGGACCTGACAGGCGTGAATCGCGAAGGTCTTGCTGTCCTGGTGACCAACATCCTGGCCCGCGGCTACTTGGAGAGTCCTGGAGTCAAGAACAAAGGGGAGGCAATTCTTTTCGCTCTGGTCAATGAGGCCATGCAGATTCTGGCCACCAATCCCCAAGACGACTGAAACCACAACGCATCTCCCTGCATTTGACCCTGCACTCTGAGGTTTCCTTGCATCTTGATTCCGCTTCTTCGCAGTGCTAAAGTTTAGCAGATGCCGTCTGGACGACGGAACCCCGCTCGACAGACCTATCGTTTAGCCAGACCGCGTGCTCTTCATTTGTTTGGGCGCGGCAAACGAACGTGATGTGGGAACGAGGCCTTCTCTTTTCCCGCCAGGAGAATGCAATGGATCTTGGATTCGTCCGAACCACCTGTCCTTACTGCGGATGCGGCTGCGAAATGCTGCTCGAGACCATGGACGGAAAGCTTGTCGGGACCCTTCCCTCGAAATCGAATCCCATGAACGAGGGCAAGCTGTGTATCAAAGGGTGGAATGCCCACGAGTTTGTGCACAGCTCGGAACGATTGACCAAACCGCTTGTTCGGAAGAACGGCTCGTTGGTAGAGGCTTCGTGGGATGAGGCTCTTGAATACGCAGCGTCGAAGCTGCGAGAAATCAAGGAGGCTCACGGCGGTGACTCCGTGGCTTTTCTTACCTCCGCCAAATGCACCAACGAAGAGAATTACCTTCTTCAGAAGTTCTGCCGAGTAGGATTCTCCACTAACAACATAGATCATTGTGCGCGTCTCTGACACTCCTCGACGGTGGCAGGTCTTGCCGCCGCGTTTGGGAGTGGTGCCATGACAAATTCCATTCCTGAGATCGAAGACGCTGACTGCATCTTCATTATCGGCTCAAACACGAGCGTTGCGCATCCGCTCGTTGCCCACCGGGTGTACAAGGCAAAAGCCAAGGGCGCCAAGATCATCGTCGCAGACCCGAGACGCATCCATATGGCATTCATAGCGGACCTACATGTCAGACAAAAGCTTGGTTCCGACGTGGCGCTGCTCAACGGCATGATGAACGTGATTCTGTCCAACGGCTGGCACGACAAGGAATTCATCGAAGAGCGAACGGAGGGATTCGAATCCTTCGCCGAGGTGATCAAGAACTATCCCCCGGAGAAAGCCGCCGAGATCAGTGGCGTACCGGCAGAGGATATTGTCGCCATGGCGAAAATGTATGCGACTGCGGGCAACGCATCCATCCTGTATGCCATGGGAATTACGCAGCACACGCATGGGGTGGACAACGTCAAGAGCCTAGCGAACCTGGCCATGATGACGGGTAACCTGGGAAAGGAATCTGCAGGCGTAAACCCGCTGCGGGGTCAGAACAACGTGCAGGGCGCGTGCGACATGGGAGGACTTCCCAATGTCTATCCTGCGTATCAGGCCGTAACCGACGAAAGCAACAAGAAGAAATTCGAGGATGCGTGGCAGGCCCAGCTCTCATCCAGGGTGGGCTACACAATCATGGAAATGATGCACGGCCTTGAGGACGGATCGGTCAAGGCCATGGTAATTCTTGGAGAGAACCCGGTAGGGAGCGACCCTGATGCTAACCACGTCAAGCATGCGCTAGCGTGCGCGGAATTGCTTGTAGTCATTGACATCTTCCTTACAGACACGGCAAAGCTGGCTCACGTGGTGCTTCCTGGCGTATCCTTTGCCGAAAAGGATGGGACGTTCTCTAATACGGAGAGGAATGTGCTACGGGTGCGCAAGGCCGTCGAGCCGGTCGGAGAGTCGCGCGCGGACTGGCAGATTATTGCCGATCTCTCCACTCGATTTGGATTGCCCATGAAGTACGATTCCCCGAGCGAGATTTTCGATGAGATAGCATCCGTAACTCCGAGTTACGGTGGGCTAAGCTACGAAAGGCTCGAGCACGGAGGGATTCCATGGCCCTGTCCAACGAAGGATCACCAAGGGACCACAGTTCTCCACAAGGGGCGATTCACGCGAGGGAAGGGATTGTTCCATGCCATAGAGTACAGGGCGCCGGACGAGCTGGTCGACGACGAGTTTCCCCTCCAGCTCACCACGGGGCGATTCTTCCCCCATTACCATACAGGCACTATGACGAGGAACTCCCCAGCTCTGCACCGGGAGATGCCGGAAGGAGTTGTGGAGATGCATCCGGAGGACGCTGGGAAACTGGACATCAGAAACAATGACATGGCACGCCTGGTGTCCAGACGGGGTGAGGTCGTCACCAAAGTGCTTCTCACTCCTGATCTTCAACCAGGTACTGTTTTCATGAGCTTCCATTTTATGGAGGCGAACGCGAACGTCCTTACCAATCCAGCGCTCGATCCCATCTGCAAGATTCCCGAGTACAAAGTGTGTGCAGTGCGTGTAGAAAAGGTCGGCGCAGAACCTGCCGCGGCGAGCGGTACGAGATAGTATGGTCGCGTCCGAAAGCTGCGTCCATTAGGATTCATATTCGAGCTGCACCGGGAGGGAACCTGACCGGGGCCAACCAATTGACGCAGCCTAGCCAACGCTATACTGCCACGCATTTGATATGCGTGGCAGTCATCGCGGTTGAAAGCCATGGTGGAGTGCAGACAGATTCTTCACGCCGTGTTGCTAGCTCAATCCGGGGACACGGGTCCAGACCCATCTTCAGTGCTCTCCTCAACAATGGGCTCAGAATTGGAAGTGTCGTACGGACTGCGCTAAGGCCTCGCGCTCTGCGAAAAATGGTTGCCCGCCACACAAGCCTTGTAATCACTGAATCACCTTTTGCCCCATGGCAGGCCAGATTCGCTCACTTTGGGCGAAGATCAGGCAAGAGCAAGGATTCGGTCATGCGTCGCGCCCTCTTTGAGCAATGTAATGCAGCCTGACATGGGATGGATTTCCCGTATTCACTTCCACCTTCAAGAAATGTAGGAGGACTCCATGACCGAGCCAGAAGTTGTCCAGACGCGAACGGAATACGACAGCATGGGAGGTATCGAGGTACCCTCGGACCGGTACTGGGGCGCTCAGACGGAGCGCTCTCTGAAATATTTCCGGATCGGCTGGGACGTGATGCCGAATCAAGTAATCGAAGCCATGGCAATCCTGAAGAAAGCTGCAGCCTTGGCCAACAGGGATCTGGGAAAGCTTGCTCCCGACAAGGCAGATCTGATCATCAGGGCAGTCGATGAGCTGCTCGCTGGAAAGCTGCACGGAAACTTTCCCCTGCGAGTTTGGCAGACAGGCAGCGGCACACAAACCAACATGAATGTCAACGAAGTCATAGCCAATCGTGCCATAGAGCTTGCTGGAGGGGTTCTTGGAAGCAAAGACCCTATCCATCCCAACGATCATGTGAACATGTCGCAATCATCGAACGACACCTTTCCTACTGCTATGCATATTTCAGCGGCACGGCTGATAACCGCCGACCTCCTGCCCGCGGTTCGAAAACTGCGTGATGCTCTTGATGAAAAGGCAATGGAGTTCAGTGACATCGTGAAGATCGGTCGAACGCACCTTCAGGATGCGGTGCCACTTTCACTAGGTCAGGAGTTCTCTGGGTACGTTGCTCAGCTAGATGCCGATATCAAGCGGATGGAGGCAGTCCTGCCAGACCTGTACGAGCTTGCCATCGGGGGAACTGCCGTGGGGACCGGTCTGAACGCTCACCCTGAATTCGGCGAGCGCGCAGCGTCCTACATCAGCTCGCTCACTGGATTGCCTTTCGTTTCTGCGCCCAACAAGTTCGCAGCGCTTGCGGCTCACGATGCCATTGTCATGGCCAGTGGGAGTCTCAAGACCCTGGCGTGCTCCTTGATGAAGATAGCCAACGACATTCGGTGGCTCGCTTCCGGACCACGATCCGGCATCGGCGAGCTGATACTTCCCGCGAATGAGCCGGGATCCTCCATCATGCCGGGAAAGGTCAACCCCACTCAATGCGAGGCCATGACCATGGTGGCAGCCCAAGTGATCGGCAACGACGCTGCTATTGCCATTGGCGGCTCTCAGGGCAATTTTGAGCTCAACGTGTACAAGCCCATGATGATTTTCAACCTGGTCCAATCGATCACGCTGCTCACCGATACCTGTACTTCCTTTTCCGAGTATGCAGTCAAAGGGCTGCAGGCCGACCGAGAGAGGATCGACCATCTTGTTAGGCAGTCGCTGATGTTGGTAACAGCCCTGAATCCTACACTCGGTTACGACAAGTCTGCACAAATAGCTAAGAAGGCCCACAAGGAAAAAACTACACTAAAAGCAGCAGCAGTCGCTCTCGGCCACTTGAGTGAGGAAGAATTCGATTCGATCGTGCGGCCGGAGAAAATGGCGTACCCACATCGACGGGAAGATGTCCTGGAGAAATAACCTTCATTCTGGAGGACGTACGCACTCAAGAGCGCAGAGGCAAAGCCACTGCTGAACCTCATGAAGAGAAGACGGCGCGCTGGACCAACCTCTTAATCCACGTTTTCCGAAATACGGTTGCGCAGGTGCTTCCGCCCTGTTCAGGAAAGTGCAGGTTTGAAACCTGCCCCACGTGCGGTCGGGGGCTTTAACTCTGCCGCAGAAGTGCCCTCGCCGCCACTGTAGCTCATATCAGCGAGGCAACTATGTCTGGGGAATCATTCCTCAATTATTGATAAGATTGCACGCGCCATGAGAAAAATAGTTGAACCTGCGTCCCCGTACATAGGTCACGAGATCTATACCTGACTGTGATGCCATTTTCATGGCCAGGGCACTGGCGCTCGAGCGAGATATCACGAGGGGGAATCCGCTTCTGGCTGCTTTGATGAGCACTTCGGAGGTGATCCTGCCTGTTGTCAAGAGAATCTTGTCACCGGTCGCGATGCCCGCCAGAAAGCAGTAGCCCACGATCTTGTCCACCGCATTATGCCTGCCAAGATCTTCAAGGATCATGAGCGTCCCGGACTCATCCGCAAGTGACGCAGCATGTACCCCCCGTGTGACACTGTAGACCCCTTTGTACGTGTCTAGCTCAAGCATCCTCTGCAAGATTGTGGAAGCAGAAACCGATATCGTCGGCCCCTGTCGCGTCGGAGCAGCGCCAGGCCCTGTGGAAAACACTAAGCCGCCTGCGCACCCGGACGTCAGCATCCCTTTGTTGCGCATTTTCTGCAGCCGCTCCTCCGGCACATCCAGCTCAATTCTCACAATCATGCTGCCATGATCCACGGCATATTCCTCGATCTCATCACGCGAAGTAAGCACACCCTCGGCGACGAGGAATCCGACGAAGAGCTCGGCAAGATTGCTCGGGAGTGTAGCAATGGAGAGAATCTCTCGATCGTTAACAAAGAGGGTGTACGGTACTTCGTGGGCCAAGGGGATCGATCGTTTTTCTAGGAGGCCTCGATCGTAACGAAGCGCCGAATATTCAACCATTAATGGCCGCGAATTGGACTGATGTGTGGCCATGTCGTATACCCCAGGAGACTCATTGATCAGAAGCGGTCTGTGAGGCCGATTTGTCCTCGTCATCGGCGCTGGATCCGACCCCTCGATCCTCGAACAATTCGTGGAATCGAGCATCAGCATAGCTCTCACAGCCTTCTCGAAGCTGGATGTACGAATCCAGGAGTTGGCGGCCCCGCTCTGTCAGGGCTGAGCCCCCCGCAGTCCGTTCCACGAGAGTGAAGCCACACCGCTCTTCCGTAGCTCGAATCTTGCCCCACACAGCTCGGAACGGCTGGTTCAGTAGTTGCGCCGCCTTGTTCATAGAGCCGACCTCTTGGATCGCTTTGAGAATCCGCAATCTGCCCGTTCCGATGACGAGCTTCCCTTCATCATTCTCGATCCAAATCTTGGACCGAACTCGTAGCCCCATTTTGTGCTACCTCGATTCCCTCGGTTACGCCCGCAGATCCCATATGACACCCTCCCCCTGCTCAGGTGCGGCTCGGATGCCAAACATGTGCCTAGGAGCCTTTCGGTTCCTTGAGCCTTTCATTATAGAGCGAGCTCTACCCGATAGCAACTCGTCTCCCTAATCAAGTGAACCAATAAGGCCTTTTGCGCCGAACCGACCGTGGACACGGCTCGGTTGCAGCGCGCATGCATTCTTCTCAATGGAAGTGCGACGACCACGCGCTCCGGATCTCGGCAGCTCGATGCCTCAGCTTTTCAGCTTCCCCCTGCTTTCCCACCCCTTCGTATAATTCAATGAGGTTGTCCAACGCGGAGACGTAAAACGGATGGCTCTCTCCAAATATCCGCCCTATGATCGTCGTGGCCCTGACGAATAGCTCTTCCGCTTCGTCGTACTTTCGAAGGCCCACGAGCGTTCCAGCAAGATTGCCGACGGTGGAGGCCACGTGTGGATGATCCGGACCGAACGCTTTTTCCGCAATTCGAAGGGATCTTCTGTACAGTGGCTCCGCATCCGCATACCGTTCGAGAATTTCGTACAGACCTGCCAGATTGTTGAGAGCGACCCCCACTTCCGGGTGATCCAGGCCGAAGGCTTTCTCGCGGATGTTCAAAGCCCGTTCGTATAGAGGTTTCGCGGCCGGGTATCTCTCAAGAGCCCTATGCAATGCGGCAAGGTTGTCCAGACACGTGGCAACGTCTGGATGATCCGATCCCAGCGATTTTTCGAGAACCTTTAGAGATCGGTTGAACAATGGCTGCGCATCCTGAAACCTGCCTTGCTCGAAATAGGCTCCTGCCAGGTTGTTCAAGGACGTGGCAACGTCGGGATGATCGCTGCCGAGCGCTTTCTCTCGAATTTCCAGGGCTCGCTCCCAGAGAGGGATAGCCTTCTCGTATCGAGCCTTTGCTCTAAACATCTCTGCCAGGTTGTTAAGCGATCGCGCCACTCGGGCATCATGCGGTCCGAATTCCGTTTCAGCAACTTCCAGTGCCTTGTTTCCCGTTTCTATCGCCTCGTCGAGCTTGCCTGACTGGAAAAGGTCGATAGCCTTCTTGTTAAGCTCATCCCACATTGTTTTCACTCCTTCACCCTGTTCTGCCTGCCCTCCTGGCTGTCTGCGCTGTTCTCCGATTTGAAAAGGCAGAAGGCAAGGAGCAGACCACCCCGTGCTGCATGTCGCTCGGCGGCACCATCCATATACAATAAGTACGTATGCATGAGGAGAATCAGTGTCAACAACATGCGGCCGCGTGTCAATTCTGCTTCACCCGGGGCATGCGTCGCTTCTGGCGGGAAGTGAGACCTGACCGGTCTATTCAGAAAACTACGGTGACTGACACGGCAGTTCATCCTACTGAAGTCTAGCTGGACAGAAGTCTTTCCTCTTCCTTGCCGGTGCGTGGAGAAGAGTCAATCAATTTTTTTTTCGTAGAAAAGGCGGAAGTAGCGACTTTCTGATTTCCTACTGATTTGATAAGCAAACTTTTCTCTTGAGATTCCGGCCAGGACGTTGTTAAATCATAGATGAACCATGTATTGTCGACCTCCAAACATTCGCAACCTTACGAGGAGACTCGACAGACAATCCTAAGCTGAAATGGTCCATATTTCGCTCAAACGAATCAACAGCAGTCGCGTGACCGCACTGCGTGGCTGGGTCAGGAAAACCAAGGAGGGGTAGGAAGAATGGCAAATCTTCTTGTCGATGAGCGCGATATCAAATTCGTGCTTTATGAACAGCTCAACATTGAGGAGCTGTGCGAGTTGGAGATTTACTCGGAGTTCTCCAGGGAGATGTTCGACATGGTCCTGGAGGCTGCCACCAAGCTTGCGGAAAAGGAACTGGCTCCCACCAATGCGGATGGTGACGCCAAAGGCGTTGTCCTCGAAGGAGGACAGGTGAGGGTCCCAGAGTCTTTCCACAAGGCATACCAGCTCTACTGCGAAGGCGGCTGGTCCACTCTTGCAGTGGATCCCAATGAGGGAGGACAGGGATTCCCCAACGTTATATATTGCGCGACCGTCGAGTTGTTTGGTGCGGCCAATCAGGCGCTTCTGATGTACCCGGGACTCACCATCGGATCCGCTCGGTTGATCGAAAAATACGGCACCGAGGACCAGAAACGAACTTACATGGACAACATGTATTCGGGAATCTGGGGTGGGACCATGTGTCTCACCGAGCCTCAGGCAGGGTCCGATGTGGGAGCGCTCCGCACGAAAGCCATTCGCAGGCCCGACGGTTCGTACAATATTTCAGGCAACAAGATTTTCATTTCCGCAGGTGACCACGATCTCACTGAAAACATCATCCACATGGTGCTTGCCCGTGTAGAAGGTGCGCCGGCCGGGACGAAAGGCATAAGCATCTTTATCGTGCCCAAGCTCAGACTGGAAAACGGGGGATTGGTCCCCAATGACGTGGTTCCCATGGCAGCGGAGAAGAAGATGGGAATCCACGGCTCCGCCACCTGTGCCCTGAACTTCGGTGAAAAGGACGACTGTATCGGATTTCTCCTCGGCCAGGAAAACGAAGGGATGCGCATCATGTTCGACATGATGAATGAAGCCCGGTTGGCAGTCGGGTTTCAGGGACTTGCCCAGGCAAGCGCCGCCTATATGCAGGCCCTCCGTTACGCCAAGGAGCGCTACCAGGGACCCGACATCGCCACCATGCGGGATCCTCTCGCCCCAAAGGTTCCGATCATCCAGCACCCGGATGTACGCCGCATGCTCATGTGGATGAAGAGCATGACCGAGGGAATTCGCGGGCTTCTCTACTATGCCGGCTACTGCGAAGACAGGGTCCGGGCGGCAAAGTCCGTCGAGGAGGCAGCCAAGTATCAGGGATTCCTCGATATCCTCATCCCGATCTGCAAAGCGTACAGCTCTGACATGGGGTTCAGGTGTACCGAGCTGGCAGTTCAAGTACATGGTGGTTACGGGTACTGCCGCGAGTATCCGGTCGAGCAGTACCTTCGCGATTGCAAGATCGCGTCCATCTACGAAGGCACCAATGGAATCCAAGCCCTCGACCTGGTAGGTCGTAAACTTGGGTACAAGCAGGGACTCCTGTTCAAAAGTATCGTCGAAGAGACAGGGAATTTGCTCAAGAACGCGAAAAAGAACTATCGTCTCAAAGACATCGTGGAGCCCTTTGACGCCGCCCGAACCCAGCTCATCGAAGTTACGAAGTATTTCGGACTCAAGAGCATCACCGAGGATTTCAAGACACCTATCCTTTATGCAACCCCGTACCTTGAGCTCTTTGGAGACGTTGCCGTTGGATTCATGCTCCTATGGCAGGCGGTCATAGCGGATCGTCGTCTGGAAGAACTGTATAGTGACGCCAAAGCGGACACGGCAGAGAAGAAGAGCGAGTTGGTCAAAACCAACAGGAGTGCGGCTTTCTACAGGGGCAAGATGGCCTCTGCGCAGTTCTTTGCAAATACAGTTCTCTCACTGGCCAAGGGCAAGGCCCGGGCGATCATGAGCGGCGAGCGCTCCGCCATCGAGCTCCCCGAGGAATCCTTTGCACTATTCTAATCTTTTATGGAGTTTACCATATGAAAGCGAGAAAAGTTGTACTAGTTGACGCAATCAGGACCGCATTCGGTAGAGCGGGCGAAAAGGGGCTGTTTTGGCACACGCGCGCAGATGACATGGTCGTGAAGGTGATTCGAGAGCTCATGAGGCGTAATCCGCAGGTCAAGCCTGAAATGATCGAAGAAAATGCCTGGGGAGTATTCTGTCAGGAAGGGGATCAGGGACTGACCCTTGGGAGGACATCCGTGATTCTGGCAGGGTTGCCTGATTCGTGCGCGGGACTTTCCATCGATCGAATGTGTGCAGGAGGCATGAGCGCGCTGACAGCCGCTGCCGGAGAAATCGCCCTTGGAGCCTGCGACGTCGCCATAGCTGGCGGTGTCGAGCACATGGGGCATCATCCCATGGGTGCCACTGCGGACCCCAACCCTCGCTTCCTGACTGACAAGCTCGTGGACGAGAGCGCAATGTCAATGGGCATGACCGCAGAGAACCTCCACGACATGTTCCCGGAGATTACGAAGGAAATGGCCGACGAATATTCGCTCTTATGCCAGAAGAAGGCGGCAGCAGCGATTCAATCGGGAAAGATAGCAGAGATGATTGTGCCCATGACCGTGTACACGAAAAACGGATGGGTAGTTGCGGACAGGGATGAACAGCCCCGGCCAGAGACCACGTTGGAGGGTCTCGCTTCGCTCCGGACCCCCTTTCGCGTCATGGGAAAGGTAACAGCCGGAAACTCTTCGGGCCTCAATGACGGAGCCGCTGGGGCCTTGCTCATGAGCGAAGATAAGGCTGAAGAGCTCGGCATCCAGCCAAAGATGAGCCTCGTCTCTTTCGCATACGCGGGAGTCAAGCCGGAGGTCATGGGCATAGGCCCTATTCCTGCCACGAAGAAGGCCCTTGCAGTTGCGGGGCTGAAGTTTGAGGACATCGGACTTGTGGAATTGAACGAAGCATTCGCGGTGCAGGCAGTAGCATTTATGAACGAGTTCGGAATGCAATTTCCCGATGACCCGCGAATGAATCCGTACGGCGGAGCCATAGCATTCGGCCACCCACTCGCATCTTCGGGTGTGCGACTTGCTTGTCACCTCATGCATGCTTTTGGGGAGCGGCCGGACGTGAAGTACGGCCTGACAACTATGTGCGTCGGATTGGGTCAAGGAGGAGCGGTAATTTGGAAGAACAT
>CAYZET010000139.1:0-12076 GCA_964477215.1 uncultured Syntrophaceae bacterium | reverse complement strand
AGCTTCTTCAGAGAAGCTCAAGCAGAACAAGGAGATACAAAGCCTCGTGCAGAGCATCGGCACGGGACTGGGAAAGGCCTTCGACTATTCCCGTCTTCGGTACGGCAAGATCATCATCAATACGGACGCTGATGTGGACGGGCATCACATAGCCACCCTGTTGCTCACCTTCTTCTACCGATACATGGAGCCCCTGGTCAAACGAGGCCACGTCTATCTCGCCGTCCCCCCGCTGTACCGCATACGTATAGGATCGGGGAAAAAGATGAAGACCGTGTACGTCTACTCCGACGAGGAAAAGGACAAGATACTGAAACAGAAAAACGGCAAGGAAGTGGAGGTACAGCGATTCAAAGGATTGGGCGAAATGGATGCCCAGATCCTCAAGAGCACCACCATGGACCCCGGATCGAGGACCATCCTCAAGATAGGCGTCGAAGACCCCGCTCTCACGGACGGCATCCTCGACACTCTTATGGGCAAAGACGTGAGGAAACGCTTCATCTTCATCAAGGAGCATGCCCAGCAGATCAAAGATCTCGACATCTGAGAGCAGCTTCCATGCGGAACATTACGCTGGATGCAGCAGGTTTTAAACCTAAGCAGCGTTGGGAAGGTCTCGGAATCTGGCCTTGGCACCATTGATCGGCAGGCGGGTTTGAAACTCGCTCCCACAATTGCTTCGAAGCGCCCTGCTCAGCACCAAGTTCAGGCTGCTCTGGGCATCCATGAAAATGAGGGAGGAACACCGACAAAACACCGGGGAACACGCGGCCGGCGGTCGCCCTGGAGAGATCTTCGCTCAAAGGACCCTGCGCCTTCCGAGGCATCGTGTCTTTTCCAATTCGCCACGACTTCGCGTATCATGGCATGTCGAGAAAGCCCGAAGGATGACGTGCGATGGTAAAGAGCGACCTTGGTTTATGGGATGTGAGCCAGAAGTTGGAGGGCACGACGACCGAAAAAACAGTCTTCCTCCAGGAGGTCGGACCGAGAGATGGGCTGCAGAATGAATCCGTGGTCCTGTCACCGCCGGAGAGGGTTCAACTGATTGGCGCGTTGGAGGAAGCGGGTGTGCAACGCATTCACATCGGCTCATTCGTAAACCCGCAACTGGTCCCTCAAATGGCTGAAACGGATGTGGTATGGCGGAGCCTGAGGACAGTAGGGTCAACGCGCTACAGCGTGCTCGTGCTAAATCGACGAGGGCTCGAACAAGCCCTGTCAATCGGTATCCCCCATGTGGAGATCTATGTATCCGCGTCCGAGACACACAGCAAGAGAAATTCCGGAGTCACTGTTGCAAAGGCCATCGCAGATGCGGTCGGTATGATCGAGTTTGCCCTTGCCGCTGGGGCCACCGTAACCGCAGGAGTGATGTGTGCCTTCGGTTGCTTCTTCGAAGGAGAGGTTCCTGTTAGCAGGGTAGGCGAGATTGTTAAGGAATTGAATCAGCCGCTGCCGACAGAGATCGGCCTTGCCGATACCACTGGAATGGCCCGGCCGGAAACGATCAAAGCGCTCAGCGATCGCCTCTCTCCGGTGATAAACGGGCCGGACCGATTGACGATCCACTTGCACGACACGCGGGGACTGGGACTGGCGAATCTCGAAGCCGCTTTGGAATTTGGGATCCGGCGTTTCGATACCTCAGTGGGAGGCCTTGGCGGTTGTCCCTTCATCCCCGGCGCGGCGGGCAACATCGCGACGGAAGCCACGGTGGAATTTCTCCATGCACGGGGCTTCTCCACGGGGATCGATCCCGAAGCAGTCAAGGCTGCAAAGCGCCGCTTAGAGCTCCTCCTAGGACGTAGGTTCGAGCCTGCTAGCACAGTAAACGTTCCGTAGATGGAGGCACCGGAAAAGAGCAAATGCGCTGCTCTTACAGGCGCACGTGCGGAGGGCCTTTCAGGCCAAGAAAGACCGCCCTCCGCGCCTCCCGCAAGAAATCTCCCTTCGCAAATGGCTCAGCGCCGCGCTTGCCCGAGCTTGAAAATATCGGCCGTGCAGCGGACACGGGCACCGGTATCACGAGTCAGTAGGGTTCTTCTTCGTCAGAATCCTCGTCCCAGTCTTCTTCGTCTTCATCATCCTCGTCTTCGTCCCAGTCTTCTTCGTCCTCATCATACCAGTCTTCGTCCTCGTCCTCCTCATCGTCCTCGTCTTCGTCGTCCTCGTCCCAGTCTTCATCCTCTTCATCGTCCCAATCTTCGTCGTCTTCGTCGTAGTCATCTTCGTCGTCCGGGTCAGGCGTCCTCGGGTTCAGCAGGGCCGAGGCATGGAGCGACCGGTCTGGGATAGCTGCGCACTGTTCTTCAGTCCGAATGCTGTCTGGCAAGAATTCGCCTACAAGTAGGGACTCGTCACTCTCCGGGATTCCTACGATGTCTGTCGACGGCATCCAGAAATGGCTTGTTTGGTCCGAATGGTGATCTTGCATCAAGGTGGTATTACCCCCAGTTAGAATCCGTTGCGGTCGCGGCCGCATGCAAAATCCTATAGCAGGGACGGTCTATTATCAACTGTCCCAACGTGCGCAGGGGGTCGCTACCTGTGACGGGTAACTCCCACCTGTTGGCAATAAGGTCGGATGGCGCATCGAGAACAAAATGGCGATATAGGCTTGCAGATATTCTGGCCCCAGGTAACCAGCAAGTCATTGTATTCTAACCAGTATTCGGGGGGAAGCCTCTTCCTGAGCTCCGTCTCGGTCTGCTCCGGAGTCTTGGTGCTCACATAGCCTAGCCGATTACTCACTCGATGCACATGGGTGTCCACACAAATGCCCGGCTTCCCGTATCCGAGGGTGATGACGAGATTTGCCGTCTTTCTCCCTACACCTGGGAGCTTCAACAGCTCGTCCAAATCGTCGGGAACAGCGCCGCCAAACTTCTCCAAGAGATCGGCTGCCACCTCCTTTAGCCGCCGCGCCTTCGTCTTATAGAAGCCTACGGGAAAGATGAGCCGGGCGATCTCCTCTTCCGGCAATTCCAGGATTTCCCTTGGAGTTCTTGCAACTTGGAACAAGCGGCGCGAAGCCGCTCTGGTAACGTCATCCTTGGTGCGCAAGGATAGTATCGTGGAAATCAGTATCTCAAAAGGATCCCGACGCGTGCGCGAGATTTCAGTCACGATGGGTTCAGTGAGGGACTGAACTTCTTCGCGCAGGATCCGCACTATCTCGTGGATGGGGCTTCGAGTGGCCTCCTTGGGCTTCATCAGTAGATGAGCCCCACGTTCCGTCTGGTCGAATCTATAGTTACTTGGGCTATTTCGCGTGCCTTTCTTGCCCCGTTTGCGAGTACTGCCCTTATGTGACCGGGGTCTGCCAAAAGCCTGTTCCGGGTCTCTCTCGCGTCCCGGAAATAATCCCAGAGAATACCCACGAGCTCTTTCTTTATCGCTCCATAAGCCGCGCCCCCTTCCAGGTACAGCCGTTTGACGTCAGCGACCCGATCCGGTGGAGCGAAGTGCCGGTAGATCTGGAAAAGATTGCAGGTTTCCGGGTTCTTGGGTTCTTCCACAGGGGTGGAGTCCGTCATAATGCTCATGACTTTCTTTTTCAGCGTTTTCTCATCGAGGAATATTTCGATTGTATTCCCGTACGACTTGGACATTTTCTGGCCGTCCAAGCCGGGAACGGTGGCAACATCATCGCTGATTTCGCCGCGGGGAATGACAAAGGTTTCGCCAAACGTATGGTTGAATCTCATTGCAATGTCCCGCGTCACCTCCAGGTGCTGTTGCTGATCCTTGCCGACAGGCACCACGTCTGCCTGGTAGAGCAGAATGTCCGCTGCCATGAGAACCGGATACGCGAACAGCCCGTGGTTGGGCGAGATGCCCTTGGCGATCTTGTCCTTGTAAGAGTGGCACCGCTCCAGTAGTCCCATAGGGGTAATGCATGTGAGGATCCAGGAGAGCTCGACCACTTCAGGAACATCCGATTGCACCCAAAAGACGCATCGATCCGGATCGAGACCCAAGGACATGAAGTCTGCCGCGGCTTCCAGAGTTCCGCGTGCCAGCTTTTCACTGTCCGTAACCGAGGTCAGGGCATGGAGATTCACGACAAATACAAAAAGCTGTGACCTGTCCATATACGATATCATGGGGCGCATCATCCCCAGGTAATTTCCAATGTGTAGCGATCCTGTGGGCTGAATGCCTGAAAGGACTCTCAACGGTCGCTCCTTTCAATCAGAGTGGTGAGCCACTGCCGCGCACTGAAACAGATGGCGTCAGTTGCGAATTTGACAGTAGGTGCGCCTCTGGTGTGGAACCTGAAGCTAACAGCCAGCTCGATGGTCCGACTAGCCCTTGGTGTGCATCCGAGCTATAGCCAGCTCGACAGCAGAGAAATGTCGGACTTTTCTCCGGGCTTGTCCGCGTTTTTTGTTGGCTGCCGTGAGTAAGCCGTTCTCGATGGGTCCACTATGACATCACCTGACAGTCAAACGACATAGAATGTACCATTTCCGTGCCGTCGGTCAAGCTCAACAATCGGCACTACCAACAATGATGTCTGCTTCTTCTGTTCTACGATGACGGGCGAGACGCCCGTCCCACTGGCCTGCCATCGTTCAATGAATGTCCTCGACAAACGAGGCGGACAGAATAGACGGCTGCACACACATCCATAGCCTGGCACTCATAACGGACCATGAAAGTCTGGGGCACTCCGGCATGCACCGGAATCCAGCGGAAGCCGCTGCATGCCGGATCCGTCAATGGCGGCCATAGGCCGCCCTACTCCTGTCTTCGTAGCACCGGCGTCTCGCCGGCACTTGTGCCGAAAGAATCAACGCATCACACCCCACAGTGGGGCAGGTTTCAAACCTGCCCTCCATTGAAACACGCTCTGAACCTGCCCTTCCCTAAAGGGAGCAGTTTTCCAAGTACCTAACTGTACTTATGAAATCCCGTACTGAGCTCTTGGCACACGACGTCCAAGAGACGGGTGAGAGACGCTTTCAGAAGCGGCATCCCCTCTGCCGAGGGATTCCAACCCGCGATTCACTCGTCTTAGCTGCCGGGCGTTTCAAAACAATCCGCATCGTGGTGGATTTCCCCCGGTGCCTGTGTTATAGTGCCTTGCCAGTGATTTTCGGAGACTGGCAATGTTCATGTCCCTTCGGTCGTTGTTCGTTGTGGGAAGCATCGTGCTCCTGTGGGGAGGTCTTGGAGATCTTGTCTCCGCGCAGCGTTTTCCGTACGAAGCCCCCAAAGCCCCTGAATTTGACAGTAGAGGGCAATTCGTGGAACCTGACACGGAAAGCTCGTACCCTGCTTTGCGCCAATCGACCACTCGGCCGGAACCCCCGCGATCGCCCCGAGTCCAGAGAGCACCCCGTCCGTACACGCCTGAACCTGCGCCACCCCAGTCACAGCCCGCTGTGGCTGCAGCACCACCGCCCCAGCCAGTGCCCGATGAACCGCCGGATTGCTCGCAATACCCTGGCATGATGTCCACGTCTCGAAGCCAAGAGGAGCTGCAGTGGAACGCCAGACTCTATCTAACGTGCCTGCTCAAGCGAGGCTGGATGCAGGACCAGGCGCGGCAAGAGGTCATCAGAGTCATGGAGAGTCTGCGAGCCAGCCGCCAGTAGCCCTTTGGGACCAGCCTTTGCATTAATTGAGGTTTGAGCACGCTACACGGGGCAGTTCAAGACAAGAGAACCGGCCAGACGCCGGCGCTACGGGGAATCGTGAAAAAATCCTGCTGTAGGGGCGGGCCTCGTGCCCACCCTGGGCACCCACGAGAGGTGCTCCCACGTCGCAATGCCTTCTTGGTAAACCGCTTCGTAAGATCGGTCGAGTATTCTGCCACGGTTCGTTAGGGGTATGCTTCGGGGCATGAAGCGATCAATGATCACCATCATTCCTCTTGTCGATGACCCTGAAATACGTGACCGTACTTAGAAAACAGTGTACTAAGAGGTTGAGCCGCTCCCTATTGGTGCGTCCGCTCCACAGCACCTCTTATACTTTTTGCCCGATCCGCATGGGCAGGCAGAGTTGCGGGCCGGCTGCTGAAGAGCCTGGAAGAGTCGTGGAACCGAGCGCGAAGCCCTGCCACGCGACGTCATTCGCCAATTCTGATATAATACATACACGGTCACCCCGACCAGAATTAGCCAAACCAATACCAGGCCAACACTTTCCCGCTCGTTGAATCGCTCTGACATGAGAAACCAGACAAGTGCAGCAGTCCAGATCACTATCCAGACTATTCCGTACCAAGGACTCTTGATTTTTTTCATAGGCCCCTGAGCTCAAACCTGAACGGCTTTTTCGTCGACTATACCAACAAATGACGCTGCGTCAACAGGTGTTGTCCCTCATCGGCATTTGGTGGTAAGCTGTCGCTGCTATCGGATCATTTGAAAAAGGAAGACTGGACGTGGCTTTTCTGTTCATAAACGTCAATCATGATGTGGGATATGAATCTTCGGAAAGCATCCCCATTTCCCTGGGTTATGTCCTGGCCTCTCTCCGCGCTGACGGATGGAAAGGCATCATCCTCGATGACCTTCGAGACCGCCCTTTGAGCCTCACGGCCTTGGAGAAATGGATACGGCGCATCCAACCTTTGGTAATCGGATTTACCGCATACCAGAGCACAATGAATCGGATCCGTTTCCTCTGCAGGTACATCAAGTCCCGGCATCGCAATATCCATGTAGTTCTCGGCGGTCCCCAGGGCGCTCTCATGCCGTCGCTAGCCCTCGCAGAGCTGGAGGACGTGGACGCGCTCGTTCGGGGGGAAGGCGAGATCATCATGCCTCTCATGGCCCGAGTCCTCGATGCGGGGGAAGGACTGGAGCATGTCCCGGGCATTACGTGCAAATGCGCAAACGGCATTTTGGATACCCCCCCTCTCGGCGAGCCCCCGCAAGACCTCGATGAATATCCGTCGCCGTACCTGTCCAACATTCTGAACCTCGACGGAAAGAGCACAGCCATATTGCTTTCGTCCCGCGGATGCACCCACGTCTGCTACTTTTGCATAACGCCTCGTCTCAGCAATCGGAAGGTCCGGTACCACTCGGTCGAGCGGACAGTGGACGAGATGGACCATCTTGCAGCCCGAGGCATCGAGAGATTCTGGTTTGCCGATCCCAATTTTACCGAGAACCCCGAACGGACCCGTAGGCTCCTGAAAGAGAAGATGCGCCGTGGAATAAAGACCCCCTTCTGGTGTCAGACCCGGAGCGATCTCGTTGATGCCGACATGCTCAGGCGACTCCATGAGGCGGGGGCCGATACCATTGCCTTTGGCCTCGAGTCCGGGAGCCCGGCTGTGCTGGAGAAAACAAACAAGCGGATTGTCCTGCAACAATTGGCCAGGAACGTGGAGACTGCTCAATCTCTCGGGATGGCGACGGAGCTGTTCTCCATTTTCGGCCTCCCCGGGGAAACGCTTCAGGATGCTAGAAGAACCCTCGAATTCGTCCGGTCTCTCGGCATACCGATTGAGTCCAATTCCGGGTCTCAGCAGATGCAGCTCTACTTCGGGTCCATTTACGAGAAAGATCCGGAGAAGTTCGGCTTCAAAGTCACCAACGGGGCCAGACCTGCCTACCTTTCCGTCGGGGAGTCGTACGAAACCTCGACCATGTCCAGAGAACATCTGAGAAAAGCTCGCAATATGTGGACCCTGGCCAACGAGCAGATGAAGATGGACGTGTACTACAAGCAGCGTCTCTTCGAGATTCTGGATTTTCTTCTCGAAAATCGAGGAGATCTGGAGCATGAGCCCGCATTTCACGCTTATGGAGCGCTCGCGTCCTGTGCAATCGAAGAATTTGAGCTGCTCATATCCTTCCTCGAAGGATACGAACGGGTGGCGGGGGAGGAGGACTCCCCAGTTAGCGAGCTCATATCAGGCCTGAGCTTCTTCAGGGAAACAGACGCTCCGGCAGGTCCCAAAGACAGGATCATCTTCGACTCCCGCAGCTATATTGACGGAGTCCCCTTCACAGGCATCTCGGGAAAGTACTGGGATATGCTTCTCGGGCGAGGGCTGCTCCTGGATGCCTTCGAGGAAGGCTTTCTCGGCGTGAGACAGGGGACGGAGGTCTCCTTTCGATTCGTATTCCCGGATGATTACGTACAGGAAGAGCTTCGCGGACGGGACGTCGAGGTTCATGCCAAGGTCCATAAGGTGTTCCGAACCGCGGAGGCTAGCTCAATTGAAGATGTGAGGCGCTTGGGCATTCGGAACCACTATCCGTTCACAGACCTCGACGTTTTGCGTGACCAGAACGAGATTCTCTATTACCTCGCCCTGCGGGACGTCCACCCCGAGGAATTGATCAAGACTCCAAGCCACTTTCTCACGTTGGCCCATATGCTTGCGAAATTGGGCAAGAGGGAAGCAGCCCACTGGATGGGAACTCTCGTTTCGAGCACGCCCCGAGCCCTGGCCGCCGTGGCAGACACCTTGGTCGGGTCGGGGAAGTACTCGTGGGCCATCCCCTACTACGAAATGCTCGAATCAAAAGGTCCTGGCTTTGTCCTGAAGAAAATCCGATGCCTTCTCAACATGAACGAAAACGAAAAGGCCTACGCGGCTCTCGAGACGATCCCAGAGTCGCCCGACCTGGAGTTTCAGGAGACTCTCCTCGAATGTCTCAAAGCCGCGAGGCCGAATTCTCGGAGAATTCCCTCCCTGGATCGCCACGTAATGGACATGCGCGTGCAAGCAGCCCTCGATCGAGAGCTCCTGTCCCGCTCCGGCCAATCCTCGATTACTCCCCTGGTTCACGGATACCGTGAGGACACCGCCTGGCTGCGATAGCCGATACCACATCTCTCTCGCCCGCGAAGGAGTAGGCAACCATGAACGCTGAAAAATCCGAGTCGGAAAGCCTCGTCACCTATCACAGGGAAGGGTTCGTGGGATTTATCTCCCTCAACAGACCCGAAAAAAGAAACGCCCTCAACCTTGCCACATGGAAGGCATTGGACAGAGCCATAGCCGCAGCTGAGGAAGACCCCGAGGCCAGGGCAGTGATCGTAAGCGGTAGTGGGAAGTCGTTCTGTGCAGGATTGGACCTGAGCCCCGATAATGAGTTGATCCCTCTTATCACGGGCCAAGCCTCTGCCACCCAGAAAATTCAATTTTACCGGGAAGTGAAGCGGGTGCAGGCGATTCACACCAGGCTCGAGAGATTATCAGTGCCGACCATCTGTTCTATCCATTCTTTCTGCCTCGGCGCTGGCCTTGAATTGGCTGTGTGCTGCGATGTGCGGCTCTGTACCGAGGACACCGTTTTCGCTCTGCCCGAGGCCAAGTTGGCAATAATAACGGACGTTGGCGGGCTGCAGCGCCTTCCCCGAATCGTAGGTCAAGGTCGCGCAAGAGAAATAGCGTTTCGCGGCCACAGATTCGACGCGACGCACGCTCTTTCCATCGGCCTGGTGAATGCAGTGTACCCGGACACGGAGACGTGCGATGAAAAAGCCCTCGAAATGGCTCAGGAGATAGCATCGAATCCGCCCCTGGCCGTACAGGGATCCAAAGAGGTATTTCTCTTCGGAGACACGGTTCCCCTCGATCAGGCCCTCGAATACAACGCCGCCCGGTCGAGCATGATCATGCCGTCGGAGGATATTGTCGAGGCCATCTCGGCCCATCTCCAGAAGCGCGAAGGTAATTTCAAAGGCGCGTAGTGGTGCGCACGTCAGGCATGTTACATATCGGCAGAGAAGCATATTGGATTTGTCCCGGAGGAATCCGCGGATCGGGCTTTTCTGCATTAGCCGTGCCCGGGACCTCGATTGAAACAGCTCCCATTCCATGGTTCTCTAGAAATAAACAGAAATGCACTCTGACGAGGAGGTTCGCTTGATCTCGAGACTGTTCCAACCCATAGATATAGGCCCCGTCTCCTTGCCCAACCGGGTCGTCATGACGGCAATGCACCTGAATTACACTCCCAGCGGTGAAGTGACCGACCGCTTCATAGAATTCTACCGTGCCCGAGCTCGAGGAGGAGCCGGATTCATCATTATCGGCGGCGCGGACATAAACGATCAGGCTTCGGGAATGGATTTCATGCTCTCCATCAAGGACGATCGGAACATTCGCGGTCTCAAACGATTCGTGGACGCAATCCACGCAGAAGGGGCAAAGACCGCTATTCAGCTCTACATGGCGGGCGCTTATTCTTACTGCTTTTTGAAAGGCCTGCCCGTGCTGGCCCCATCCGAGTATTCCTGCAGCTACAACAGGGCCCAGACTACGGCCATGACCCTCGACGACATAGAGCGGGTGCAGAGCGACTTCGTTCAGGCAACGCGAAGAGCAAGAGAGGCTGGCTTCGACGCGGTGGAAGTGATTGCGTCAGCCGGATACCTCATCTGCCAGTTCCTTTCCCCCAAGACCAACAAGCGCGACGACGAGTACGGGGGCTCTCTTGAAAATAGAATGCGCTTCGGCTTGGAGACCGTTCGCCGGGTTCGGGAGGAAACCGGCCCGGATATGGCGCTGGTGGTTCGCGTTGCAGGCAATGACTTTGTGCCGAACAGCCATACCAACAAGGAATCTCGGGTTTTTGCTGCAGCAGTGGCAGAAGCGGGCGCTGATTGCATCAATGTCACCGGCGGGTGGCACGAGAGCCGTGTTCCTCAGATCACCATGGACTTGCCCCAGGCCGGATACGTGTACCTCGCTCGAGGGATCAAGGAAAGCGTCAACGTGCCGGTGGTCGGGTGCAATCGGATCAACGATCCGTTCATTGCAGAGGAAGTACTCAAGGAAGGAGTCGCGGATCTGGTCGGCGTTGCCCGGGGTTTAATAGCAGATCCCGATTTCGTCAAGAAAGCTCGCGAAGGGAGGGCCGACGAAATTCGGCGGTGTCTCGCGTGCAATCAACGCTGCTTCGATCACGTGTTTCAGCTCATGCCCGTAGGATGCGTTGTCAATCCCCGTGCAGGCCGGGAAATGGAAACAGAGTATGGCCCGGCAGAGAATCCCAAGAAGATTCTTGTGGCAGGAGCGGGGCCAGCGGGATGCGAATTCGCTGCCATCGCAGCGGAACGCGGCCATTCCGTGGTCCTGTGCGAGCGAGAGAATCGCCTTGGAGGCCAGGTGTCATGGGCAGCGGACGCAACACGCAAGCCCGGATTCCACTATCTCATTCAGCACTACAAATCCGTGCTTCCCAAACGCGGTGTGAACATTCGTCTCGGGACCGAGGTAACACCGGATCTCGTTGCAGCAGAAAAACCTGACCTCGTGGTCGTTGCCACTGGAGCTGCGCCCTTCAAGCCACCTATCCCGCAGGTGGAGCTTCCCAATGTGTACCAGGCGTGGGATGTCCTGAAGGGAACAGTTCAGACGGGCAAGAACGTGGTCGTAGTGGGAGGCGGCTCCGTCGGCCTTGAGACCGCCATATTCCTCGCAACCAAGGGCACGATCTCGCCGGAGCAGGTCTACTTCCTGATGTTGCATGAGGCGGAATCACCTGAGATCCTGAGAGAATTGATGGTGCGAGGGGTGAAAAAGGTTACGGTCATCGAGATGACCTCCAAGATGGCGACCGACGTGGGCCGGTCCACCCGCTGGGTCCTACTCAAAGAGCTGGCATTGCGGGGCATCGAGCTCATAACTGACGCTAAGATGAAGGATATCACCTCGACCCACGTGGTGTACACCGATTCGCAGGGCCATGACCATACCTTGGCAGCGGATTCGGTAGTCCTGGCGATGGGGGCCCGCCCAGAGAGCTCTCTGGCCGCGGCGCTGCAGAATTCCGGCGCGGAGCTTCACGTGATCGGAGACGCGAGAAAGGTGGGTCGAGTCGGCGAGGCTATCGACGAAGGCTTCGCGTTGGCTTGCCACGTGTAATGGGGGTCCGTTTCGCCGCGTTGCAGACCTAAGTACAAGGTGCCCGGGGCGTATGGATGCGTGCCGGCATAGTCCACGTTCAGATCATTGCAACGAAGGGGCACCCCCGGCGGGGGCCCAGGGCGGGCACCAGGCCCGCCCCTACAGTCCGAACCGATGCCGTGACCACGTGCACCGCGGCGAAAATACGGGGCCGTATTTGCCTGAAAGTCCCCTGAT
>CAYZET010000138.1:0-12077 GCA_964477215.1 uncultured Syntrophaceae bacterium | reverse complement strand
TCTAAAGCATTTATCATCCCTGAAACGGTTCCTAGCAAACCTAGGAGAGGGGAAAGGTAAGCGACCGTAGAGAGAATTTCCTGGTACCGATGCAGTCCAGCCGCTTCCTGGTTTCCCTTCTCGGATATCATGAAGCGGATCGCGTCGCCTCCTGTCCCGAGGTGGAGCAAGCCCGACTTCGCTATCCTGGCAATGGGAGTGTCTTGGCAGCTTTCGCACCCCTCTAGCGCCCTTTCCACATCCCCCCGCGAGCACGCGGCCAACAGGTTCGACGTGAATGGCTGCGGTACGATCTTGCTCACTCGGAGAGACCAGAGGCGTTCAAGGAAAACTGTGGTGGCAACAATAGAACCGAACAGCAAGGGATACATAATGGGGCCGCCACGGGAGAACAAATCAAACATGATCGACTCCTTTACAATGCCTGACGACCAAAGAAGCCCGTATCCGGAAACAAAAAAACCCGAGCCTCCTTGAGGTCTCGGGAATGCACCCAGCTTTCTTTTCCCCGATACAAGCCGTCCGCGCTGCTATCGGCCGACAGGCAGGTCTTCTGGCTTCCGGATCGACCTAGTTCCCTCGCCTTCCCACCCTGATAATTCAGAGCAGTGGCTCGTGAGAGGTTCGTCCCCGGTTACAGCGGCGGGACCGCGCCGGTCTTTCACCGGCTTCCCTATTGAGTCTCTAGGACACCTGTCTTATACTGAATCATAATAGCCCCCCGAGGATCGAGATGTCAAGATTTCTGAAAATCCACCACTCAGTGAGTATGCTTAATTTTGTGCTAGTCTTCAAATCGGGCATCATAGATCAAGCTGAGGGTTTCAACGAACTCCTCCCATCTGAGACCGCTTCCGACAGAGGGCAAATCGGGCACAATCGTGGCCGTACGGGGTTCATACACGAGGACGCCGACTGCTTCCAAGAGATGCGGTGCATCTGCTTCATTCTGGCGGCCTCCAGCTCGAATTAACCTGTTGATAGCACGGCGCACGAGACTCGTGGTATCCTTTTCCTGTGAGTTGTCAATTTCAATTGTCGGAATAGTCAGGAGTCCCCCCACTACGGCAAAAGGGAATTTCAGATGCAGATTTACGGCAAATGTTCGGATATCGCCAAATCTGTTCCAAATAGCCCGTCCCACAGCGAGATTAATCGGCTTAATTTCTACGGCAAGGCGCAAGCCATCCAATGGATGGGATTCTGATACATCGGCGTTCGCTGTCCGCAGTGCTCCGGCAACCTTTCTCTCGCCAACATGGAGGTTCTTTATGGGACGGACTCTTGAGGCAGCAAGCTGGACTGCTAAGGCTTGCCCCAAAATGCCGGATAAGCGAATTTGCGCGGCTTTCTTGGTTTGCGGGGACAGCTTGGGTGCAGAGAGAACGTATTCGCTTACAGCGAAGACATAATCGTGGACGGAAGGTTCTTCAATCTGTGCAAGCGTGGCAAGTGCCCTCAGACCAAGATCCTCTTTTGACTCCTTCATAATCTTACCTTGGTGGTCGGTCGATATGCACTTTAGCAAAAAGCAATCCGTTTTCCTGAAGCCGTTGCTCTATCATATCTATGTAACTGGGTTCAATTTCAACGGATATTGAGTTGCGACCGGTTTCTAATGCTGCGACAGCGGTGGTTCCGGTACCCGCAAATGGATCCAGGACGGTGTCACCGCAAAAGGAAAACATGCGAATCAACCGTCGTGCGATTTCTTGTGGAAAGGGCGCCGGGTGGCCGTTACGTAGCTGACCGGAAACATCTGCCCAAACAGATTGGAACCATTTCACATAGTCCTCGGTTGGAATGAGCGAATTCTGCTCCTGCCACTTTGAGGGCTTTCTGTAGCCACCGGGTTTTCTCAGAAAGAGTATGGTTTCCACATCATTCTTGACAATTCCATTGGGCAGGTTTGGTTTGCCAAGATAACGCGAAGACCGCGAGGCCTCAAGCTTTATATTTGCTACCTTTAGCCAACGAATTGGAGTCAGATTGTCAAAACCTATTTCTCGTGCTCGAACCTGGATATCCGCGGTCAGTGGCAATACATGGTGCTTGCCGCCTTTGCGCCTGGCGATGCACACATCACCGACCACGCAAGCAATACGTCCGCCTGGAACAAGTACCCTGTAACACTCCCTCCAAACCTTGTCCAGCTCATCCAGAAATCTCTCGTATGAAACCATATTACCGAGTTGCCCTGGGGATTCTGGATAGGAAACAAGGGATGCGTAAGGCGGGCTTGTGCAAACGAGATGAACGCTTCGGCTCGGGACAAAAGTTAGGTCTCTCGCGTCTCCGTGCCGTACGAGATGATTGGTGGCGTGATATTCCATGTTATTCGGTCACCTAGCGGTCAAGAGGCATCGTTAGCCTCGTAAACCGTCTTAGATTCATTTTCATGGTCAGGTTTTGCCGCTCAGCGTAGCTTTGGAGGCGCGAACGGGGTCTGGCTTGCCATGGTATTCTCCCTTTCAGTTCCAATGGTGATCTTTGAGCCGTACCAGTGTTGTCCTTGTGGTTCAGGGCCACAGGGTCCTATTAGCATGGCGGGGTCGACAGCACAACCAAAAGCTTAACCGCCTCAAAACAAGTTCTGCGGCCGTCCGTTGTGCCCTGCAATCGGTCTTGGACGAGACACAGCGTCTAGCATGATGACCGTTGCGCTGTGCCCACCGAAATTCTCCACGAGCCTTCCCGAACCGAATTTCGTTTCTTCGCAGATCGCCCTCCATGTCCACGGTTTTCCATGACGAACTTCATGCCCCCTTCACCTGTCAGCGCTTTCTCCGTCTGTCGCGCTCCCCAAGCGCCCGGATCTGGCAGCATCGGGTGCTGGTGTTTAGTGCCCCGACCGACCTCGTACCGACATTGACCCCCACCAACCTCGCGCATGCGCGTTATGTTAGAAGTGGAACGGCCAATCCTTCGTCATTCCGGCGAAGGCCGGAATCCACTCCTTCCAACATGTTATGGACTCCTGCTTACGCCGGGGTTCCGGGGTCCTTGTTAAGTCAACTGACTGAAATCACGTGATGCCATCCACGAAGTTAACGCCTATGACCAACCTCGCGAGACGTCAATCGAGAGGTGACCACAGTGGTTATTGGGACATATGTTCTCTGTTTTCGGGACGACGGGGCGGAGATTCTTCTTGACATATATCATGTCGATATATATCATCGTCCTAGAGGTGCCCCGTGGATATCCAGTCTGTCATTCTCGGATTCCTCATGCGACAAAGCATGACCGGCTACGATCTCAAGAAAGCCTTCTCCATCTCTTTCTCCTTCTTCTCAGGACTCAGTTACGGATCCATCTACCCCGCGCTCAGGAAAATGGAAGCTCGCGGGTTGATCACCAAGCACGTGGAGATCCAGGACGGCCTTCCCAACCGTAAGGTCTACACGATCACCGAAATCGGTCGGAAGGCTTTTCTCGACTCTTTGAGATCTCCTCTTGCCCCCGAACAACCCAAGAGCGCTTTCCTGATGAGGCTCTTCTTCTTTGCCTATCTGTCTCCGAACGAGCGAGAGAAGATTGTGGCTCAGCATTTGGCGTCCGTACAGCGCATGCGCGAACAGCTCGAGGCTGTCCAGCCCGAGGTTGCTGCACGCGCGGACGGATTTCAATACTTGTGTTTTGAATTTGGCCTCAATTGCCTAAACGACATGGCTCGCAATCTTTCCCGTCTCGGAGATGCCTTGAAGGAAGAAGGTGCCGAGGCGACGCGATGAATGACCTTCCTGATGGAGGAGACGGTGGGAGCGCCGACCAAGGCCCAGAAGATCTTTGTGAATATTGCCCCATTTCCCGCTCTGGCGTTTTTCAAGATTTGGGCGTCTCCGAAACCCTGCCTGGCCCCAGAGTGGGAGTAGCCCGGCGGAAATGATACGACACGCCACGAACTGACAACCACACAGCCTGAAAGGAGTAGTAAGATGAAGGTTATCGCTCTCAATTCCAGTCCGAGAAGTGAAGGAGTTAGCAAGACACGGCTCATGCTTGATGCCCTGGTGAAAGGTATGCACGAAGCCGGTGCAGAAGTGGAAACGATCCACCTTCGCGATAAGAAGATCAAGCAGTGCATCGGCTGCTTCACGTGCTGGTCAAAAACGCCAGGAGTCTGCGTCCAAAAGGACGACATGACAGAGGAGATATTCCCCAAGTGGCTGGCCGCGGACATTGCCGTGTACGCCACACCGTTGTACCATTACACCGTGAACGCTGTGATGAAGACGTTCATCGAGCGCACACTGCCGTTCGTGGAGCCATTTATGTATTCGACGGACGGTAGGACACACCATCCCCTGCGCCAGGAGCCGCCAAGAGGGGTGTTCCTGTCCGTGGCCGGCTTCCCCGAGCCGTCTGTCTTCGCACAGCTCAGTGCATACGTAAACTTCCTGTTTGGAAGAGGTCTGCTTGCCGAGATCTATCGCCCTGCGGCTGAAACAATGGCTACCCCTCCGCTAGCAGAGAAAATGAACGAGATTCTTGACGCAACGAGCCAGGCCGGCCGAGAGCTCGTGCGGTCCATGAAGGTCTCCAGGGAGACCATGGAACGGATTACTCAGCCTCTTGGAATTGACCATGACTCGTTCATTGAGATGGCAAATCTGTTTTGGAGGACCTGCATCAGGGAGCACGTGACACCCAGGGAGTTCGACGAGAAGGAAATGATGCCGCGTCCCGATTCCATCGCCACCTTCCTGATCATCCTGAGACAGGGCTTCAACCCCCAATCAGCGGCCGGCACCAGGGCTGTTGTGCAGTTCAACTTTTCCGGCGAAGTGGAGGGGTCCTGCCACCTTGCGATTGAAAACGGAGTCATGGAAGTCAGGGAGGGAGCCGCTGAGAAACCTGACTTGATCGTGGCATCACCGTTCGAGGTCTGGATGGACATCGTGACAGGCAAGGCCGACGGCCAGCAGATGTTTCTGCAGCAGAAGTATACTGCCACGGGCGATCTTTCCATGCTGATTCGCATGAAGGATCTGTTCGGCCAACCAGAATAGTAAAGGTGTGTTCAGGGAAGGGCGGGTCCCAAATCCGCCCCACCACGATCTCGGTACGGATTTCCCGTAGCGCCGGTGTCTCGCCGGTATTCTTGTTTTGTACTGGTCTTGAGGCGAGGCCCGGACGCCTCACACCGCGAACTGCTCTGTCATCATTTCCTGCAATTTGAATTTCTGTGTCTTCCCAATGCTTGTCGTAGGAAACTCTTTCATGATGACCACCTCATTTGGGACCTTATAGTTGGCTAGACGCTTCTTGCAAAAGGCTACTACTTCCTGAGGCTCGGCCTTTCTGTCAGGAAAACATATTATGCAGGCAACGATCTTCTCACCCATTACGGGATCGGGAATGCCCATAACAGCGACATTTTCGACTGCGTCCATCATGCGAATTTGCTCTTCCACCTCTGCGGGATAGACGTTGAAGCCTCCTCGCACAATGAGCTCTTTTTTCCGTCCAGCTATAACGAGGTGTCCATTTTCGAGGTATTTTCCCAGGTCTCCGGTGTAGAAGAATCCCGCGCTGTCAAAGCTTTCTTCCGTTATTTTCGGCTGTTGGTAATACCCTGAGAACAGATTGGGACCCCGGACAGCGATTTCACCAACGACTCCTGTTGGGACTTCCTTGCGGTCGGGATCCGTAATCTTGATCTCGCATCCCCTGATGGGCGGCCCTACAGTTTCACTCTTGACTTCTCCGTCTTCATCGAAATCACTGATGCTGCAGCATCCATTTTCGCTCATACCGTACGTACAGCTTATGTTCAGGTGCATCCGTGAGGCAACCGAGAGCACAAGCTCTTTCGGACAAAAGGCTCCGCCCATGTACCCGGCGCGGCTGCTTGACAGGTCGAACTTCTCAAAATTGGGGTGATGAAGCATGAGATGGAACATGGTGGGCACACCGTATACGACGGTCACCTTCTCGGTTTCCCATAGCTCCAGTGCTTCCTGGGGCTGGAAGCTTTCGACGATGACGATCCGAGCACGAGCCATCAGGCCGTGGACAAATTCCATGAATGCGCAGAGGGTATGAGAGCACGGAACGATCATCAGTAGTACGTCATCCGGCCCGATTCTCAATCTCTCATTGACGCGAGTAGCGTTGAAAATAAGAGCCCGGTGAGACATCATCACACCTTTCGGCGTCCCTGTGCTTCCTGAAGTGTACAAAAGCGAAGCAATATCTTCGGAAGCAGGAGCATCTTTCCGCAGCATCGCGTCATTTTCCCCTGCACCGGAACCGAGTATCTCTTCGTACGAATGACAGTCTTGAGGAATCTTGATTCCAGAAACGACGACATGCTCGAGGTCAGCCAGATCGCCGCGTATTCTCCGGATTATGTCCGGGAAATTGACCCCCATGTATTCATCTATCGTGAAAAGGCACCGGGCACCTGAATGCTGGAGCATGTACCTCAGTTCGAACTCTTTGTATCGGGTGGAAAGTAACACATAGATAGCCCCGATGTACAGCACCGCCTGCTGGAGCACGAAGAATTCAGGACAGTTTGGGAAAAGAGCCGCTATCCGGTCTCCTTTCTTTATTCCCATGCGCTTGAGGGCTTTGGCCATCTGCAGTACCTTTTGATAAAATTCTTGGTACGTAATGCGTTGACCTTTGAATATGAGGAATTCTTTTTCCGGTACCTCCCGCACTACCCGATCAAGCATTTGAGGATAGGTTAACGTTAGAAACTCATCGTAATCTGGGACCACGCGGTGGTTGGACTTCATTGTCTTTTCTCCTTCACTATCCCTTCGCTCCCTTATACAGGGCTGATATTCTGAACATGGAAACCTTGCTCCTTGGAGAACGGAAAAAGGAGCCAGTCACTCGCTCTTTACCACTTTGAAAAGACTTCTCTCCAGAAGTCATAAATCTTGGAATACCCCGATCTGGCCATCATCCTCACCAGTGGATGCAATCTGCCTTTCTCCGGACCAAGCTCTCTAATGGAATCCTTTTCCGAAGCGATCAGGAGCGACCACCCGTTCGCGTAATCCCACACTTCCAGGGGGCCTGCGGGCAAGCCCATCCCGAGCCTCATGGCCTTGTCGATATCCTCTGGAGAGCCCACACGCTCCCAGACCATCTGCGTCGCCTCATTGACCATGGCCATGTAGGCCCGATTGGCCAGGAATCCGTAGCTCGCATCCCGACAAACAATAGGCTCCTTTTGAAGTTTGCGCGCTAAGTCACAAATGACCTGGACTGTTTCAGCAGATGTTCGCGCTCCCAGGACCACCTCGACCAATTTCATCAACGCGATTGGGTTGAAGAAATGCATCCCGATGACCTTTTCCGGCCTTTGAGTAGCCAAAGCCATTTCAGAGATATTTTGGAATGAAGTGTTTGAAGCCAGAAGTGCATGGGGAGGGGCATTTCGATCGAGAGTCCTGAAAATGTCAGTCTTCAGTGACAAGTCCTCAGCCACTGCTTCTATGACGAGATCAACGTCCTTAACCGCGTTCTCGATCCCTATAGTCCCTTCAATCCGTTCGAGTACCTCCTCCTTTTCGTGCGCCGAGAGTTTTCCTTTTGACACGAAAAAGCGTTCCAACCTATCGTTTGCAGTCTCAATTCCTTTACGAACCGCCGCTTCGTCCACATCCACAAGGCGGACTTCGTAGCCCCCGAGCCTGGAAAAGATCTCAGCAATTTGAGAGCCCATAATGCCCGCGCCTATGACGGCCGTTCTCTGTATTTCCTGGATTTTCATATTCTTTTCGTTGCCTCCTCGAAGTAAGTACGGAAGTCGGACAGAACATTCTGCAACTGTATAGGACGCGCCGGCATTGCAGCCACGTGCGCGTACAGACGGACGAACTTTTCCGTTCAGATCTGTTTCTGGTTCTTGCTCGCGATCAGGCCGGAAACAGCGGCACCGATTCCCATTGACACAGAGCCCGCCAAAAAGCCGCCCCAGTATGCGTTCGTCGAATCGAAGATGAAGCCAGCGAGAATCGGCCCGATGGTTCCACCTACTGTGGCCCCCAGCAGCACCAGGCCAAAAATCGCTCCAAGGGCCCTCAGTCCGAAAAGCTCCTCTGTCATCAGCGGGAAAACGGACGCCAATCCCCCATATGATAATCCAAATATAACGGTAAAAACCCACAACATCCATTGGCAGTGGCTCATAATGAGCCATATCATGGAACCCATTTGGACAAGCAACAAACCGACCAGTGAGGCTTTCGTTCCCACACGCTCCGTGAAAACTCCCAGAGCTACGCGTCCTAAAACGCTCATGCCCCCCAACATCGCTTGCATCAGGGCAGCGTTCTTTGCTGTCGAACCGATGTCGGTCGCGTAAGGAACTAAATGAACTAACGGGATAGCCATGCCCAGTACCCAGAAGCCGTGAATGGCAAAGAGCATCCAGAGTTTTCTGTCTCTGATCGCTTGGGGCAAACTGACCGACTGAGGCTGCACGATGGAAAGCGAGGCCTTCGAGGTTCCCTTTCCTTCCTCAGATGCCGAGCTCGCCGCAGGTGAGCGTGCTCCCAATGGCTCCAGTCCGAGCTCCTGCGGGTCTCGACGGATCACGAGGGCCCCGCCCAGGTACACCGTCCATATGATCAGCCCGAGAAACAGAGATGCGCAGCGCCACCCCAGCCAATCGATGAGGAGTCCAGATAAAGGGGCAAAAGCCAATGTTCCCAGTCCCAAGCCGGAAACGACGATCCCCATGGCCAACCCCTTCTGTTTCACAAACCATTTGGAGACGGTAGTCGCTGTTGGGGCATATCCTGTCCCCACGCCGATACCCACCATGATTCCCCACGTCAAATAGGTCAGCCACGCATTTTCGATTGCCGCGGTAAGAATGCACCCTGTGCCCATGATGAGACCACCGACGGCCAGTGTTTTTCTAGGACCGTACCGATCGGTTAGGAATCCCATAACAAAGGAGGCAATCCCGTACATGAGGAACGCGAGTGAAAAAACACCGGAAAGAAATGCCCGCGAAACGGACCACTCGGAAAGCCAAGGTTTGAAGAAAACCCCAAAAGAGTACAGTACCCCGAAGGCGGTCGAGGTAATGCAGACAGAAGCGCCTGTTACCAACCACCCGTAGAATAATTTCCCGCGACCCTCAGATACTCTTCGCAAAGGTATTCTACTCAAGAGCTGAACCACTTCATAGGAAGACAGTGAGCATCATATACTTGCACAGGCGATGGGCTGTTTTGAATCTGACAGCGGGGTACACATGGAAAAATGGATGTCCTGCAACCACTTCTTGCCTGAAGGTTCCTTGATTGCCGGCGAGACGCCGGCGCTACGAACACAGTAATGCCGCCGACTTTCATGGTCCGTTGTGACCTCGAAGTCATGGATGTTTATGCTTGTCCACCGTTACAGGCCGCAACGCTCTCTCACCTCACAGCTATTCAAGAGATACTCGCTTGACCCCTCACACTTGACAATGCCCTTTTCAAGGACATATCCTCGCTGTGCCATTTGCAAGGCCAATCGCGCCTTTTGCTCCACCAGGAGTATAGTCGTCGTCTCCCTTTCGGAGAGCCGACTGATAATTCCCATCAGTTCTTTGATAACCAATGGGGCCAATCCCTCGAACGGTTCATCCAGCAGCATTAGTTGAGGGCTCCCCATCAACCCTCTTGCAATGGTGAGCATTTGTTGCTGCCCGCCCGATAAGGTGCTTCCTCTCTGTTGTTCTCGCTGTTTGAGAAGGGGGAAGTATTCATAAATCCTCGCCAGGTTAGCCTTCTTCTGGCTGGCGCTGCTCACAGTAGCATTCTGTGCCCCAAGAATGAGATTCTCCTTAACCGTCAAGAGAGGAAACACCCTGCGGTCCTCGGGCACGTAACTGATTCCGAACCGGGATATCTCATGGGGGTACTTCCCTTGGAGCTCCTGCCCGCAAAAAATGACTTTTCCTTGCCGAGGCGGCGTCAATCCAATGATCGATTTTAGCGTTGTCGATTTGCCTACCCCATTGCGTCCCAGCAGGCACACGATCTCCGATCCGTCGACTTTGAGCTGGACCCCTTGGAGGATATGGCTCCTGCCGTAGAAGGTATGTAGGTCAATAATCTCTAGCATCATATTTCTTCCCCGAAATATGCTTTCTGGGCCTCCTCGTTCGCTTTGACCTCCTCCGGCCGGCCTTGCGCTAGGACGCTCCCGTAGTTCATTACAATGATCCTATCGGAAAGGGCAAACACCAGGTCAATATCGTGCTCGATAAGGAGAATTGTGACCTTTCCCTTCAATCGAGTGATCAAATCGATGGTTGCACGGGTCTCCATCGGGGTCATACCGGCAGTAGGCTCATCCAGAAGGATCATCCCAGGCCGGGCAGCGAGCGCGATTCCCATTTCAAGGTATCGCTGATCGCCGTGAGATAGGTTTCCCGCTATCTCATCCTTGTGCTGCCAAAGGCCCAAGAGGGTCAGTACCTCCTCAGCCTCGGTTGCAGGCTCGACGAGTCCAGCAGCGGACGAAAAGAAATGAAATCCACGTACCCTGCCTTGGCTCGCCAGCCGAATATTTTCAAAGACCGACAGTCCCTGAAATATATTCGTAATCTGGAAAGATCGCGCCAGGCCTAGGTGGCAAAGCTTGTGGGGGGACATTCCGGTAATCCGCTGATCCTTGAAGAAGACGTCTCCGCGGTCCGGAGAGATCACGCCGGTAACCAGGTTGAACATCGTTGTCTTGCCTGCCCCGTTCGGACCGATCACCGATACAATCTGTCCCTCGTCTACGGATAACGACAGGTCCTGAACGGCCATAAGGGCGCCGAATGACTTACTCAAGTGCCTGATTTCAAAAAACAAGGATCATCTCCTGTGCCGTATGTCCGAAAAGAGTCCGAAAACGCCTCTCGGCAAAAAGATGACGACCAGAACAAAAGTCGCCCCGATGATGATCGCATGCGCGTGAAAATGGGAAGAAACGATCGTCTCCACAACCGTCAGCAACACGGCACCAACCATCGGCCCCACGAGCGTACCCAACCCACCGATCAAGGTCATAACTATGACCTTTCCCGACAAGAGAAAATGAAGTTGCTCCGTGTCAGCAAATGTCTTGAAGAGCGAGAAAAAAGCCCCGCTAAAACCCGCGAAAATGCCCGAAATCACGAAGACGATTACCTTGTATTGCTTGACATTATATCCCAGAAACATTACCCGATTTTCATTATCCCGAATCCCTTGAAGGACCCGTCCGAACGGGGATTCAACGAGTCGAAAGCAGACGAGGTACGAGATATAGCAGAATGCCACTGCTACGTAATAGAAATGCAGCGTCCGTTTCAAGTCCACTTGAAACAACCCGAGGTCTAATGACGGTACGGGAATACCTACCAAGCCATCAGACCCACCGAGGGCATAGGTGTGAAAGACTACTCTGTACAAGACCTCCGCAAAAGCCAAGGTCAGGATCGCGAAGTAGATTCCTCGCGCCCTGATTGACACTACCCCAATAAAGAGGGCCAGCATGCCGCTTACAACCCCTGCTGCAAAAAGGGCTAGCCAAACGGAGGGGGTCAAGAATTTGAGAATAAAGCCCAGCGTATAGCCCCCCAGTCCAAAGTAAGCGGCATGCCCGAACGACGCCATTCCCGCGTATCCCATTATCAAATCTAGGCTCATAGCGAAAACCGCCAGAAAAAGCGCCTCGACAGCCAGTTTCTGGTAATAAGGGGGGACGAAGAAGGGAATGATACAAACCACCCCGAGAGTAGCCCCGTGAATCAACAAGCGCTGCAATCTCTTGTCATGGAAATCCAAATTGATCACCTTGCTATCTTTCTGCTTTACCAAAAAGACCACTCGGTTTGAGGACCATGGTAACGATCAGTGCGATGAAAACGAGGGTTTCGGCCCATGTGGGGGAAATCCAGAGAGAGGCCAACGATTCTATTTCGCCGATCATAATGCTCGCTACCAAAGCACCAAGCAAGCTCCCCATACCTCCCACGATCACGACGACGAACGCGCGCAGAATAACATCGATCCCCATAGTCGGATAAACAAAGTAAATGGGGCTCATCAAGAAGCCAGCAAGCCCGGCTAAAGCCGCACCTG
>CAYZET010000137.1:0-12081 GCA_964477215.1 uncultured Syntrophaceae bacterium | reverse complement strand
GGCGCCAGCCCTCCCGTTTACCAAGTCACCGAGACGGGAATCGCACGGGCTTATCCGCGATCTCTTTCGGAGAGCCATACGATGCGCATTCTTCCGGCGTTCCTCAATTGCCGGCTTTGGGGGTGGAATTGCTGCGGCACTTGCATAATGGCGTGCTTCAATGGCGATCGTCCCAGCAGGGCGGGCTTGACTTTGCGGGGCGGATGGGTAAGCTTGTGTGCCACGCCAACGAGGACTAATTGTCGGAGGATGCATGGTTAGAGGCTACACGGGACCGGGCGATGATGTGGAAGCATGGTGCACCCGCTGCCGAATGAATTTGAATCACCGAGTGATTGCTGTGGTCGGAAAGGAAATCAAGAGAGTTCACTGCTTGACGTGCGGCGGCGATCATCGCTATATCCCGCCGAAATACGAAAAAGAACAGAAGAGCGAACGTCGAGCCATACGGGTCGGTGGCGGCGGAGAGAGATCTCGGAAATCAGTGGACAGGACTGCAGAAAGGGCAGCAGGCGAATGGAACACCATCATGAAGGACAGCCCGCCGGATCTGATACCGAGGCCGTACAACATCAAGGAATCATACCGTGCCGGGGAGCTCATTGAACATCCCACGCTAGGGACGGGAAAGGTCTTGGATGTCCTCGGATCGCAGAGAATTCAAGCAATCTTTAAAGAAGGTAGAAAAGTACTGGTGTGCAATCGGCCGTGAGTGCATAGGCTCTCCGGCGATGCAATCCCAGGGAGCCGGGAAGCCAATGACACGATTCCCCGAGAAGCGTGAGACATCGGGGATCAAGACCCGATATTGATTCACTGTCCTGCAAACAGCTCCGCCGCCTCACTTTTCCGACCTGAGCATCTGCCTGTGCTCGAAATCAGGGACGTGAGCTGCAGCGGGACATTGTCTGCGTTAGATGCCCCTATCCAAGTCCCGCGGATCGTTGAGACACTCGAAACCCCTCGGCTCACGCCGTGGAGGAGTGGTATTCGTGCAGCTTCCTCCCCCGCGATTCTCCCTGCGCGAGTCCCCGACGAACATTCCGCTGGCAGCAGGCTTTATCTCTGCTGCACTGAAATCTCATGATCTCGGGTCATCGGAGATTCATATTTTGGACCCGGACGAGATGGATCTTTCTGCGGACAGGGGGATCATCCGAGCGGTAGTGGAGAAAGAGCCGTCAGTGGTGGCCATGACGCTTTACGTCTGGAACGCGGTGCGCAGTCTCTTCGTGGCTTCGGAGGTCAAGAAGGCTTTTCCCGCGGCAAAGGTTCTCGTAGGGGGCCCTGAGGTCACGCCTGACAATGATTGGGTGCACCGGCACCCGGCCGTTGACGCGGGGGTCTTCGGTGAGGGAGAGTCCCGGATCGGAGCGATGCTTCAGGTCCTCCTTCATGGTGTGACCGATCGAGGAGTCGCAGGGGGATTCCTCAAGACACACAGCGGGGAAATGCTGCTCAATGCTTCCCTGCCCGCACCATTCGATCTCTCGTCTATCACCTATCCTTATCTCGACGCGACAATCGGACCGTCTCGGGACGGAACCTTGTTCGTGGAGACTGTCCGCGGTTGTCCGTTCCGGTGTCGCTACTGTTACTACCACAAGACGTTCCAGGGAGTCAGGACACATCCGTGGAAATCCCTTCAACAGGTGCTCGATTTTGCATACAGCGCAGAATCTGGCGTCCGAGAAATCTATCTCATGGATCCTACCTTCAACGCGAGGCCTGGCTTCAGGAAGCTTCTAAAATCCATGATTGCCCGTCGAGCAGGCGATGCCCCGGTGCTTCATACCGAGCTCCGCGCGGACCTTGTCTCGCGGGAAGATGTGGAGCTGCTCAAGGAGGCGGGCACGGCCAGCGTAGAGGTGGGGCTCCAAACCACGAACCAGGAGGCCCTGCGCATTGCAGGTCGCGAGGAAGATTTGGGCAAAATGGCTCAGGGGACAGCGCTTCTCAAGGAAGTCGGCATTGAGGTCACCACAGGCGTTATCATCGGTCTGCCGGGGGACACGCCTGAGGGCTTCTCGAACACGGTCGAGTGGCTCAGGCGTACGGGCTGCTATTCGGTGGTGCATCCCTTTGTTCTCTCGGTGCTGCCGGGAACGGATTTCAGAAGCAGGGCTGCGCAACTGGGGTTGAAATACCGGCCCAGACCGCCATATCACGTCCTGGAGACTAGCACCTTTTCTCCTGACGCGATTCGCGGCGCGTTGCTGGAATGTGAAGACGTCTTTGGAATGGAGCTCGATCACGTACCTCTGCCGTCTCTCGTCGATTCCGGAGCTGGAGTCATGACGGAGCTGCCTCGTGCGGAGCATGTCACGAAGTGGATCGTCGATCCGCTCCATGATCGCGGCAGGAATGTGCTCTTGGCGCTCCTTCCCTTGGCAACGGACCCCTTCACTTTCTGGTTCAGGGGTCGAGGAGGTCCTGATGCGGAACAATCGGCCCTTGCCCTGCTGGATCTCTTCGCACGGGAGAATCCGCATACCGTGATAGCCGTGGTCACCGAATTTGAAAAGCTTCCGGCTCCGACGTTCTTCCAGAGAATTCTCGATGTTGTTGGCCAGCCTGGCATATATGCAAATTTGTCGTTTCATCCGCTGAGGGAGGAAGGGGAGGTGGTTACGCCAATGCTTGTTCTCCTGGTTTCCAACCCCAGGGATTCGTCGACCCGTGAGCGCATGAGGGAGTGCTATGCTCCAGCTACTCTCCTGGTGTGGGATATGGGGCTTCCGCAAGAAGAAGAGGTTGCCACAGCGGACACTCCGCTTCTCATTTCCGTCCCGGGCTCTATGGATGCCAAGGACCTGCAATGGCTTTTTGAGCTTCTGAAGTCTGTGCACGGTGAAAATGCTGACGAGGTTCTGTTTCGTGACGCCCAATTGCAGCATGCCTGGAACTCTCTCACAGGGGCGTCCCGTTTGAGCGCTCCTGCCGAGAGCATTATCATGACCATTCTTTAGGTACCGGGGTAGCGCTATCTCGAGGAGGACCGTTGTGGCTACTGGTGTTGGCTGGCCAAGGGCTTCGTCTTCTTTCCGAGGGCTTGGGCTATGCCCTTTGCCAATTGTGTCACGGTGAAAGGTTTCTGAAGAAATCTTACTTCTGGATCGAGAATCCCTCGGTGGACAATGAAATCTTCCGTATACCCTGACATATACAGCACCTGCACATTGGGATGGAGTTTGATCAGCTCATTATAGAGGCTGCGTCCGTCCATTTGCGGGAGCACCACGTCGGTGAGCAGCACGTGGATGGTGCCCTGGTAATCCTTTGCGATCGCAAGTGCTTCGGCCGGGTGCGCGCACGGGAGTGGCCGATAGCCGAGAAGACTCAGCGACTCGCAGGTCAGGTCTCGTACGACCTCCTCGTCTTCTACGACAAGCACGGTCTCAGACCCGGTGGGCTCGGGTTGTTCCTCGAGAGGGGCGTGGTGACGGTCTGCCCGTTCAGCATCTGAGGCCGGTAGATAAACCCTGAAAGTGGTGCCAATCCCCGGCTTGCTCCGGACCGTGACGTGACCCTGGTGTTGTTTTACAATGCCATAGACCGTTGAGAGGCCAAGGCCAGTACCCACCCCCTTCTCCTTTGTAGTGAAAAACGGATCAAAAATCCGGGGGAGAACCTGGCTGTCCATACCAGTGCCATTGTCGGTAACCGTCAGGACAACGTAGTCACCAGAGGGGACCTCTGCGCCGTGATCCGGATGAGATTTGTCAACGAGAGCATTCCAGGTCTCGATCCGCAAGGTCCCACCTCCGGCCATGGCGTCTCGTGCGTTTACCGCAAGGTTCAATATGATCTGCTCGAGCTGGCTGGGGTCAGCATGAACAATTCGGAGCTCAGGATCCAAGGACGTCTCAATGACTATGGTCTCGCCTATGATCCGTCGAAGCATGGTCCCGATATCTCGTATTATTGCGTTGAGATCCATATACTTCGCGTTTAACACCTGTTTACGACCATATGCCAGCAACTGTTGGGTGAGAGCAGCAGCCCGTTTCGCCGCCCGGTCTATCTGTGCGATCTTTTCGAAGTATGGATCGCCAGGGAGGGCCTGTTGCATTAGGATGGCGCAGTAGCCAATGATTGCGGTGAGCAGATTGTTGAAATCGTGTGCTATCCCTCCCGCCAACTGTCCTATGGCCTGCATTTTCGCTGCCTGGCGAAGTTGCTCCTCGAGGGCCTTGCGCTCTGTAATGTCACGAATGATGCCTCGAAAACCGCTGGGAGCACCCTGACTGTGGCGTGTGAGAGCAATAGAAATAGTTACATCCCTCTGACTCCCGTCCTTTCTCACCATCCGTCCGGAAACGCCCGGGTTCGGCCTCCCGGTCATTTGAACCGTGTTGAAAGCTTGAAACACCTCGTCAACGTCGTCCATGTATAGAAAGGTGCGGAAATCCCTGGCGATGAGGTCCTCCCGGGATTGCCCCAGTATTTCTTCCATTGCGTCATTAAGGAGGATCACGCGTCCCTCGAGATCCACCTCGTAATAGCCGTCCACTATGGTCTCGAGAATGGTGCGATACTTTTCCTCGGACTGCCGAAGAGCAGTTTCCGCTTTCTTGCGACTTGTAATGTCTTCGACGATCCCGATACCTCCGATCACCGAACCATCTTCATTGATCAGGGGGCCGAAGTCGCATTTGGTAGGTGTGGTTTTCTGGGCTGTCACCGATGAATAGTAGCCTTCGTAATGACCGATTCGGCCGGACAGGGCCTCGCTGATCGCCGCGATCATGACCTGGTCCTTCAGGTCGCGCAACGTGTTGAGCCCGATGAGTTTTTCTCTCGATGATCCGATGATCTGTACGAAGTTATCGTTGCACGCAGTAATGGTTCCCTCCGCGTCAAAGTGGAACAGCCCAAGGGGAGAGTTTTCAAAGATCGTGCGGTACTTTGCTTCTGATTGCCGAAGGTCTTCTTCGATTCTCTTTCGCTCGGTTATATCTCTCCCGATGCCCTGGATTGCCACCGGCTCGCCGTCTCGTCGGATTATACGGCTGGTGACTTCGAGCCACACGAGGTTGCCGTTCTTACTGAGAACGAGAACTTCGTAAGGGCCGGTCTTGTCGAGCTCCCCGTCAACCTTTCTGCGAAAGTGCTCCTCCACCGCCGGCAGGTGCTCTGGGGCAACTATGTCTCGAAAATTGAGCTTCAGGAATTCCTCGGGGGTGTACCCCAGGATTTGCTCCACTGCAGCGTTTACTCTCAGATACTTGCCGTGAATGTCGTGGATATACATGAGGTCGGAAGCCTGCTCGAACAGGTCCCTGAACCTCGCCTCGCTTTCTCTGAGAGCCACTTCCGTCAGCCTACGGATCTGTATCTCCCGCCGAAGCTCTGCGTTTGATCTGAGAAGTTCTTGTTGAGCCTCTCTCATTCTGAGCAGGGAAGCCATTCGAACCTGCAGCTCCAGTCTGTCTACAGGCTTCGAGATGAAGTCGTTCGCACCCGCTTCCACTGCAGCAATCCGATGCTTCCTCTCCGAAAGAGCGGTGACCATTATTATGGGAACGTCCCGGCTGACGGGGTCTGAACGCATGCGCCGTACGGCCTCGAACCCGCTCATTCCGGGCATGACCACATCCATGAGGACAAGATCGACTTCTGCCGTGACCATTTCAAGAGCTTCAAGTCCGTTCCGGGCAATAACGAATTCGTGACCGAGCGATTCGAGAAAGGCCTGAATTACGCGCCTGCTATTCTCGTCATCGTCAACGATCATTACGCGTTTGGTCCCTTCCATCGTTCGCGCACCGTAGCTGGGTGAAATCGAGGCTGCGCTCGTTTTCTGGCTCTTTGAAAAAGGTTGACGGCTCAGAATACAGGAAAAGAGGTACGGGACAGCAACAACCTTTTTTTGCTTGAACAGGATGCAAAGCAACACAAGCGCTCAGCACGGTCTGGAGCATACCAAGAAAAAACAGTAAAAACAACCCAATCGCTAGCGATGCCTCTGCGCTGCTTATGGCAAAATTGCGGGCAATCCTCCGGAGGAGACTTTGCCGATGCGGGGCTTGCGAACCATTTCCGAAGTGGTTACATCTAAGATTGAAATGCGGCGAAATGTTTTCGGTTAGTAGCTGTACTACCTCACTCCGCATTGTATAAGGGGGCGCATCATGATCAGCAAGAGAATTGAAGACGCTTTTAACAAACAGATCAACGCAGAGCTCTATTCTTCTTACCTGTACCTCGCTATGTCCGCCTATTTCGAATCCGTTAATCTCAAGGGGTTCGCCAACTGGATGCGATGTCAGGCACAAGAAGAGATCGTACACGCGATGAAGTTCTACGATTTCCTTTTCGAGCGCGGAGGCACGGCCAGGTTAACGGCCATAGAGGGACCGCCCACCGCCTGGGACTCACCAGTCCATGCATTTGAAGAGGCCTACAGGCACGAGCAGAAGGTAACGAGCTTGATCAACGACCTTGTAGACCTGGCCGTTCAAGAGCGAGACCATGCGGCCAATAATTTTCTTCAATGGTTTGTGGCAGAGCAGGTAGAAGAAGAAAGCTCCGCTGACGGAGTGATTCAAAGCCTGAAGCTTGCCGGCAATCAGGGTGGTGGACTTTTCATGATCGACCGCGAGCTGGGGCAACGCGTTTTTGCTTATCCGCCTGCAACATCAGAGGCGTGATAGACCATAGGACGATCCAGAGAAAGAGTGCAACGCGTCTCGGATTGTACTGGCAACGCCTGTGGCGATGACAGACAATGCGATATTCGTCACAGAGGTCGAAACAAAGAGATCAGGGAGGATCTGATGGCGGAGGGAATTGACCGGTGTATTCAAATGCTGGCAGCAGCCCTTGAGAAAGAAGAGAAGAGCAGGGATTTCTACAAGGAGGCTATTACCGTCTGTGCCAGCGAAGTCGGCAAAGAAATGTACCGCATGCTGATGGCCGAAGAGGGCATTCACATGAAGCGGATCAAGACCATCTACTCCGGGTTGCAGGGGGGGGCGGGCTGGACGACAGAATGGAAGGCCCATAAGGGAGAAGTAGAAAATCTCCACAAGCTGATGCAAGAACGGGTCCGGACCCTGGGCCCCAAGATCACGGCAGAAATGAGCGATCTGGACGCGCTCATGATCGGAATACAGATGGAGCAGGGGGCAGTCAACTTCTATGCGGAGAGCCTCGAAAAGGCTACGGATCCACTAGAGCGCGAGTTTGTCGAGGCCATGCTCCGAGAGGAGCGCGGTCACTACGCTGCATTGAGCGACCTGAAGATGTACTTCGAAAACCCCGAATCTTGGTTTATTGAGAAGGAGCATCACACGCTCGACGGAGCCTGATTGCCGGAATACTCAATGCTGGTGAGCCCCCTGTCGTGAAACGCGATCGAGAAAAATGGGAATCGCGATACAAGAGGGATCAGAGGGATCTGCTCGTTCCTGATGAATTCCTCTGTGCGCACGCACACCTCCTGAGACCCGGACGGGCGTTGGATCTAGCGTGCGGGCTCGGCGCGAATTCCATTTTTCTCGCAAAGAGAGGGCTCGGAGTTGACGCCGTAGACATCAGTCTCGAAGCCTGCTCGCGGCTGTTGGCCGAGGGGCGGCGTATGGACGCTGACGTGCGACCGTTCGTCGCAGATCTGGATTATTATCCGCTCCCTGAAGAGTTGTACGACGTTGTGCTCGTTTTCTATTTCTTTTCTCCACCCCTGATCCCTGCAATCAAAGCCTCTCTGAAAGCTGGTGGGCTCCTTTTCTATGCCACATACAACCATCGTCACACCAGCGTGAAGCCTGGGTTCAACGTGGCGTATCTCGTGGCGGAAGGGGCCCTGTCCTCCTATTTCTCCGACTTCGAGATCGTTGTTCCGGAAGAGGTTGCCGGCGATTTCGGGAACGTATCGAGGCTGGTAGCAGTCAAAGCGTAGCAGCTTCAAGAAGGTCGAGTCCTTTCGGTGCGGCTCGTCCGAAGATGGCAGAAGCCAACGCCTAAACCAACAAGTGGAAAGAGCGGGCAAAGAGCACGTGCGATGATCTCCCCCATTGACGGAATCAAGATTGCTGTGGAGACCTTGCGAGTGAATGTGATGCGTTCGCTCCTTACGGTGCTCGGTATCGTCATCGGGGTGGCCGCGGTAATCGTCATGGTAGCAGTGGGGGCGGGGGCTCGCGAGCTCATTGGGGATCAGATCAGGTCCATCGGCAGCAACCTCATTCTCGTGTTTCCTGGCGCTACGACGCAGGGGGGAGCACGACTCGGCTCCGGCTCCGTTCACACGCTGACCGCTTCGGACGCGGAAGCCATCCAGACCGAATCTTCGGCAGTAAAGTACGCTGCGCCCATTTGGAGTGGAATTGCCCAGGTCGTGTACGGAAATAGGAACTGGCGCACCCGAATCACAGGAACGACACATCCCTACTTTGAAGTGAGAGAATGGACTTTGCGCCACGGTCGCTATTTTACCCTGGACGAAGAGCGCCACGGCTCGAAGGTTGCTGTACTGGGCCAAACGGTTGTAGAGAATCTCCTCGGCGATACGTATCCCCTCGGCAAGGTAGTCCGGATACAAAATGTTCCGGTCACTGTCATCGGAGTCCTCGAGCCTAAGGGGCAGAGCCCTCGGGGAGAGGATCAGGACGACACCGTAATCGTCCCGCTCAAGACCTCCCAATACAGGCTATTCGGTTCACCGTTTCCAGGAGAGGTCAATGCCATTCTCGTGCAGGCCAAGAGCCTCTCCGTAATCTCTGAAGCTGAGCAGCAGGTTGACGAGCTCCTTACTCGCAGACACCGTATCGGAAAGGGCAGGGAAAAGGATTTCTCCGTCCGCAACCTCACCGAGATCCTGGATTCTGCGCAAAAGACTCTCAACATCATGACTACCCTCTTGGGCGCCATCGCAGCGATTTCTTTGCTGGTGGGCGGCATAGGGATCATGAATATTATGCTCGTCTCCGTGACGGAACGAACTCGTGAAATAGGCATCCGCATGGCTGTGGGAGCCAGATCTGCCGACGTGCTCTCGCAATTCCTCATCGAAGCCGTAGTTCTCTCCGTCTCAGGAGGAGTCATTGGTATAATCGTCGGGGCTGGGGGTGCTTTCGTCTTTTCCCGTCTCAGTGGATGGCCGGCGTTGATAAGTCCTTATGCTGCGTTGGTTGCTATTGTCTTTTCCGCTGCCGTAGGAGTGTTTTTCGGATTTTACCCCGCTTTCAAGGCCTCCCGTCTTCACCCCATCGAAGCATTGCGCTACGAGTGATTGACGACCAGACGCGCGGCTTGCCAGGTCTTCTTGCCGCCGCTCCCTCCCCCGAGATCCCTTCACGTGCTGCTCATTCAGCGAAGGGGGTTGCCTCCCAGCCGTTGTGATCTACACTCTTGGTACGACAATCGAACCCGGACGCATTCCGTCAGACGAGAGAAGCGTTGTCTCTGCTGAGAAGGAAAAGCCATTTTTTCAGATCGACGAGCAAACCGATCGGGAGTCTCTGTCATGGATGAACGGAATACTCAAACAACCGAAGCGCAGGCCCATGGGGGCTCCCAAGAGCCCAATCGGCTCATACGCGAGAAAAGTCCGTACTTACTCCAGCACGCCTACAACCCTGTAGACTGGTACGCGTGGGGAGATGAGGCTTTTGAAGCCTCCAGACGAGAGGACAAACCGATTTTCTTATCGATAGGCTACTCCACCTGCCACTGGTGTCATGTCATGGAGCGGGAATCGTTTGAAGACAAAGAGATAGCCGGCCTCATGAACGACACCTTTGTCTCCATCAAGGTAGATAGAGAAGAACGGCCCGACATCGATCACATTTACATGACAGTGTGCCAATTGATGACGGGTGGGGGGGGCTGGCCTCTTAATATCATTATGACTCCGGACAAGAGACCGTTTTTCGCAGGAACCTATTTCCCGAGGACCACTCGATTCGGAAGAATAGGAATGGATGACCTTAGCCGCCGGGTAAAGGATCTGTGGCAGAATCAGAGAGAAGAAGTGTTGCGATCCGCCGGAAAGGTGATGAACGCGTTGCGGCAAGTTCCGGATGACGCGCCCGGTGATGCTCTCGGAAAGGATGTTCTGGAGACGGCCTTTCAGCAGCTTGCCGAACGTTTTGACGCGGAGCATGGTGGCTTCTCTCAGGCACCCAAGTTCCCCACGCCGCACATCATGTTCTTTCTTCTGCGCTACTGGAAACGAACCGGCGTTTCTACCGCTTTGGGGATGGTGGAGAAAACGCTCAGTGCCATGCGAGATGGCGGGGTGTACGACCACGTGGGGTTCGGCTTTCATCGCTATTCCACGGATGCGTACTGGATGCTGCCCCACTTCGAAAAGATGCTCTACGATCAGGCTCTTCTGACTATGGCCTACACCGAAGCCTTTCAGGCAACGGGCAAGCCGCTGTTTGGCCAAACGGCTCAGGAAATCCTCGAATACGTGCTCAGAGACATGGTGGCACCGGAAGGCGGGTTCTACTCCGCTGAAGACGCTGACAGTGAAGGAGAGGAGGGAAAATTCTACGTGTGGACCCTCCAAGAAATGAGAGAAGTGCTTGAGCCGAAAGAAGCTGAAGCGGTCTTCGCAGCGTACAGCGTGCAACCCGCGGGAAATTTCCGGGATGAAGCTACGGGAGACGTGACGGGGAGCAATATTCTGTACCGGCCTGGTCACCTGGACGTGATAGCCCGAGAGCTGGGTTATTCCGAGAGCTCACTCTCGGCCCTCCTGGAGGTGGCCCGCCTAAAGATTTTCGCTGCGAGGGAGCGGCGGGTCCGTCCCCATAGGGACGACAAAATACTCGCGGATTGGAACGGTCTCATGATAGCTGCACTTGCCAAGGCCGCGCAGGTGTTCGAGCGTCACGATTACGTGCTGGCAGCTCGAAAGGCAGCCGAATTTGTCCTCCTGACCATGTCCGATGATGAAGGCCGTCTGTTGCACAGGTACAGAGATGGTGAAGCCGGGATCAAGGCAACCGCGGACGATTACGCATTCTTCATCTGGGGACTTCTGGAGCTCTACGAAGCCACCTTCGACATCCGATATCTCCAGAGCGCTCTGAGCCTGAATACGCAGCTCATCCAGCTCTTCTGGGATGACCTCGCCGGCGGATTCTATTTCACTTCTTCCGAGGGGGAGGAGCTGATCTTGCGTAAGAAAGAAGTGTACGACGGGGCCACCCCTTCGGGAAACTCGGTAGCAGCCCTGAACCTCCTGCGCCTAGCTCGGATCACTGCAGACCCGGATTTCGAGCGCCGTGCCGATCGGATCGGCCGAGCGTTTGCGGGCAATGTGCGGCAACTGCCTTCAGCGTTTACCATGATGCTCACGGCGCTGGAATACCGTATCGGGCAGTCTCATGAAATTGTGATTGCCTCAGAAAACCCCGACTCGGAAGATACCAGGGAGATGCTGTCCGAGCTCAGGAGGCCGTTCGTACCCAACAAGGTCGTTCTATTCCGATCTCCAGGAACGGAAGGGGAAATGACAGCGCTCGCTCCGTACACGTCGGGGCAGAAAAGCATTGGAGGCAAGGCCACAGCGTACGTGTGCAGGAACTTTAGCTGTGATGTTCCGACTACCGACCCACAGGAGATGCTCGAACGGCTTCGATAGCACGTCTCATGGGGAGAGGTCGCGGCCGGATCTCTCCAAAACCCTGAAAACTCGCCACCCCTCAGGGAAGACGCTCGTCATATTCCCTCAAGAGGGCAAAGATGTCTTCTACGGACCGAGCCTGTCTTAGGCTGTTCTTGAGCAAAGGATCCTTGAACAAGCGCGAAATTCGGGCCAAGGCCTTGAGATGATCTCCTGCAGAATTCTTGGGCGCTACCAGCAGGAAGAAGAGATGGGCAGGCTTGTTATCCATTGACCCAAATTCGACGCCCACACTACTCCTTCCAAACGAGGCTGCCAAGTGATCGAGGCCTTCGAACTTCCCGTGTGGAATTGCTACACCACCGCCGATGCCTGTGCTGCCCAGGTTTTCTCGTTCTATGAGCGTACGGATAAGACCAGCCTTGTCTAAGTCCGGGTTTGCCCGTGCGACGGGCTCCACGAGCTCGTTGTGCCGCGGCACGGCGCTGGTCTTGCGGTTG
>CAYZET010000136.1:1138-12084 GCA_964477215.1 uncultured Syntrophaceae bacterium | reverse complement strand
GACATCCTCTTCTTCTGGGTAGCTCGCATGATGATGATGGGGCTGAAGTTCAGGGACGACGTGCCGTTCCGCGAGGTGTACATCCACGCGCTGGTCAGGGATGAGGAAGGCAAAAAGATGAGCAAGTCCCTGGGCAACGTTATAGATCCTCTCATGGTGATGGATAAGTTCGGGACCGATGCTTTCCGGTTTACACTCGCAGCGCTGGCCGCGCAAGGACGCGATATTCGCCTGTCCGAATCGCGGATCGAGGGGTACCGCAATTTCATGAACAAGCTATGGAACGCTGCCCGGTTTGCGCTCCCGTATCTGGAAAACTCCCAGGAGAAGTCATCTCTGAATTCACATGCCCCATTCTCCCTCGAGGAACGGTGGATCCTCTCGCGGCTCAATCGCACCATAGGAGAAGTCCACGACGCGATCACATCCTATCGTTTCAACGACGCGGCCCAAGCCCTGTACCACTTTGCCTGGCACGAATTTTGTGACTGGTACATCGAACAGGCCAAGATTCCGTTGAACCATTCAGGCTCCCCTGAGGCTGCGAGGTCAGCGGCTGTGCTGCGACACGTGCTCGATTCCCTGATGCGCATGCTTCACCCGTTCATACCTTTCATCACGGAAGAAATCGCGACGAAGATACCCTCCAACGGCCACACGATCATTCGCGGTCCCTATCCCGTTGTGGACGAGTCCCTCCTGGACAGTGAAACCGAACGGGAGATGAACGTGCTCATGGGGCTGATCAGCTCGGTCCGAAACATCAGGGCTGAAATGAACCTGCCTCCGGGCAAGCCTCTGGATGTGGTAGTGTTCCCCTCATCCGTGGAGGAGGGCGAGCTTGTGCTGGGGAGCTCCCTGATGGTGCGGTCTCTGGGAAAAGTGGGAAATCTGACGGTGCATCCTCACGATTCTGACCGGGAGCCTCCTCGTATGGCAGCCACCGCGGTGGTTGGAGACATGAAGGTGTTCGTGCCCCTGGAAGGGGTGGTGGATCCCGATGCCGAGATCAGCCGCCTCGAGAAGGAGCTGGGCAAGATTGAGAAAGAGTATGACGCAGTCCGGAGAAAGCTCTCTAACGATGCCTTCCTGAACAAGGCCAAACCGGAAGCGGTCCAGAAGCAACGAGACCGGGAGGCGGAACTGGCTGCGAAACTTTCGGGGCTTGGCGAAGGATTGACGAAGATGCGGAGCCTCAAGAGCGCATGACGAGCCAGGAACCGCGATTTATCGGATAGAGTTTGTCCAGGGGGCCGCGGGGACGTTTCACGGCAATTCCTCCTGTGAGCCTCCTGTCCAGCGGAATCGCCAGAATGCGGAGTCGCAATGCATGGCCGGACGCTTGATCGTAGTTGAGGAAGTGGGATCCACACAGGACCTGGCGAGAGACATGGCAATGGCCGGGGAGCCTGATGGCACTGCGGTCATGGCATTGCGCCAAACCCGGGGCAGAGGCCGGCTGGGACGGACGTGGATATCTCCCCCCGGGAGGAATGTGGCGCTGTCGATTATTCTGCGGCCGCCCATGGCCCCAGAGGAAGCGACGCTCATGGGGCTGCTGGCCTCTATGGCAGTGGCTGACGCTCTCGAAGAGAGGGGCGTGTCTGGGATCGGCTTGAGATGGCCCAATGATGTGCTGGTAGGCGGCAAGAAAATCGCGGGGATTCTGTCTGAAGCAACGCTGGTCGACAGATCCGTGGAGTTTCTCATACTTGGAATAGGACTGAACGTGAATGGCCGCGAGTCGGACTTTCCGTCAGACCTCATGACCCCGGCGACCTCCCTTTACCTCTGTACCGCCGTGGAATCGAACATCGAGCAGGTGGCCCGGGATCTCATCCAGCGCTTTGGCTCCCTGTACGAACGGGCAAAGGTCGAAGGCTGCGGCTTCATTCCCCCTGCCTGGGAGCGTCGGTGGCTTCACAAGAACATGTGGCTTCATCATGAAGGGACCGTAGGGATCGGGCTTGGAATCGATGCACAGGGAGCTTTGCTGCTGGAAAAGGACGGAGGGCATGTGGAACGGGTCACCTCGGGTGAGGTAGTCCCTGGCCCAGCCGCATAGGAGGAACGGATCCCGCGACTCGACAAGCTCAAAATGGGATCGAACCGGATGGGGAAGCCGTGTCGAAATTGTACGGATCTGGGAAACAGGAGCTGATTTATGGGAGTGACGAGATCGATTGCAAAGACGCATGTCGTGGTGGCCATTCTGGTGCTGGCCGGCTGTATTGCCGTGAGCTCCCTGGCCGTGACGGGGGTGATCGTGCCGAGCACCGAGGGCTTCATTCGCGAGATCGCGGAGAAGTACGACGCGTATCTTCCGGAAATCAGGATTCAGAATGGCAAGGCTTCCATCAAGGGAGAATCGCCGTACTCTGTGGATCTCGGCGCCAAAGAGATTGTTATCGTGCTCGACACGAGGGAAGAGGGGGTGAAACAGGCGCTGAATTACCTGAAACCGGCAGAGGCAGGAGCAGTTCTTACTCGAGACTCCCTGGTGACGAAGAATCAAGAACAGATTCGGATCATCCCCCTCAAGAACATGCCCGACGTTACGCTCAACTCCCTTGAAATCCAGGCCATGGCCGACCGATACCTTCCGAGTGTCACCTGGTGGATGTGGGTTGCGGTCATCTGCTATTTCTGTTTTTCCAAGACGATCCAGCTTCTCCTTTTGGGAATGATTCCCTATTTCGGGGCCCGATCGTACTCGGTGGCTCTATCTTACGGAGAAGCTTTGAAAATCACAGCTTTTGCGATGGTTCCTCCCGTGTTGCTCGGATACGCCATTGGCATAGACGCCCTCGGGATTATAGGGTCATTTGTCGTCTATCTGGCGGCATACGTGGGATTGCTCATTCTCGCGGTCTGGGATCTTGTCAAGAGTGAGCGAGAAATCACCAGACCGGGCATCCATCCGTCGTGAGAGCCTCTCCTTGGAACAATTGAGGTCACCTGAATGGAATTCCTCCTGTGCGTAATCGGCATGGTGATGGTTGTCGAAGGATTGCCCTACTTTTCATTTCCGGACAAGATGAAGAAGCTCATGCGCCTCATGGGGGAGCAGGAGGACACCACTCTTCGCATCATGGGGGGCATGCTCGTAATCCTTGGCCTGGCGGTCATTTTTTTTGCCAGAAGGGGATTTTAGGTGCTCCCGTACAGTCTGTCGAGTTATCACTATGACCTGCCTCAAGAATTGATCGGGCAGAGCCCCAGTCCTGTGCGAGATGAATCGCGGTTGCTCGCGATCGATCGCGGTTCTGGGTCCCTGTCGCACCACCGGTTCAGCGAGCTGACAGATCTGCTGATGCCATTTGACCTCCTTGTGCTCAACGAGACGCGCGTGATTCCTGCTGCTCTGAATGCCACCAAGTCCACTGGGGGACGGGTGGAGCTCCTCGTGCTCCAGCCAGCGGAGCGCGCCTCGCTCAACGGTGGTGATCGCACCCTTCGGACATGCATGGTGCGGTCCAGCAAGCCTCTCAAGCCCCGCGGTCGGATCACGCTGGACAGTGGGCCCGAGCTTACCGTGGAATCGATTCCCATTGCCGGTCGAGCGGTCATTGGTTTTCCTGCGCCTGAAGATGAATTTCTGAGCTTCCTGGAGATCCACGGAAGAGCTCCACTCCCGCCGTACGTCAGATCGAACGGCAGGGACGATCAAGCCGAGAGGAGCAGATACCAGACCGTATTCGCCCGCGTTCCCGGATCGGTAGCAGCCCCGACCGCAGGGCTCCATTTTACAGAGAGCCTCCTGACCGCGCTGGATAGCCGAGGCATCCGGAGCACACGAATCGTCCTGCACGTAGGGCCCGGGACTTTCATTCCTGTGCGGGAGCCCGATATTCGGCGGCACCAGATGGAATCGGAGCTCTATGAGATACCCGAGGCTGCGGCTCAGGAATTGGAGCGGGCCCGAGTGGAGGGGCGCCGGATCATAGCGGTGGGGACCACATCGGTACGCGCGGTAGAATCCGCTGCACTCCCTGAGGGGGGATTTCGGAAGGGCACCCAGGTCACCGATTTGTTTATCTTTCCTGGATACGACTTCAAGGTGGTGACGGGCCTGGTCACAAACTTCCATTTGCCGGAATCTACGCTCCTGATGCTGGTTTGCGCGTTCGGGGGCATGCAGAGGATCTTGAACGCGTACCGAGTTGCGGTGGCTGAGCGCTATCGGTTTTACAGCTACGGCGATGCGTGTTTAATTTTGTAGGAACTGCCTCTTTCATGGTGATATCATTACAGAAAATAGACCGTACAAAAGGCGGGACCCCCTCCGGGGCATCGGGTGGGACGCTTGGGCGGGAGTCAGAGGAAGGAATATGTGGTAGGACTGATGCAGGTGGGCATCTTCTAGTAGGATACGATTTGGTTGTCAAGTCTTTTTTCATAAAAATGGGTCATCCTCCCGTGACAATTGGGGCATGCAGTCCACTGATCTAAAGTGGGCGTTATCTCCTGTGACTAGAACAAATAGTCAATCCGATCTCTCGGTGTCGCGATACTGCTGGTATCATCTTGAAATACTAAGCTGTTCTGGTAGCACACAGTTAAGGGCATGATCATTGGTCGAGCCCGTCAGGGTCGTTTCAGAAAATGCACGACCATCCTTCCCCTCGGTTGAAAATCCCGCGGCCCACGGGACTACTATTGGTGCGCCCTCCGGGGCGAAGATTCTGAAGCTGCTCGCCAGGGGCCGTTCCGCATACGAGACGAACAGTTCCGATCACTGCTTAGCGTCAGAGTTGTCAAGGGGCGTGGGGGCGCTGTGAGATTCTTCTCGAGTACCATCCGACATGGGAAGCCACACGGTTAGCTGGGTTCCGTCGTCGTCGGATTTCACGGAGATCAGCCCATTGTGGTCTTCCACGATTTTCTTGGACAGGGTTAAGCCGAGGCCTGTGCCGAAGGTCTTTGTGGTGAAGAAGGGGTTGAAGATCTTTTCCAGGTAGTGGGGGGGAACAGGTTTTCCGCGGTTGAGGATCTTTATCTCGAAATAGGAGGTGGAAGAGAGCCCCCCAGTCTTCACCGCTTTGTCACTGGGGCTGGCCACGCCGATTTCGATGAGAATTCGCTCATTGGCCGGGGATGCCTCCACCGCGTTCGCGATGAGGTTTCTCACCACTCTCTGGAATCGTTCCGAATCGACCAGGATCTGGACAGGTTCTTTTCCATGATGGAATTCGACCCGAAGGTTTTTCTCTTTGAAGCGCTCCTCGTAAATGGTGAGAACATCCGCTATGAGCTCACTGGGATCGAGTCTCACGAGATGGATGTCTTCCCTGCGGGAAAAATCTATGAGACCTTCAAGGATCTTCTCGAGGCGTTGAACTTCCCTGATGATTACTCCGAACCACTTTTCCGGTGGCTGTTTCTCAATATGATCGCAACTGAGGCATTCTTTGGCCACTCTTCTCGCGAAGCCGCCAATGATAGCCAGCGGCTGCCTCAGCTCATGCGCGACCGTTGCAGTGTGCTCGGATATTGCCTTTGCTTTTCCCGATTGTACAACATGCTCGTACAGCTCATCGATAGTTCGGATCTTCTCCAGGAGCTCTTCCTGAACGCGTTTATGGTCGGTAATATCCTGGTGCATGACCCAATATTCACGGAGCGTGTCATCGCGAAGATTTCCCACGATCATGGTTTCGAAATACTGCACCGTTCCATCAGGTCCGACTATGTTCGATTCAGTCCACCGCATGGGACATTTCTCAGTTACCCACTGCTGGAGACGAGAGACCTTTACGCCTGTGGCGCCGATGAGGGTTCTACAGGATAATCCGCGCATCTTGTTCACATCCGCGTAGCCGTGCATCTGGGCGAACTGAGTGTTTCCACCGGTGAACTTCGCGTCCAGCACCGCGGAGCTCAGCTTATCGACGGACAATGAAAGGGCAGCCGGGGGCTGGAGAACAAATTCAGCAATCCCTATGGGAAACATGTGGACAAGGGTCTTGTATTTCGCATTGAGGGCAGCCTCTCGCTTTTCAGGGGTGAGGTCCTCGATGAGTACGAGCACGGTGCGCTCCCGGCCGAAGCGCAACGCGCGAAAATGCGTCCGGCTCCAGACTTCCTTGCCATTGATGAGGAGGCACCCTTCCCACACTTTCGCCGTGCGCTTTTCCAGTACTGTTTCCACGAGAGACCGGGCGTGCCGGGCTTCTTTGGGGCTTGGAAACAGCGAATAGAGGGACTTGCCGCTCACGGACCACAACTCTCCTGACAGGGTCATGAAGCCGTAGTTTTCCAGTACGATGCGCCCGGACATGTCTACCAGGAGTATGGATATGGGAACCGCGTGAAGGAGCTTGCCGAATGAGGCCAGCGAGATCCACCTGAGATCGAAGCTCCCCGATTCGGTGATGGGTACGGAGGACTCATCCGGAGCAACGTGCTGGGGAGAGGCGTCGGTCCGAGATAGAAATTTGGGCTGATCAAGCTCAGCCCCAGTATCTTCCACCACGGGCAAGCTCAAATCCGAGGGATCCCAGGCAAGCTCGCTCAAGTCATCCAATGCCGATCCGGCTTCGACTGTTCCCGGTTCCCCGAGACGAGACTGATGCAGGCTGCCCAAGCGATCCTCCATTTGTCGGATTTGGCTGCGCAGAAATCGGAGCTCGCTGATAAGCTGCTCTCGGGTTTTGTTTTCGTCCCTCATTTCAGCCGTCTCTGATGCCTTGTAATTTCCAGTATACCATACCATGCCGCGGGAGCATCCCACAGGGAGACTGGCTCACCGCAAAGATCAATCCATGGGACCGAAATTTCCTTGGGCTCTGAGATTTTTCTGGCTTGGGACGGTGACTATGCGGTAATATAATACCGCATACCGGGGTCAGGTCTTGTTTATTGAACTTCCTCTTACCTCGTAAACTCGCACGCTCTTTCTAGACCGGGCCAGTGGCCTATTCACGGACCATCGTCATGATAGATTTGTCAAGAAACAAGACCTGACCCCCCAATCTCTTCACCAGGGGAAAGGAGCGACTCAATGCGGAAATCTGTACTCATGGCCACGAGTCTGTTGTTCCTGACGTCGAGTCTTCTTGTGGCAGTCTGCCCGGCCCAGGTGGAATCGACGGAAATCATCAGGCTCAAGGGAGCCAACAGCATGGTGAACATGTGCGATCGGATCGGCCGAGAGTTCACGAAATCCTCCGGGGTGCGGGTCGTTGTCTCGGGAGGGGGAACGGCTGCCGGGTTCGATGCGTACTGTGATAGGGCCTGCGACATAGTCATGGCTTCGCGGAAGATGCACTTGAAAGAAAATCAGCAGATATCAGTCTGTGGAGCGAAAGCTGAAGAGGTCCTGGTGTCACACGAGCCCGTGGCGATCGTGGTCAATCGAGCAAACCCCGTGCGGGAACTGACATTCGACCAGGTTTCACGGTTGCTTTCCGGAGAATACCAAAATTGGACACAGGTGGGAGGGGCAGACAACCGTGTGGTGGTGCTCACTTCCGAGGGTCACACGGGGACGACAACCTTTGTCCGGCAACAGATCCTGGGGGAGGGGTATTTTTCCAGTGATGCGGTAGTGAAAAACCTCTATTTTGATATCCTGAAGGAGATCGACAGGAAACCCGGAGCCATCGGATACGCGGGCCTCACCGACGCGCAGTTTGGGGCCGGAAAAGGGTTGGTCAAAATTCTAGCGCTCAAGAAGGACGAACAATCTCCGGCTTTGATCCCATCCCTGCAGGCCGCTGAGGAGAAGGACTACCCCCTGCGCCAACCCCTGTATTTCTACTGGTCCGGAGATTCTGCACGCAAGAGCTTGAAATCTTTCGTGACATTCGTCCTTGAACGTGTCGGGAGGCGATAGCGACGCGTTTCGGGCTGTACCGCAATCAGATGGATTGCTGCTTCAGCCCGCAGCGGCTTCCTTGCCGTAGCAGGAGGAGATACAACGACCTCGAGCAGGTCAGAAGTTAACGGAGGATTTCCGCTTCCACTCCTCGTCACAAGGACGAGCTGAGGCCATGAGGCAAAAAGACTTCCTGTGGTCATCACTCCCGATGACTGCGATCAGGTCATGAGGCTGCAAGACAAAATCAGCATCAGGATTTGGTATTAGTTTATCTTCTCGAACGACCCCTACCACAGAGGCCCCTGTCTTCTTGCGGATCCCAATCTCGCCGATGGATTTGTGGACAACAGGGCTCTCAGGAGCCAGACGGATCCACTGCAAGTCGAATTGTTGCTCCGCGCCACGGAGTTGTGAAAGGATTCGATAATCGGTTCCGTTGTTAAACATGTGCGCGTAAAGCTCCTGGCGAACAGTGTCGGTGTATCGGTGAACTTCGTTCGCTGGTACCTCAAGGCGTAGGAGCGCCTGACGGGTCATTTCGAGACTCGCCTCGAACTCCGGAAGCACGACCTCGGAAACTCCCAAATCTTTCAACAGGTCAAAAGAATCCGGACCGGACGCTCTCGCGACGATATCGATATGCGGATTCAGACGCCTTGCCTGAGCAACGGTCGTTCTCAATGCCACAATCCCGGGTGTGGTTATAACAAGCAGAGAGCTCTCCTTGATTCCAGCCGCGTCCAGGACTATCTCCTGGCTAACATCCCCATAAACAACAGTCATTCCGTCTTCTTTGGCTTGTTCTACCCGTTGATGGTCAAGCTCGATAATCACAAATTGAAGACCTAGCCGCGCGAGCACCTGCGCTATTTGGAATCCTACACGGCCGCCCCCTGCGATGACCACGTGGTTGTGCAATCCCCCAGCAGGCATGTTCGAGGATTCAAGTGGTTCATGGCGGAACCAGCGTTTCCGAAACGCGTAGATTCTTGCAGTCTGGCCAGAGATGAGAGGTGTGAGGATCATTGTCAGGATTGCACTGCTCAGTACCAGCGAATACAGGTCGCTACCAATCGACCTCGTGGACGCGCCCACCCGAGCCAAGACGAAAGAGAACTCCCCAATTTGAAACATCCCCAAGCCAAGCGCCAAAGGGATGACATTACCGTAGTTGAAGGCCTTGGCAAGGAAAGCGAAGATGACTCCCTTGCCAATGCTCACAGCTAGCACCAGGATCGCCACCTGTCCGAGGTTGTCGAGGAGAAAGGCCGGATCCAAAAGCATCCCGACCGAGGCAAAGAACAACAGCCCAAAAAGATCCCGAAGCGGAATAATGTCACTCAAGGCCTGGTGGCCATAGTCCGATTCGCTCAGAACCATGCCCGCGACAAACGCACCGAAAGCAAAGGAGAGGCCTACCATATGGGTCGCATAACCCACTCCTAAACCAATAGCGGTGATGGCGAGCAAGAAGAGCTCTCTTGACCCGAGCTTGGCTATCTGGGCCATCAGCCGAGGCAACAACCTTGTTCCAAGCAAGACCATTGCCGCGATGAAGGCAGCGGCCTTCAATCCCGCAAGACCGAGCACTGACAGACCCAGGGCGGGATTGTTGAGCTGAGGCAGCATGACCATCATAGGTATCACAGCCAGATCCTGCACAATGAGCATCCCGATCATCACTTTGCTCGATAGGGTCCCCAGCCATCCCTGATTCATCAATGTCTTGAGAATCACCATGGTGCTCGAAAGCGAAATGAGGGCCCCCAGCCATAGCGACGATTTCCAATCCCATCCCATGAAGTGTCCGATTCCGAAGCCCAGGGCCACGGTAAGGGCAATCTGGATGGGTGTCCCTATCAGAGCCACTTCTTTGACCGGTTTAAGATCTTTGAGGGAAAATTCGAGTCCCAGCGCAAACAGAAGGAGAGCAATCCCGATTTCGGCCAGCAACTCGATCTCGTGAATGTTCGAGACTGTGAACCCTCCAGTATGCGGTCCCAGGATAACTCCGGCAGCGATATAGCCGAGGATTAGCGGTTGGCCGAGCCTCTGCAGCAAGAGGCCGCAGCAGAACGCTGCAACGATGAGCATGATGATGTCAGTGGCAATACCCATTCCGATCCTGAATTATTGCGCGGCCCTTTGAGCTGCGCGGCAATAGTTGGAGCGGTGGATCTGCACCCGCCCCTATTTCTGCATTGACGGCCACGTCGCAAGAGGTCGCGGCATGGTACGAACAGGTCGCGACAAAAAACAGATTTGTCCCCGCTGCGGAAAAAGTCTATTCTGTTTCCTTCCTGAACGCAACTCGACGCCCACCCTGAGGTGAAGCCCGTCATTCTTGACATGCTTTCGTCTATCTCTTATGCTCGTCACCATAGTAGGGCTGCGTTAAGAGAGGGGATTCCGATGCAGATCTTCGTTTCCGGTTCACTTGCCTATGACAGGATTATGGATTTTCCAGAGAAATTCTCCGATCATATCCTGCCGGATAAGATTCATATATTGAACGTTTGCTTCCTGGTTAATGGAATCAAAGAGCAATTCGGGGGAACCGCGGGCAATATTAGCTACAACCTGGCCCTGCTTGGGGAACGTCCTACTATCTTGGCCTGTGCGGGCAAGGACTTCGAGGGGTATTTTCAGTGGCTTCGCAGTCTTGGTCTCCCGGTTGAAGGAATCCGCATCGTTCCAGATGAGTTTACCGCAGGAGCATATATTACCACGGATAAGGCGGACAATCAGATCACCGGATTCAATCCTGGAGCGATGAAGTATCAATGCTTGTACGAGGTGGACGGATGTGACCCAAACGACACCCTGGCCATCATTGCACCGGGAAATGTAGATGATATGATTACCTATTCGCGCGTGTACCGGGAGCGCAATATTCCATATATTTTCGATCCCGGCCAGCAAGTACCCGTGATCTCTTCGGACCATATGATGGAGATGCTGACTGGATCGTACCTCTTCATTTCCAACGATTACGAGCTCGAATTGGTCTCCCGTGCGATAGGTGTGAAAAGGGAGCAAATGCTCGACCACACTCCAGTGGTGATCACGACACTGGGGGAACGTGGATCCGTGGTGCGCACGCGAGAAAGGGAAGTCGCAGTTC
>CAYZET010000136.1:0-1128 GCA_964477215.1 uncultured Syntrophaceae bacterium | reverse complement strand
CGGGAGACGCGTTCAGGGCCGGACTGATCAAGGGTTTGGCCATGGGGAAGAACCTGGTGGACGCCGCTGCGATGGGATCGGTCTGTGCGAGCTTCGGGGTGGAATGTCAAGGAACCCAGTGTCATCGGTTTACGCAGGAAGATTTCTGGACCAGGTATGAGGCGCACTTTGGCAAGGCTTTGCGAACGGGAACGTAATGGGGGCTATCGCGAACTGGCTCGTGTTCCGAGCGGCTCCATAGCGGTATCTCCTGATTGAGAAATCGGCAGATTCTTTCGACGCATAACACGGAAGAGGAGCCAATCCGATTAGCCGGGACAGACACATGACAGGCTTATCTCCGGGACACATTTTTTCGCGGATACGCAGCAAGTTCGAGCAATTGGGAATCCTCGGTGCTCAGATCTCCCTCGAATACGGTGGTGTTACGTATCGTGTCTCTTGCGATGAGCAGACTTTCCTGGTCTATCGCGTCAATGAGGTAGGCCGCTCGCGACATCACGTGCCTGGCTGGCCCGTGGTTCTCGTGAGCCCGGACGTCTTGTTCGAGGAAGGGGGCTCTGAAGCGCTCGCCGAAGACCACTACGCGTGCAACCTGACCATTGATACCTGGCTGGAGCTGATCTCTCGCCATTGTCGCGGCCTATGAATTCGCTCTCATCCTGATTCGAGCACGTCTAAAGCGCGTTCGAGAGGCCTTTTAGAGCCTCTCTAGCACTGTTTCCATTCCGCAGTGCGGATTGGCAGAGGGTTAGTGGTTTGTTCATTCTCAATGCACCGGCGCTAGTTAAGATACTCCTGACTTTCGGACTCATTCTGGGCCTTAGCAAACGTGTTCCCCTTGCAGGCTGCCTTTTCGGTGGCAGCGTCCTTGTCGGAACTTGGATGGGCCTCACGCCCGGAGACATTCTCCGTGTTGTGTGGGTTGAAGCGACCGGTTCCCAAACTCTTTGGCTTGCCCTGATAATTACGTTGATCCTCATACTGAGCGACCTGATGGCCAAGAGCGGGCAACAGGCCAGAATTGTTTCCGCATTCCAGGCCGTCTCCCCGAGCCCCCGCTTCACGGCAGCCTCTCTGCCGGCTCTGATAGGCCTGCTGCCTATGCCGGGCGGAGCTTTGTTCTCG
>CAYZET010000135.1:0-12113 GCA_964477215.1 uncultured Syntrophaceae bacterium | reverse complement strand
CTGGACGCGGTGAGCAAATGAGCGCCAGTGCCTCTAAGACAGCGCGGCTCGCATTGCTTCTGGCGCTGGCTACCGTAATCCACACTGCGGAGGCGTTCCTTCCTGTCACCGTGGTGTGGTTCAGATTCGGATTCGCCAACATCATTGGGATTGCTACCCTCTATCTTTTCGGATTCGCTGACGCTGTCTTTGTGACGATCGCTCGTGTATTCCTCGGGTCGCTCGTCACCGGTCTATTCGGGTCTCCCGCGTTTCTTCTCTCCGCTGCAGGTGGGTGCTGCTCGATTCTGATTATGGGCCTGGCATTCCGGTTCTGCGGGGGGATTCTCTCAGAAGTTGGGGTGAGCGTGCTCGGTGCCTTGGTTCACAATGTTGCACAATTGGTAACTGCGTACGCCCTGATAGTGAGAAACGAGGGGATATTTGTCCTGCTGCCTTTGCTCATGGTGACTTCAGTAGTTACAGGGTGCCTCAATGGCATTGCAGCGCGGTTCCTCATTGCTCACTTCAGGAAGACTACGACGTGAGAGAGGGAAGCGTTGAGCGACTACCCCTCAATATCCCATGAGACCGCAACATCGCGTGCACACAGGCATCAGGCCTTCTTCCGACAGGCTCTTTCTAAAGGTCCTGTACTGCGGCGAATTCCAGAGATCGGTGATGGTCTTTTCCTTCACGTTTCCCACGACAAAATCATGGTAGTCGCGACAAGGGGACATGTCCCCGTTCGAATTGAGCTCCACCGCGCTGAAGATGGAAACGCATCGATCGAAACCGAATCGGCAATCGTGGTCTGTGTAATAGCGCTCCAGATCCTCCATGGAGGTAAGGGGAGGCATGATGATCACCGCGGGACCGGACAAGTCTGCAGCCCGAGCACTCAACTGCTTCAACTGGCTCGACAGCACATTGTAGTCTGGTGGGGTCCAGGTCCCCACCCATCCGTGATGTTTCTCGGGCTTGAAGCCGAATCGTCTTTCGAAGTCCTGGGTGTGCCGTTCGGCCGATTCCTTGTCTATCCACCAGGCGAGGTAGAAGACACACACATCCACTTTGTCACGAAAAACGTCGTAGATATCCACGAGGCGGTTGTAGTTCAGGTGGTTGATCGTGGTCAGGGCTGCAACGAGAGGCAGTCGTTGTTTCCCGGCCTTTCTCAGCTCGTTGATGCGATCGATTGCCGAGCAAATGGTGCTGAAATTGTCTACGCGAGGATTTGCGCCCGGCCTGCACGAATTGTGTACTTCCGCGTCCGGCCCATCCACAGAGATTTGAATCACGAACATGGGCGCCGCGACCAGTCTTTCCGCGTGGCGAACCAATCCCGTTCCATTGGTTGCGATGCTGGGATCCATCCCGAGACGTGCGGCCTCTTCTATGATCTCCACCGAACCGGTGTATAGCATTGGCTCACCGCCCCACAGGTACACTGACGGGTGATGGCCGTTCTTGTCGAGATCGCGAAGTAGCTCGATATACCGTTGTGGCGTCACTTCCTCTTTTCTCAGATCCGCCAACGAGCAGGTGCGGAGGAATCCGTGATCCCCCCACTGGCCGCATGTATGGCATCGGAGGTTGCACACGTCCGTAATGCGAATGCTGCATTGCCTGATTCGGTTCGCCTTCCCGTCGTTCGGGCCCTGAGAAAGGTTGCGGAGGAACTTGTCCACCTGGATCATGGCCACGTTCTTGGCGTACCTCGGGTTTTCCAGGACACGTGGAGCTATTTTGAGGATTGTATTGATCGGCACCCAACTGACACTCATGGATTCGAGCCTTCCGAGATTAGTTGTCGGCAAATAGTATCGTGATCCGAGGACGACCGCAAGCGTCGCGAAGGAAGTGGCCACAGTTAGGAGCCGGATGGCGATGAATCGTGAGGGGAATCAGGGCAGTCGTCCAAACGCGATACCCTGGGGAGGAGCGGGCTTCAATGACGCCCATCCCTCAAGGCCAGTTCAAGACAAGGATACCGGCCACAGGCCGGCGACACGGGAGGATCCGGCTCACCAGAACCTTCTCGGCTCAGGCTCACTCCCTATCTCATCAGGGCCTGCGGAAAAGGGGGAAGGGAAGGTGAAAGTCGAGGCTTTCTTGGAAAGGCTCAAAGTCTCGTTGAGGAGGCGGCGCACCTGGGCTACGCGTGATTCCTGTTTGAGTAGCGTAAGGGCATGGCGGAAATCTTCAGCGGCACGACTGTATTGCTGCTTGTCCTTGTAAGCCACCCCTCGGTTAGCATAGGCAAGGCCGTGAGACGGCTGCTTCTTGATCACCGTCGTGAAAGCGGTGATAGCGTTGTCCAGATCCCGATTCAACAAGTATGCCCTTCCCATTTGGTAATAGATATCTGCAGAAGAGGAGTCCGCATCCGCCGCGATCGCGGCCTTGAAATCCCGAATGGCTGCCGGAAAGGCTCCCTGCTCGACATAAGCCAGTCCCCGAGCGTACAGGGTCTTGGCATCGTTGGCATTGGACCGCAAGGCAGCATCCAGGTCCGCTATGGCTTCGCGGTACCTACCTGCCATGACTTCCGCCCTCCCGCGCAAACCAAGGATTATCGGATCGTTCGGGCTCTCTTGAAGCGCCTGGTTGAAGTCCTCGATGGCCTGCTCCGGCCTTTTCAGCTCCATGAGAATCTCACCCCGGGCCAATCGCGTGGCCGCGTCCGACCCGTGAAGCCGTATGAGCTCCGTGTAATCTTCCACGGCCTCCTCATTCCGGTCCATCTTTCTGTATACTGCCGCCCTGTTCAGTCGCGCGAGGCCAAACTTCGGATCCAGCTCGACCGCACGGCTGAGATCCTTGATAGCTCCCTCCAGATTGCCGGCTTCTGCGTGAGCCCATCCTCTGTTGTTAAATGCCTCGATGTTCTTGACATCCAAATTGATGGCTTTGTCATAGTTCTGGATGGCGCCTGCAACATTCCCGCGCGAGAAGAGCAGATTGCCACGCTTGAGCCAGGCGTCCCCGTATTTCGGGTTCAGCTCCAGAGCCTTGTCCAGGTCAGCCAATGCCTTGTCCGATTCCTTGGCATCCAAATGGGCCACAGCCCGGAGGTAGTACGCTTCACTGTCCTGAGGATAGAGGGCCAACGCTTTGTTCAGGTCCTCAATAGCTGCCTGATGGCTCCCTTGCCCAATGTTGGCTTCAGCCCTTGCCCTGTACGCACCAGCGTGTTCGGCGTCCAAGGCTATCACCTGATTCATATCATCAATTGCTTTGTCGTTGCGCTTCTTCTCAAGATAGATAAGCCCTCTCCCGTACAGTGCGTCGACGATCTTGGGGTCTCTGTCTAGAGCGCGGGAGAAGTCCTCCAGAGAGCGTTCGATGTCCCCTTTGGATCGATAGGCCACCCCCCGATTGAAATAGGCCCTGGCATGATCGGGGTCCAGAGCGAGGACTCGAGTGTACAGCCGGATGGCCTCATCGAGGTTCCATTTCCAATGAGCCTCGACCGCTTCCGCGTACAGGTTTTTGGTGTTGTCGGCGGCAAACACCGAGCCATGCCAAAGCTGTGACAGGGCTACGGCAAGAGTCAAAACAACCGCCAGGGACCCAATTGACGTCAATCTAGCTTCCTGCTTTCTATCATACAAGCCGTAATCCCGCCTCCGTCACGGGACGTTCCACAACAGCGAGAGGTCAGCGGATCTTGACACAGCGGGACTCTCACGGAGAGCCCAGCATCTGCTTCAGTTGCGCGGTGTTTACCGGCGGTCTTATCGTCAGCAGCGTAGGAGAGCTCTCCGGCAACTGCATGGCTCGAGCAAAATCCTTCCTGGCCCGTTCCGAGTATCCCAAGAACTCGAAGACAATGGCCCTTCTCAGGAGAGCATCCCGAAACGAGGGATCAAGGTCTATGCTCCGAGTAAGCTCGACGGCAGCTTCGCGAAAGAGCCCCTGCTTTCCCAGAGCGATCCCGAGATTGTAATGCGCTGAGGCATCCTCCGGCCTGATCTTGACGAGTTTCCTGAAAGCGTCTGTAGCACCCTGGAAATTCCCGTATTTTTCCCTCAGAGCCCCCAGTGAGAGCAAGACCTCGGGGTTCTCAGGATCCAGACTGCCGGCTCGCTCGAGGTCGCTCAACGCATCTTGATCTCGGCCTAATTCTTGAAAGCACGAGGCTCGATAGCTGTACACCGCGGGATCGTCAGGATCCAGACCGATGGCGGTCGCAAAGTCCTGGACTGCCCTCGGGCACTCCCCTTGACTCTTGTGGATCCACCCGCGATTCACGTACGCCTTGGCCAACTTGGGGTCCAGTGAAATTGCCTTGGAGATATCCCTCAGCCCCTGGACCGTGTTTCCTTTCCTGAAGAACGCCCAACCCCGGTTGTTGTACAGGTCGGCGTATCGCGGATTTATTCGCACCGCTGCACTATAGTCTTCAACTGCCTTATCCAGGTCCTCTTTCTTGAAGTAAGCGTTACCTCTCTGAAAATAGGCGAGAGCGTATTCAGGATTGAGCTCGATAGCCTTCGAGAAGTCACTGATCGAACCGTCATTGTCGCCTGCCTTAAGGCGGGCGTTTCCCCTGTTGTAATAGGCCAAGGTGTATTCGGGATTAAGCTGCAGCGCTCGATCGAAGTCCCGTATGGATACGTTGGGTTTTTGTTGCTGCAAATAGACCCACCCCCGATTGTTGTATGCGTCGGGATCGGAAGGATCGAGGTCTATGGCTTTCGAGAAATCCGCTATCGCCCTGTCAAGCGCTCCCTTGCCGTAATAGGCGTTTCCTCGGTTGTAGTACGCCAGCGAATAGGATGGATTGAGCTCTATCGCCGCCGAAAAATCAGAAATAGCTTGGTCGAACAGGCCCAACTTGTAATGTACGCTGCCACGATTATTGAGCGCTGTGGACATGTTGGGATCGATTCGATGTGCCTCGGTGTAATCCTCGATCGCGGCCTCGAGGTTGCCAAGCTTCTCGTACGCAAGCCCTCGGTGAAAGAAAACCTCTGCCTCTGCCGCCCCGGACTTGATTGCCCGCGTTAAGAGGTCCACGGCTTTACCGTAATCACCGACCCTCTCCGCAATCCTAGCCCGCTGCACATACTCCTGAGGTGTTGCTGACAGGACCGGAAAGGAACTGGCTCCGAGGAGTGCCAATGCGAAAATGACTGCGGCGCAGATTCTGGAGCTCATTACTAAAACTTCCTTGATTCATAGGGACATGCTGGTTGATATGTTACCACAACATGAACATAATTGTCTACCTCTATGTCAGGAAAACCTTTTTATTGCTAGACTCACCAAGTAACGGAGGGAAGCGACCTCTCGGTCGACAACTCAGCTTCCACAGTAGCTGGCTCCGAAGGAACGCGGACTACTTGTTGCTAACTATCGAAGACAGTCAGCAACGCGCGGTTGTTCCCGTTCAGGCACGCTGTCGAGAATTTCTCTGCGCGCTAGCAGAAGGGCAGGACGGTCGCGGAGTAGTCCGCACTAGGGCCTATGATATCGGCGTTGGGTCAAATCCGTGATGTGAGGCTATAATCTCTCCAAGGAAGCCAGAGGGCAAGTTTCTACAGGTCCACAGTCTTCGCGCGCCGGTTCGTCCTGGGCTGGCCCTCATTATGGTAGTACCGGTGATAGTATCGGTTGTAATACCTGGAGTTATAGTAGTCCAGTCCGTATCCCTTTCTCGCGTCAGCCATGTTCAATACTATTCCCAACAGCCTCCCGCGAGACTGGTACACGGCATCCCGTGCTTCGCGGAGAAAACTAATGGGCGTGTGCCCAGCCTTAGAGATCATGATGATGCCGTCCCCGTGGCTCGCCCAGATTCTCGCGTCCACAAGACCGAGAATCGGGGGAGCGTCGATGATGACCACATCGAACACTTTCTTGCACGCTTCGACAATATCGCTAATGCGAGCATCCTTGAGAAGGGCCGCCGGGTTCTCGGGGCGGGTGCCGGCAGGAATGTAATACAGGCCCGGAACATGGGACTGACGAATCGTCTCCTTGAGCCTCGACACTTTTCCCGTGAGAAGATCGCTGAGTCCGAGGCCATTCGCGGGTGTCTGAAAGATGTCCTGTACACTGGGGCTCCGGAGATCCCCGTCAATGACAAGCGCTTTCTTCCGTTCGGACGCAAATACTGTGCCCATGACTACACTCATGAGGGTCTTTCCCTCCAGAGGCAGTGCGCTGGTTACAACTACCGACGCTCCTGAATCATGCGGCAAGAAAGCGGAAGCAGCGTTTTGCACTATTCTGACTGCATCGGTAAAGGGGGACGACGGGAACCGATGTGCCATGAATTCAGGCCGTCTCAAGGGGAGGTCAGTGTCGCTGATTGACATCTTGGGGGTGGCAAGCACAGGGATTACCCCTAACACGGGTAGGTTGAGACGATCTTGAATGTCCTGTGCAGATTGAACGCTCGTGTCGATCAAATTCAAGCTCAGAGCCAAACCGATCCCGGCCAAGAGCCCAAGAATTGCCCCCGTGAACATTATCTTGGCCTTCTTGGGTCTTACGGGCGTCAAAGGAAGGGTGGGCGGACTAGTCACCGACACCTGCCATCCCGCTATGCCGTGATCGAGCTCGGCCTGCTTCGACCGTTGGAGCAGCATATGGTACACGCTCTCGTTGGCGTCGACCGCTTTCTTGAGAATGCTGTACTTGACAGCCACGGAGTTCATCCCGATTGCCTCGCCTTTGGCCTTTTCAAAGGCCTGCCGGGATTCATCTTCCTTCCGCTTTGCCGCGCCGAGGGCAGAGCTCAAGCTGCTCTGCTCGATTTCCGCAATCGCCTGTTCCATAGCGGAAATCTTCTTCTTCAAGAGGGCCATCTTAAAGTATTCTGGAGAGTAAATGGCCTCCATGGATGTATATTCCGATCTCAAAGCAGCCAGCTTGGCCCTCAGTGATTCCAGGTAGTTGTCTCCCAGTTCCGAAGGCAGGGTTCTCTCCCTCTCGTATCGCCGCTCTTCAAGCATGAGTCGATTCGATTGAGACTTGAGCCATTCCTGCCCGGCCTTCTCGAATTCTCCGACCTTCGGGTTGGGGGCCTTGCCCACAACCACGATGTCGTGCTCTTTGGAAAACTCCAGAAGCTCCCGTTCCGATTCTTTCAGCCGATTTTCGGCCTCCACTAGCTCTCGGCTGAGCCAGCTTCGCATTTTGTCACCAAGCTGTTCCTGTTTGCTATCCGTCAGCTCGATAAAGGTCTCGATGTATGCACTGAGCATATCCCGTGCCACCGCCGGTTCAGACGCCCCCATTTCGACTTCTATCATCCGAGTGCCTTTCAGAGGCTCCACCTTTACACTTCCGACGATGGCGTTCAATGAAGCAGCCCTGTTCTCCTCTGCCTTGGAAGCAGCCTTATCACTTGCGGGAGCAGATGTGCCCGAGGCTTGCGTGGCGGACTCCTTGTCAGCCCGACCTGCTTCTTTCTTTGCCATGCGCTCAAGGAATTTCTCGGCCAAGCCCCGACTCTTCAAGGCCTCGATCTGACTCTGAAAATAGAGCTCTGACTGACCCCACATGAGGAACATGTCGTTGGCTCCCGTTACTGTGGGATGGACCCGATTGATTTCAATGGTAGCAGAGGAAATATAGTAGGGCTGCGAAGTATATGCGATGAAGGCAGCAATGCCGACTCCCAGGATGAACCCCATTATGACGATCCACTTCCGGTTAAGGATGGCACGTGCATAGTCCAACAACGACTTCTGGTCGTCTCTCTGGACGTCATAGAAGCTCGAAATTTTGCTCACATCGTAAACGATGTCCTGCGCTCCTCTGTCTGCGGAGGAAACGGAGGAGCTTCTGTTTGCACGAGAGATAGGTTCCAGATCATGATTATCGGCACTCATTGGGATCTCACTTGTTGTCCACCTCAACGAGCTTGTGCGGTGATCTCTCACCTGCAAGTTACCGTCGAGAACTGTTCGTCCGCAAACGATACGGCTGCGTTCGGAGCATACCAATTCAAAGCCAGTACGTAGTACTGTTGGCCAACATGATACGTTGAGAAGGTAAGATTTTCAAGGACGTTTTCCGATGTGCTGCTGTTATGCTCGAATGTCAAATTGATTCACTGATGAATATCCGAATTTTCTCCCACACAATTTCCCATGAATTCTTTAGCGGTTGCGCATCCATCCTGAGAAACGCCTTTCCCCGAAAAAACACGGACAATTGTTATCAGCAGGATTCTGAAATCGAGCATAATTGACCAGTTGTCGACATACCACACGTCAAGCGAGAACTTCTGTTCCCAGCTTATCGTGTTTCTTCCATTTACCTGTGCCCACCCAGTTATACCCGGCTTCACATCGTGACGATGCATCTGCTCCCGAGAATAGCGGTCAAGGTATTGCATGAGCAGGGGCCTGGGACCGACCAGGCTAAGCTCACCTCTCAAGACGTTCCAGAGTTGAGGCAGCTCATCCAGACTCGTGCGCCGCAAGAACTTCCCCAAGGGAGTGAGCCTCATTTCTTCAGGACACAATTCGCCGGAAGGCGATCGGTCTTCACTCATCGTGCGGAATTTTACGAGAGTGAAGGGCTTGCCGTGCAGGCCTGGACGTCGTTGGCGGAACAAGACCGGAGCCCCCATCGTGCAGCGGATCAGCAACGCAATGACGGCCATCAAAGGCAAAGTCGCAACCAACCCGGTGGTAGCGCCTGTCACGTCTACCGCTCTCTTGACCAGTACGCGTATTCGGGAGACTGAGCGAGAGGTGGAGCGCAACGGTGCGGTTGTGCTGCCCTGCCCCCGACGAAGAGAAGATGTTCTCCACCTCGGATCCGCTCCTGAGCAATCGTCACGATTTGTTGTCTCCACGCGCTTCCATAACTCCATTTCGTCATTCGTCTCCTGTCCCGTTCGCTCGTCCGTCCTGACCAGCTACCATGAAGATTCCGCGAGTGAGCCGAATGGGGCGATGGAACGGAAAACCGGCACTTTTGTACAAGCTGTCGAGCAACTCGGCTGAATATTCGTGAACAGGGCAGCCCTTGATCCATGCGTATCGTACAGAGCGGTGGAAACGCCAGAAAAAACCGTTTGACGGAAAGCTTGCCAGGAAACGTCGCTTCGTGAGGGCAGCCACCTTCCGGAGAATTGTTGCCGGCCGGTCCACGTAATCAAAAAAGCCGATAGCGATCACTATATCAAAATGGTCTTGAAAGGGATGACTTTCAAAATCGTCGCATATGAATTCACACCTATGCGAAATCCCCCTTTGTTCCGCCGCGGATCTGCAGAAGTCTATCATAGATGACGAGAAATCCAGGCCCACAACGCGAGCAGCCCCCCGCCTTGCGAATTCCATGCTATACTGCCCGGTGCCGCAGCCCACGTCCAGGACCGACATACCTGAAATCTCTCCGCAGTGAGCGAACGTGAGCTCGAAACGCTCAAACATGGCCCTACGAAAAACCCTGTTGAAGAAATGGCGAACAGAATGGTCACGAGAATAGAGCGAATCCCATTGAAGGGGGACGCTGTCGAAGTAGCGCTTGACATCGTTACGGTTGGAGAGCATCTCCGAGCACCTCGCGAATCGTACTGAAGTTAAATTCCGTTAGTATTTCTCGTAGCTTCCTCCGGATCCCCCCTCGCAACACATTCCACCGTACCTCGGTCTTGAAAGCCGCCAATGGGGGTGCCTCTATTGGTAGATCCCTGCAGAGCAACGGCTCTTCTCCCAATTCGTACGGATGGAGGTACAGCACGAAGGGCCGGCCTTCGCGATTGACCCTGCGTATCGCCCGTTTCACCACGCTGGCGGGCAGAATCCGAAAATAGCTGCCGCCGGCCACGGGAACATTGCGTCCCCACACTCGAACCGTGGAGAGGGGGACCTCCACGAGGGAACCATTCTTGCGGAGGATTTCTACTACCCCGGTAGGGAAGCCGTCCATCCCGTATCTGGGCCCGGCAGCGGGAAAAATGGAGCTATCATACCGGAGTCCGAACTCCACGAGAATGTCCAGCGCCCAAAGCGTGGTTTCTGAGATGCTGAACTCCGGAGCCCGAAAACCCAGCACCGGCGTTTCGATCGTCCGCTCTAAGGTGCCCAAAGAAAGACGGATTTCTCGACGAAATTCATCGGGGGTGAGCCTTGTCAGGGGAGAGTGCGAGTACCCGTGTGTGCCAACTTCATGTCCGGCCTTCTCGATTTCCCGCACGAGATCGGGAAAAGTCTCGGCCACGTCACCCAGAATGAAGAAGGTGGCTTTGGTTTCGGTCTCTTTGAGCAGAGTCAACACTGAGAGCGTCATTTGGTAGCACTTGTCCAGAGGCGGCGCTGCCCGACCGCTGAGCTTACGACTTATGATCTGGTGCCAGCACTCTACATCGATTGACAACATATTGGTCCGTGCGTTTACAGAAGCCGTTTTCACGCTCAACTCAGGAAACATGCACACGCTCCTTCAGCGGTCCTGCAGCCTTCGCGCACAATCGAGCCTGTGTCTGACGTTCTTTTTGAGATCCTGCCCCGTGATGGGAGGCCCGGAGAATGACTCTCACGTCTTTCCACTCTCCTCTACCGCGTCCCGTGGTATTCCTGCGGTCAGTCCCTTTTCTTCGAGCACTTCAAGGTACTCACGGTATATCGCTTCCCAGATCGACTCCTGCTTGAATTCGTGGAGTACGCGAATCCTCGCTGCCGTCCCATGCCTTCGCTGCAGGTCTCGGCCATCCTCGACGTAGCGGTTTATTGCTTCGGCCAAAGCTCTGCCGTCACGAGGCGGGACAAGAGCCCCGGTCACCCCATCCAGGACTGCGTCTACGCAGCCCGTCACTCGAGTGGCAACAACGGGAAGCTCCATTGCTGCGGCTTCCAGTGGCACGTTGGGCAGTCCTTCCGAATAAGAAGGTAGCACGACCAGGTCCATTGCAGAATAGAGGAGCGGCATTTCCTCGTTCGGCACGTAGTCTATCCAGACGACCCTTCGGTCGTTTCGCAAGCGCTGCAGGACCTCTTCAGGAACCGGATCCTGTGCTTCCGCCTCGCCGACAATCATGAGGAACACTCTCTTATGCGTACTTGAGAGAAGGCTCCACGCCTCTTCAAGCTCTCTCACTCCCTTACCCGCTACAACTCGTCCAATGAAGCCTATGACGAATGCCTCAGTTGGAATGGCATACCGGGCTCTCAGATCGACGCGGGATTGTGGCGGCAGAAGCCGGGGATCGAATCGGCCCGTGGCATCGACTCCGTTGCTGCTTCCTTGCGCTGGCACTGTGAGCTTGTCCGGATCGCAATATCCTCCGGAGATGATGACGTCGGCCACGGATCTGCTGACTGCGATCACTCGATCGGCCAGTCTGCACGATATGTGCTCCATGACTCTGAGGACGAGCCCTGCCAGGCCTGTCCGACGGTCCACCATCATGCCCCGCAAGCCGTAGATCCGTACCGGAACCCTCGCGAGCGTTGCGCCCAGCATGGCCAACGGCCCAGCCTTCCCCGTGGATGCGTGGACTATGGTGGGTCGCAGCTTTCTGAACAGGAGAATGAGGTGGATGAGAGAGGCCAGATCTGAAAGGGGCGAGATATGTCGGGTCATGGCAACCGGATGTACTGCAATACCGTCCCTCTCCCGGACGCGGTCGAGGGCTCGTCCCGGAGAAGAAACCGCGATGACTTCGAACCCGCGCTCCTTCACGTAGGTTATCTGGCCTCTGAGGAAAAACTCCAGGGTCATGGGTACAGTGACCACGTGAACCAGTCGCGGTTTGGACCCGGGGTTCTTCCATCTACTCCGTAGCATCGAGTCTCTCTCGCTCAATTGCCGCGGCCAATACGCGGACCGCCCCGTTGCTGCAAAACAGGTCCATCCACACTCGCAGACTCAACAAGGTCCAGAGCATATCAGCATGGCGTGGATTCCCATGGAAATCCTCGACCAATGTGCTGACCTTTTTCCGATCCAGCACGTGACGGAGGGGTGAATCCGCGGCTGACAAATCCTTGACGCGTTCCAATCCCCGGCCTCTTCGGAGCCACACTGCCAAGGGGATACCAAAACCTTGTTTCCGCCTGTGCACCATCCGAGGAGGAACGTAACGTGAGAGCAAGGATTTCAAGTATGGTTTCCTGCTCGTGAGGCCGGTCCTATTGCGCCACGGCAAATTCATTGCA
>CAYZET010000134.1:0-12148 GCA_964477215.1 uncultured Syntrophaceae bacterium | reverse complement strand
CCAGACAAGGGGACCACTTGCAAATTCGTACATGCGCCACCTCCTCTCAGCGGGCCAATTCGCCCACAGGGACGACTTTCTTGAAATAGATTCCCATTTCAATCGCTCGCAGCATTACCTTGGAGCCGTCCGGGCTGCATACCGGCTGCCAGAGCTCCTCATAGGGAAGAGTGGAGATCTTGCCATCAGCCACGAGAAACCGTTTTCCGCCTCTTTCCGCCTTGGCAAGGACCATCGATCCATCTGGGCTAAAGGTGGGGTCCCAAACCATGTCGAATTCTTCGGACCAAGGCTTCCCATCGGTCACGATTGTCCACTTTCCGTTATCTTTCATCGCGGCCGCCACACGGCGACCGTCCGGGCTGAAAACCGGGGGCATAACCGCTTCTCCAACAGTCAGGGACCACGGTGAGCCGTCCACCGCCACGGTCCATCGCGCGAAATCAGGGGATACTACTGCAGCAATTCTGCTCCCGTCGGGACTGAAAGTCTGATGCCAGATCTGGTTGAACGGCCTGGACCAGAGGGGCTGCCCATTTCGGAGCAGTTTCCACCCTTCCTGAGTGAGCCCAGGTGCTACGGCGTCGTGTTTGCCGGGTGAGAACACCGGCTTCCACACTGCCTTGAAATCTTCCCCCCAAGGCCGGCCGTCCACGGCAATGGTCTGCCGACGGGAAGAAAGTCGAACCTCGGCAGCGACAGCGGCTCCGTCATCGCTGAAGGAGCACCCCCACACATTAAGAAACGTTGAATCCCAGGCTTTGCCATTCACTGCCAGGCTCCAGAGTCCTTTCTGGAATTCCCACACGTCCCCTTCCGATAGAGGCGACATCTGAACATTGGCCGCAGTGTTTCGCCCATCTCGACTGAGCTCGCAGCTTCGCGCCTCCAAGAAGGATTGCTCCCATGCCTGCCCGTTCAGCGCGATGCCATATCCCGCGGAGGTGCGAATGTTTGCCGCTATTGCCGTCCCATCGGCTGAGAATTGCAGGTTCCACACGTAGTCGTACGTCTCTTCCCACGGCTCATCGTCCACAACAACGGTCCATTCGTCCTCGTTCATGCCTATGCAGACCAGAGCCCCGTTTGGAGAGAACTGAAGGGACCAAGCTTTCTCGAACGTGTTGGTCCATGTCTCTCCGTTAACACAGGGAACGATTGTCTCTTCGTCCGTGCAAACCAGCGCGGCGACACGCTCGCCGTCAGGACTTGCGACGAGCTCCTGTACCTGTCGAAACATTTCTCGCCACTTAACCGGATGCGCGATCCGCCGGTTTGCCGTGTCCCACTCCATCCTGCTCACATGCATGTTCATTCTCCCACTCCCGGGCCGTAATCATTCTTGTGAGGCTTTCGGTTGCAGCTCTCCTTCTGGATGCGGCACAAACGGGTCTCTGCACAGCCCGCGGTGCCGGCTGAACCTATCGAGAATCCTCCTGTCGGGCCGAAAGCGTGCTTCCGATGCAGCACCTATCTGATCGGGTTTGTGAGGGTAGGCTCCTGTGAGGCCGAGACAACTACTTTCCGGTCGACTCTGACCTCCCACAGCGTCAGAATCGGAGGCACCGTGCCCCGATTCGTGTGAAAACCATTACTTCACGTAAAGTGCCTCCTACATCAGTTCGGAGGCCGAAACCTTTGAGTCTGCTGAATCGCTGTCGACCGCTTGAGCGTTAACAAACGATTCGCCATCTGGCCGAGGCGCACCAGCCGGGTCTGACGCCCAGGATTGCGGAATTTTGAGGACAAACCGCGTCCCCTGGCCCGGCTCGCTCTCGAACGCCATTTCGCCGCCATGCTCCATGACGATCTTGCTCGTAATGAGAAGGCCCAAACCTGTTCCCCTGCTCCCCTTGGTAGAAAAGAAGCTCGAAAAGATCTTGTTCTTCACCTCGTCGGTCATACCGATGCCATTGTCGGAAACCTCAAAAACCAAGTTTCCTTCCCCATCGATTCCCGTCTTCACGACAATTTTGTGCTGGACGTCCTTCTTATCCAGCTCGCACGCGTCAATGGAGTTGGCGACGAGGTTCGACAAACACGTGTGGATTCCCCTCTGATCCAAATACGTTTTGAACAAGGCTCCCACCTGGCTATCGAATTGACGCTCAATGACAATGGACTTTTCTTGGGCGCGAATGTCGTAAAGGGCGCAAACCTCTTCAGCAAGCAGGTTGACGTCCGTCTCCTCGTATTGGGGAGGCCTTTCCTTGGCGTAAGAGAGCAAGTCCTGGACTAGACTGCTGACGCGTGCGATGTTCTTCTGCACCATGGCCCAGCCACGGTCCAGCAACTCCTTGTCGTTGTCTTCCACGGCGCTCTGGACAACGAAGACGCCCCCTTCCAGTCCTTGGATAATATTTTTGATGCCGTGCGCGAGGCCCGCTACCGTTTGCCCGACAACGGCCAATCGATCGGAGGCTTGCTTTTCCCGCTCCAATTTCTTGTAGGTTCTGAGATCCTGGTAAAAGCCCACGCTTCCGGACGTTCTTCCGTTTTCGGTAAGGATGAACCCGGAGAATCGAACTGGGATCTGTTCCCCTTCTGCAGAGAGGATGGTTGTCTCTTGTGCTATTACGCGGGGGATCTCGGTCTCTTTGCCGAGATATGAATCGACTATACGCTGGACGAATTGCTGTGGAAAGTATTTCTCCAGGCTCGGATCCCCTATTACCTCGTCCGATGTATATCCGAAGAGAACCTCAGCGGCCCTGTTGAAGATGGCGATCCTTCCGTGTTCATCCGTCGCGACGATTCCGTGAATGGAGTTGTCGATCAGATTAGTTTGGAAATCCTTGGTCGCCATCAACTCTTTCTCGAGCTTCACCCGGTCTTGGATATCGACGGCAATAATCATGGCGTAAATGATGTTGCCCTTATCATCTAGAATAGGCGTGGTATAGCTTACGTAGTTCGATTGCTCTCCCGATTCCGTAAGGCCGCAATGCTCTTTCTTGCACGAGGATCCTCTCGTCAATGTATCAAGAGCGTGACAATCCTCGCATTGCTCGGTACGCTTCTTGAACACCTCATAGCAATGCATGCCAATGCTTCCCTTGAAACGATCCTGCATGCATGTATTTTGGCGGACTATCTGGAGGTCTTTGTTGATTACACAGATGAAACAGGGGACTTGCTCAAACAGGTTCTTATATTCCCACCTGCTCCGGACCAGCTCCTGAGTTCGTCTCCTGATCTGGTCCCGCATGATCGTAAACCCCCGGGCGCATTGGCCGATTTCGTCCTCCGAGGTTATCGGAATGTCGCACGTGAAATCTCCGGCAGCGATCATCTTGGTGGCCTGCCTGAGCATGGTTACAGGCCGATGAACCCGCAACACCATAATGGCCACTATGGTAAAGAGGACCGCCGCGCACGTGCCCAACCCGAGGAGCACGATTTTTGTCACGAGTGAGCGAACGTGCGCGTCGTATCCTTTCATGGACATTCCTATGTCCAAGACGCCAAGCACCTTCTGATTTGCAGGATGAACATGGCATACTGCGGTGTAGCAACTGGGCTCGTTGTATATGGGCGTGATGATTCCGAGAACTCTGTATCCTTCGTGGGAGTGCACGCGTGTTCTATGGTCCGTCATCACGTGACTGAACGGCTCGTCCTTTGAATGACAGGCGAAACATGCTTCAGCTTGTTTATCGACCCTGGTACCAACATCCTCTTTGTGGCTCGAGAACTTAGTGATACCGTCATGGTTGTAGATGCGGATTGATGATATCTGGGCTTCAGTGCTCATGTTGCTCACTATGTTCTGTGTAGCCTCGGGATCGTCATGCAGCATGCTGTATCGCGTGGCCTTTATTACGGACGTGCTGAATCTGTCCGCCTCCCTGACGAGCCGATCGAAAAAGAGCTCCTGCTGAATGTCCAGGACCAGGTAGATGAAGATCACGTAGGAGCCCAGCAGGATGACCCCTACCCATAGCCCGATTTTGAACGCAAGGCTCCTGGACAGATTGGTCAACTTCTCCTTCAGCCAACCCATGGGGACCTCGTCTTTCCGTGCAGGCGAGTCGTCCTGGGCGATTATGTTCCTACGACTTCCTTGACGGCCTTTAAGAATTCCTCTTTGTTTATGGGCTTCTCGATGTAACCCTCGGGAGGTGGAATAGACCGCTCGTGGATGAATTTCTTGAAATCCATGTACCCGATTACCGGTGTGGAAAATCCGGTTACCATGATAACGGGCACGTTCTTCAAGTTCTGGTCTTTCTTCAGCTCTCGGTACATCTTGATACCGGTCTTCTCGGGCATGAGGAGATCGAGACACACCAGGTCCGGCTTCTCCGAAACGATTTTCTGCAGCCCCTCCTCGCCGTTGCAGGCTTCGCAAACCTCGTAGCCGTTCTTCCTTAAGAGCGTTCCCAAAAAAACCAGAACGTCCGGCTCGTCATCGATGATGAGAATTTTCTTCGGCATGACCAGCCCTCCTTTCGTGGGGCGACCGCACAAATGCTTTCAGGAATACCTGCTCTTCACGTTGCCCGATCCGATCTGTTCAGTCGGGAGTACCTAGCTGCCATTGATAAAGCAATACGCGTGCCAATTGAGCAATTTCCACGGGCGCCCCGCCTGCGTCATGCAAGTCCTGCTGGTTATCCTGTCTGTGGTCAGGCCGTAATTGCCATTCGCCGGGTGATCAGGCAAGACCTGAGGGAACTGCCACAACGATGTCTTCTCAACAAAGTCTGTCGGTTCAGAAACGAAACAGGTAGGCAGTATTTCTAGTCGCGAGTGCAGTCCGAGAGAGGTTCTTCGAAGGTCGTCTCAGGAGTGAAACGATGTTGCACAGATGAAACTAATGGCTGATGCTGTACTTCTGCATCTTCCTCCACAGGGTGGCGCGGCTCATCTGGAGCCGCCTTGCAGCATCGCTCTTGTTCCAGTGCGCGTCCTCCAGCCCTTTGAGGATGAGCTGGCGTTCCAAGTGATCGAGGGCTTTCTCTCGCGACGAGACCTTTGGCGGCTGTGGCGCAGCGCACTGGCTCGTAACTGTCTGCGGGAGATCCCGGGGGTGAATCAGGGCTCCTTTGGCGTGGACAAACGCGTGCTCGATCGCGTTTGCAAGCTCTCTTATGTTGCCAGGCCACGTGTACTGCTCCAGGAGCTCCAGCACCTCGTCCGTTATCCCCTGAATATTCTTCCCCATCTGGATGTTGAATTTCTGAATGAAATGACCGACGAGCAATGGTATGTCTTCCCGTCTCTCTCTCAGTGGAGGCAAGTGGATGGGAAACACGCTAAGCCTGTAATACAGGTCGTCCCGGAAGGAGCCTTCAAGAACCTTCTTGTACAAATCCTTATTCGTGGCTGCAATGACGCGAGTGTCGATCTTGATGGTGCGATTATCTCCAACCCTCTGAAATTCCCGCTCTTCGAGGACGCGCAGAAGCTTGACCTGCACTGCGGGGGTTATCTCGCCGATCTCGTCGAGGAACAGCGTTCCCTCGTTGGCCAGCTCCAACTTGCCCGCGTGATCGCGGATAGCCCCAGTAAACGCTCCTTTCACGTGGCCGAACAGCTCAGATTCAAGGATGCTCTCCGGCAGAGCTGAACAATTGATAGCCACAAAGGAGCGATTCTTTCGTGCGCCATAGAAGTGGAGCGCCCGGGCGATCAGCTCTTTCCCTGTTCCCGACTCTCCCTGCACGAGGACCGTAGTATCGGTGCTCAGGAGACTCGCCATTGTCTCGAATACCTTCTGGATGGCCTCACTTCTTCCCACGATCGTCCTGTATCCGTACTGACTCTCGAGCTCCTCTTCCATCCAGCGGCTCTGGGAGATATCCCGAAATGTCTCGAGCCCACCGATAATGCTGCCGTCCGCGTCGTACAGGGGGGTAGCATTGACGAGGAGGCGGACGAGCTGGTTATTCTTGTTTCGGACCGTGACTTCCACGTCACGGCGAGGATGACCGCACGAAAGTGCCTTGTCTACGGGGCACTCCTCACGACAGAGGGGAGTCCGAAATATCTTGGCGCATTCCTTGCCGAGGACCTCTTCCTTGTGGAACCCGGTGATTCTCTCCGCTGCCAGATTCCAGGAAAAGATCTTCCATTCCCGGTCCAGGGCCATGACGCCTTCAGAAATGCTGTTCAGGATAGCCTGGAACACTTGCGCCTCGTCCATGGTTTTTTCCCCCTTGCTCGGCGAGCCCGGCTAGACTCGCTATCCTGCCGTCCTACGACTAGCTCGAGGGGAGCCCGACATGTGTGAATCCCAAGTCCCAGGGTTGAAGTACCGTGCGTCAGATTGAAGAAGTCTCGCGTGACTAGCCCGTTAACGACAGGAATGTACATATCCATCCTTCTCGCTACTATGCATTATTTGTACCATGTCTTCGTTCCTGAGTAAAGATCGCGCGGAGTCCAACGACACCTTTCTCGGGACAAATGGTCCGCTTACTCAACAGAAAAATCCTTCATTGTCCTCGTCCACCGCTTCCACAAGCATGCGACCCATCTCAGGAATTGCAGAAAAGACACGGTTCCAGTTGGGAATCAAAGGCGGCCCGAGGGGATTCTCACGGATGACTTCGGCGGCGATCCTGATGGCCTCGGCAAACATCTCTATGGCAGTGGCTTCCTCATGACGATCGTACACAAGACCGTTTATCCGGGCGTCATCATGGTACATCGAGGAAATGTCCTGTGCTTCCTTCAGAAAAGTTGTTCGCAGCGTACCGAAGAAACCATAGCCGAGGACTACTCCATAGGAGCATATGACTCGAAACAGTGTCTTGCAGATGTCAATGGACATCTTGTTGAGGCCGCTGTCCGGGTCTTCGAGAGAAAGGGCTTGATGTTTGTGCTCGTAATTTTGGCAGAGCTCTACCTGACAAACGCGGTTTATGGAGCAGTTCCGAAAGATCTCGGCCAAGACGCCGACCTCGAGTCCCCAGTCGGCCGGAATTCGGTTTACCCGGGCGAGGTCCGCGATCATCGAGAATTCCCCGGATAGTGGATAACGAAATGAGCGATAATAGTCAAGGATCGGCATGTTGCCGAGGATCTTGATCAGCGCTCGGATAAGAGGTGCGACGAGCAATCTGGTGACTCGGCCGTGCATCCGGTCCGTAACACGACTGTAGTAGCCCTTGCAGAACTCATAATCCAGCTCCGGAACCACCGTGGGATACACGAGACGATTAAGCAGATTCCTGTCATAGGACACAATGTCGCAATCGTGGAGTGCTATCACATGGCAATCCCCCCGTCCGATCACGTATCCGTATGCAACCCATGCGCTCCGCCCTTTGCCGTGCGGTCCAATGGACAGAGCTGTATCCTGAATCGCGGAAAAGAGCGAGGTCAGGCGATCTCCGTCGTTCCATATGATCCGAACGATCCGCCCTTCCTTCTTCAACGGTGCAAAATACCGACATGCTCGGACAAAGTCGTCTCTCGTCGCCGGTCCCAGGGTCACGACAATTTCTTTCAGGTAATCGACGGTCCGCAGAACGTCAATGATACGACCCAATGCGGGCGCGTCCATCTCGGTTATGAGTGAAGGAAGGACTAACGCAACCGGGCGCCGTTTGGAATGCTCTTCCAACTCCCCTTCGATCGACGCTGGATCACGCTCTCTCAGCAGATGCAAGGTGCTGACATAGCCAGTCTGGAGAAAATCGCTCATTGCAGAACCCCTTTCTGAAAGGACATTTTCTGGGGACCCTATGACGGACCGTTGCGCACTGGAAAATGGCAGCAGCCCCTCCGTCGAGATTCGGAGAGCCTTCCTTTGGGACGCCCTGAAGGCTTGGATCCTCTTGCCAGAAATGCGCTGGAATGCTTCCGAGCTGTGGCGAGCCTGATAGTGGAGTGCTGACCTCCTTTCTCGCTGGATGCTCGCCGTCCAAATTGCGGCTTCACACCAGCCGGTACTCTTAGTGCGTTCCACTATAGCGTACACCCCCCTTGGCTACAAAAGATTCGTGAACAGGCCGTCCCATAGTGCTCCTGGAGGAAGTTTCCCGGGAGGGCGCTCACAGGAATCGGCTGCGGGAAAAGCACCGGGCGGCTATGTTTCATTCGAAGGCCCCTACAAGTCTGACGAGGGATCCTCACCCGTAGACTCTCGATACCGAAAACGCTATCATTACCCAACGGGTGAGAGGATCGTGTCAGCGATGCGTGGCACGAGAAAATTTATCAGGCATTTCTTGATTCCGGTGTGATTCAGCCACCTGGCTCCGGTTCCACCGGATCGTCGCTTTAAGGAGTTGAGCTTTGAAATACAGCAGTAGCTTGAGGCCGTACGTCATCAAACGACTGGAGGAGATGGAACGGGCTGATCTGGTAGTAGGCATACCCTGCCTTAACAATGAAAAAACGATCACTCACGTCATTCGGATGGTCTCACACGGATTGAATGATTACTACCGTCACTTGAGATCCGTCATCATAATCTCCGACGGTGGGTCGACGGACGACTCCAGGGACGTTTCCAAAGAGTTCCAGCTCAAACCGTGGCAAGAGAAGATTGTGTCCATCTATCGAGGCCCCGGGGGCAAGGGCACAGCACTGAGAATGATATTCGAATCTGCGCACGTGCTGGGAGCAAAGGCCTGTATGGTGGTGGACTCGGACTTGCGAAGCATTACGAACCGGTGGGTGAAGATGCTTCTGGATCCCGTAATAGAAAGCGGGTACGACTGTGTGGCCCCCATTTACACTCGATATAAGTATGACGGAACCATCACGAATAACATCGTATACAATCTGTGCCAGGCAGTCTTCGGGAAAAACATCCGCCAGCCCATAGGAGGAGATTTTGCCTTTAGCAAACGTCTGGTCGATTTTTATGTCCAGCACGACGTCTGGGAAACGGATGTGGCCCGGTTCGGCATAGACATTTGGCTGACAGTTACCGCAATCATCAACGACTTCCGCATTTGTCAGGCCCACCTCGGCCGCAAGATCCACGACGCGAAGGACCCGTCGACCCATTTGGGGCCCATGTTCCGGCAAGTGGTGTATACCCTTTTCACCTTGATGGAAGAAACCGAGGACGTGTGGAAAACTGTCTCAGGAGCGGAAGATGTCCCAGTCTTCGGAGAACCGAGCCCCGATGAGCCAGAGCCGATAGATGTCAATGTGCACAAGCTTGTCAGCGGCTTCAAGTTCGGGCTCAAGCATTTCGGATCCCTCTGGAAAGAGATCTTCTGTCCTGACTGCTTTGACGCGATCAGAGTGGCTGCCGAGATGGACGAATCTCGGTTCCGGCTACCTACTGACACGTGGGTGCGCACACTCTACGAGCTTGCCGCGACCTTCCACCACTGGCACGCTAACCAGAGGACCCTGGTCGACCTCATGACGCCGCTGTACTATGGTCGGGTTGCTTCATTTATCAATGAGACATGGGACATGGATTCTCATCAGGCGGAGAAGGTCGTTGAGGAGCAAGCGGCGTTCTTCGTTGACGCAAAAGATTATCTGATAGATGTATGGCAGCATCCACGGGAGGTGCCCCGATCGTTCGAGGAGGAAGCCAAAAGGCTCTGACCCGACTCTGATCTGTCTCAGGGACTGTACGGGGTTGGACATGTCCGGAGGACAACTTTCTCGTTAAAAGGTGCACCGGCCGCGACAATTTGGAGGGGCGGTTCGAGATCCGCCCTCTGCAACCGTGCCACCCGATGAGGTTCTGGAGCGCCCTCTGGCATCGTGGATCAAACCACAGGGTAAACTCTCACACCTCCCTCCGGCAATGGTTCTTGGTTCAGTCCTCTTCCCCGATGGGGTACAATTTTGGTCTGCTTGCCCTACTCACGAACAACCGTTCGTGGCGCCACAATTCAGACACTCGTAGCACGAGCCGCTCCTTACCATAATTGCTCCAAAGTCCTGGCAGGCCGGGGCATCGGACTGCACATTGAATGCGAATTCGGATTGCGTTGCTCTTCCAGAAACAGAGGTCCCCAGTGCGTCAAGGTCTCTCTGATCTGTCTCCCCCGCAGGAAGCAGGCCTGCAGCCACTTGTTGCTCTTTGGACAGGAAGCGGGAACCAAGATATCGGAATATGTAGTCCGTGAGGGATTTGGCTATCGGAATCTCCGGGTTGGTGGTGAAGCCGGCAGGCTCGAATCTGACGTGGCTGAATTTACTCACCAGCGCCTCGAGAGGGACGCCGTACTGGAGAGCAATGGAAGTCAGAGTGGCGATCGTGTCCATCAAGCCCGAAACCGTGCTACCCTCCTTGGCCATCCGGATGAAGATCTCCCCCACTTTTCCATCTTCGTAAAAGCCCGTATGGATGTATCCCTTTTGCCCCGCAATTTCGAACTTGTGACGCACGCTCTTGCAATCCACGGGAAGGCGGCGCCGGATCGGTTTCAAAGGGGCAGCTTGTCGGGAGGCTTCAAGACCTAACGGCTGTACGGCTTTGCAGCCGTCACGATACACGGAGATGGCTTTCAGGCCCAATCTCCACGCCTGGCGAAAGATTTCGGCTATTTGGTCTACGGTTGAATCGTTGGGAAGGTTGACGGTCTTGGAGATCCCACCGGAGATGAACGGTTGCACAGCGGCCATCATCCTCACGTGGCCCTCCGGGCTGATAAGCCGCTTTCCTGCCACGGGTTTGAACGAGCAATCAAACACGGGAAGATGCTGGGGGTCGACCTCCGGAATTCCTTCAATGGTACCTGTCTCCTCAATCTTGGCCAGGATGTGACGAGTCACCACCGGCGGATATCCGAGGTGCTCCAGGGCTCGGGCCACGGTCCGATTGACGATCTTGAATTGTCCGCCACCCGCAAGGTTCTTATACTTGACCAGAGCCATCTCCGGTTCTATACCCGTAGTATCACAATCCAACATGAATGCCACGGTGCCGGTAGGTGCTATCACGGTCACCTGACAGTTCGCGTACCCGTATTTCTCTCCCATTTCCAAGACCCTGTTCCAGATTTCCTCCGCCTCGGACACGATCGCCGGTGGAACATGAGCCGCGGAGATTCGGGCCACATGACTGCGATGCGCCTTGATGACCCCGAGCATCGGTTCCCGATTCTTCTCGAACTCCGCAAATGGGCCCCGAGCTGCGGCGATACGGGCAGATTGCAGATAAGCTTCTCCTGTCATGATGGCAGTGATGGTTGAAGCCCAGGCTCGGGCGGGATCTGAGTCATAGGGCAGGGCGAACGCCATGAGAAGGGCACCCAGGTCGGCATAGCCCAATCCGAGCGCACGCATGTCTCTCGAGTTTCGGGTAATGGCCGGTGTCGGATAGGATGCGTTGTCCACGAGTATGTCCTGCGCCGTAATCATCACGTCCACGGCCTGACGGAACGCGTCAACGCGGAAACCGTCCGCACCATCCATGAATGCGGTGAGCTTCAAGGAGGCGAGATTGCAGGCCGAATCATCCACGTGGAGGTACTCGGAGCATGGGTTTGAGGCGCGGATCGGCGCAGTGTTCGGGCACGTATGCCAGCGGTTGATAGTGGAATCGAACTGGATACCTGGATCGCCGCACGCATGTGCTGCTTCAGCTATCTCCCTCAAGAGGCTTCGCGCACGGTACACCTCCGCTGTATCCCCGCTCAGAACAAACTTGGTGGTCCACTCCCCATCCTGTTTCTCGGCAACCATAAATTCATCAGGCACTCGGACCGAATGATTGGAATTCTGAAACGCTACCGTCCCGTAGGCCTCGCCTCCGATAGCGGAGTCGTAGCCGGCCGCAATAAGAATCTGGGCCTTCTTCTCCTCTATGGCCTTGGATCGGATGAACTGAAGAATGTCCGGGTGATCCATATTCAGAATGGCCATCTTAGCTGCTCGACGAGTCTTCCCTCCCGACTTGATCACCCCAGCGGAAGCGTCCGCAGCTTTCATGAAAGAAACAGGACCAGACGCGGTCCCACCGCCTGCCAGCGCCTCGCTGGCCGACCTCAAACGGGAAAGGTTGACGCCCGATCCCGATCCCCCTTTGAAAATGATGCCTTCCTGGGTATACCAGTGGAGTATGGATTCCATCGTGTCGTCAACGCTGAGAATGAAGCACGCGGAGCACTGAGGAGAGGGCTCCACTCCCACATTGAACCAGACCGGGCTATTGAAAGAAGCCATCTGATTGACCAGCAGGGCCACGAGCTCGTCCCGAAAGACAGCGGCGTCCTCT
>CAYZET010000133.1:2079-12152 GCA_964477215.1 uncultured Syntrophaceae bacterium | reverse complement strand
GGCAAAAGGAGACCATGAGGCAGCCGTCCAATCTTTCAAGAAAGCACTGTCTTCGGGGCCCTCGGATCACAAGGTATTTCTGTTCATGGCCAATTCCATGGAGAAGATGGGCTCCATAGACAAGGCGCTGCAAATGCACAGGCTGGCTCTCGGTTTTGCGAGGACCAACGAAGTGACAACGTTTATAGAAGCCGAAATCGGTCGCCTGGAAACACAAAGGGACTTGAGCAGGGCCCCTAACACCAATGCCTCTCGGCCGCAACAACCAGTAGAGCAGCCCGCAACGCAACCGAGGTACACGACAACCTCGCCTGCCGGATCTTCCGGGGCCAGGGTAATTGTGAGAGCCCAACCTCCGAGCCGGGTACAGCCGCCGGCGGTGAAGGAGCCTTCACCGAACGGAGCGGTCAAAGAACAACCCTCCGAACGCAAAAAAATTGCGACCCTCAGCGATTTGGAAGCTGCCAGCCGCATTACGGGCCGATCCAAACTCTCCCCTGTAGCGGCTGAGATATTCGCGCAAGGGCTGTCTTTCCTCGACAAATCGGAGTTTAACAAGGCGCTTGTCAGATTCGAGGATACGCGAAATCTTGAGAGGCGAAGAAAAAACTACCACGGGATCGGATGGAGCGATTTGGAGATAGCCCGGGTCCTGACGCGTATGGGAGATCATCATAAGGCTACAGCATACTTCAGGGAAGCGCTGAACGTTTTCTCGCGTATCGGGGCCACGGAAGAATGGATTCTTGCGGCTCTGGAGCTGTCCGAGAACCAGCGGGTGACCGGACGCATGGACGAAGCGACCGATCTCCGCACTAAGGCTTTCCAAAGAGCGGCTTCGGCCGGATACCACGAGCTCGTGACCGACATCACAGCGGGCCCGATCAAGAAGGATCGGACTGAAGCAGAGAAGACCTCAGACATTAAGGCACTTAGACCTGTTCCCTCCGCGCAGCCTCGGGATGCTCAATCGGCCGCGCCCGCGCGTCCAGTCAGGCAAGCTCCCCCTTCCGCACGGTCCGTCAAAGAGGAGAAAGTGGATCACCCACGCACCTCTGGCACGCAGGTCAATCAGTGGGGAAACATCGGGAAGGGCCCGATTACCTGGGCCAAGACCCAACCCTCCAAGGGAGAGCAACCGGGATCTCCCGTGGGAGGAGCCTCAGTGGACACCCGTCGCGATGGGGCCGCCGGTGACTCGCCGCACCCGCAAGGCTCAGTGCTCAGCGCCAGAGGCGTAGACAGGGGGCTTCCGGTCAGAGCACCAGCCCGGAGGCAAAGCATCGAGAAGGAATTGAACGAGATCCAGAGGCTGAAGGCCGCGAATGACGAGCAAGGCATGGTAGCGGCTCTCGAACGGTTGTCGGAACGCTACTTGGCCAGGAGGGACTACCGTCAAGCCCTGCTCGCCCTGAACGCAGCTTTAGGATTTCGAGACAAGCTCCGACTCCTCGAGGGCAAAGCGAGATCGTACCTCCTGCGGAGCCTGGCTTACGAAAAGCTCCATAACTCGGTGGCCGCGCTCGAGGATCTGACCCATTCTCTGGCCCTGGGCGGATATTCTGCAAAGGAAACGGAGACGTCGAGAGAACGCGCGAGGAAGCTCGTCGCAGCAATGGAAATGGAACCGAAAAAGATCGTCGATGCGTACGGAGCCCTTTGGAAAGCTCGAAAAGAAGGTGATGGACATGAGGAGACCCGCTCGCTCCATCGTATCGCCCAATTGTACGATCAGGCAGGCAAGAAACGGGAGGCTCTAAACTATTATGAGCGTTCCCTTGCTTCGCTACTCACGGACAAGGCCCTGACACACCAGGCGCTCGGCTCCACGGAACTGGCCCGCAAAGCGTTCGATGAGGCTCTTGACACCCTCAAGGAGCTGGATTACTCCCGGTACGTCGATCTGAAGCGAAAGGGAATTAAGCCGAATGCGCTCTCTCGACAATAAAACCATAGGACAGCAGCGCGGCCGCACGCCCCGTTCCGGGCCGGAAACCATTCAGAGCCGCGTATGATGCGATTGCGAATCTTCCAATCGTGTGCGGGAAGTTCGCGACTACGGCCCCATGGCACAGGCTCTCCATGCTGATGCGGATACTCACAAGCAACTGGCTAGCCATCCCGGTCCTCGTCGGAGCCGCTCTCTCACTTGCGTTTCTCTATCATACCAGAGGGCGGGGATGGGAGGTCACGGTTGGGGCCATTCTTCTCGTGATAGCTGCAATTCTCATCTTCCTCGGCAGAGACAAAAAAGGAACGGGAGACGGGTCGGACATACGACGCTAGACGGATACCGACTCGCAAAAAAAAGGCCTGGAACACTGAGATGGTGCCAGGCCGATCGGCGTGGTTTGATCGGAGAGGTGATTGAGCGTATGTTCACCCCTCCTCTGGTTTACCTTTCCTCCGGTGCGGTGCTCCCGCTTTCGTTGTGTGTTGTCCTATTCGACCGTCAGTCAGAGCTCTGCGGACCCGGAAGGGTCTGGTCAGACCTCGAATTCAAGCTTGGCCCACCACATTCGTGTTGGGCCGGGGACCACTGTGTTCCAGTTTCACCTCTTCTATGATCGACGCTATTTCCGAGTGAAGGATCTCGAGCTGCCAGTTGAAATAGATCTCTTCACCGAAGTCCCGGATGAGCTGTTTCTGAGCGTTGATATAATCTCGCGCGGACACCGCCCCGGAAAACACATGAATGGGATTGATCAGAGTCGCGATCACTTTCTCCTGTCTGTCGGTGTCATGTTCCAGATTATCGTTTTTGTGGCTCATGTTGCCTTCCTTCTTGGTTTTCATGCCGTGAAGAGATGCAACTGGGATGCCAACTGGAGTCAAGTCGTTATTCAACTGCAATATCAAGGCATAACCCAGAAGCGCATCGATGATCGAGGAAGACCGGTCTGTTCGGAATCCGACATATTGAAACGTTCGACATCAACGGAAACCAAGACGGCAGAGCTTGTCAGGTAATGTACAGAATGCGACATCTGTGTCGCTCCTCGCGCGGCTCCCTGCACCCAACGAACAATTGACCTCTCTGACCTTCTCACTTATAATGACTTTGACTGAGCCGGTAGGTTTCACGAAAAATAAAGCCTTCTTAAAGGGATAGGGAGGATAACCCATGATGCCGGGCCCTTGGGAGCTAATCCTAATATTACTTATCGTAGTGATGATCTTTGGAGCAAAAAGAATTCCCGAAATTATGGGCGGCTTGGGGAAGGGCATTAAATCCTTCAAGCGTAGTATGGAGACAGATGACGCCCCCTCGCCCCCTCAGGAGCAATCCTCGCAGCCTCCGCAAGAGAAGACCGAATCAAAATAGGCCCTTGCCAGAAACTGGATTCCGACTGTCTCACTGTAGCGTCTCCATGATAGGTTTCCACCCTAAGAGCTCGGGGCACTGGTGCATCGTGCTGGGGAAAGGGCGGGCATGAGGAAGGGCAGACCGTCCGCGGATCAGAGCCGCGAGGAATCAGCAGCTCTCTACCTTTTCTACGGCGACGAGTTTCTCGTCAAGGAGCAGGTCGCACAGATCGTCGACCGCGTCCTACCTAATGACATTCAGCAGACAAATCTCTTTGTGATCGAAGGACATTCTCTGGACGCGGGTGCTCTTGTAGCTCTTGTGGTGACTCCTTCCCTTTTCGGCACCAGCCGCGTGATAATTGTCGACCAGACCACCATCTTCATGGGTCGGGGAGATCGCAAGAAGCTCCTGTCCAAGACCCTGCAGGCGTGGAAAGCTGGGGACCACCGCGCAACTATGCGAGGTCTATCCCAGGTTCTTTCCCTTGCAGGGATCACCGTAGATGACATGCGGGAACCCCAGTGGGTGGACGAAATCCTGGGGGGAACAGCGGGAGGAGAAGACCGGGAAACACTCGCAGCCGCGGGGAGAGCGTTTTTGGAGGAGGGCAGGAGCATTCAGTCGGCGGGAGGAGAAGAGCTCATAGAGGAGCTGATCTCGTCCGAATTTCCTCCGGGCACTGTCCTAATCTTCACTGCACAGGAAGTTGAGACAAGAAAGAAACTGTTTAAGCTGATCAGCGACCGGGGCCGCGTGGTACATTGCGCGGTGCAGGAGCATAAGTATGGCGGTGGACTCGATAGGTCTTTCCTTGAAAGCCGCGTCAAGCACGTCTTGACTCGAGCGGGCAAGCGCATTGGTCGTGCAGCTATGGACCGCATGTATTCACGGTGCGGGACGGATCTGCGAAGGATCCACGCGGAGCTGGACAAGCTCATCGTCTTTGTCGGTGAAAGGCAGGAGGTAAGGGTCGACGATGTGGATGCCATATTTACCGACTTCCACGAGGCATCTTTCTTCGATCTCACCAACGCGTTGCGCAGCGGGGACATATCGAAAGCTCTTCCGGCTCTGCATGAGCACCTAAAGATCTCGGCCCATCCACTCCAGACTTTGGGTATCATCGCCTCGGATTTCCGAAAGCTTATGGTTGCCCGGGAGCTTCTGTTCACGGTCTTCAAGACCACGTGGAGAGCTGGCATGTCCTATGATCAATTCAAGGAGGTGGTCGCACAGGCGCGCAGGGACCATCCAGAATTGACGGGGAATGAAAAATTCAAATTGCTCTCTTCGGCCGACTATTCGCTCTACCTGCTTCTCCGAGATGCTCAGAAGTTTCCCATGGAAAAGTTGATTCGCATGATGGAAGCCTGTCTAGACGCGGACATCCAGCTCAAATCTTCCCGTCTCGGACACCGCTCTCCTCAGGCGATCCTCGAGAATCTCGTAAGCACTGTCTGTGCCCCAGTTCGCGGGCAATCGCCGCGCATGCGGTGAGCGCGATAGAGGTTTTGCATGCGACTATAACGTTGACGACCCGTTGAGTTCATTCTACAATTTCCCCCTCTCCCTCTCACCGTTTTAGGCAACAATCGTTTTACTGCATCAAAATCAAGAGGCTGTCATGCGCTACAAAATCGGCATCGATGTTGGCGGAACGTTTACCGACTTCCTCCTCACTCGTTCTGATGGGATCTCCAAGACGTACAAAGTGCTTTCGACTCCCAAAGATCCTTCCATGGCCACGATGCAAGGGATTGAGGAAATGGCCGGGGACGAAGGAATGAGTCTTCCGGATTTCCTCAGGGCTGTTGACGTCATCGTTCACGGAACCACGGTCACCACAAACGCGGTTCTGACTTACTCAGGAGCCAAAACGGGGCTTCTGACAACCACAGGTGTCAGAGATGCCCTCGAGATGAGACGGGGAATCAGGGAGGAACAGTACAACAACCGGTACACGAATGTGGTCCCCCTGGTGCCGAGATACAGACGTCTTCCCGTTGACGGAAGGCTTGACTACGCGGGAGCGGAAATAACTCCGCTCGCAGAGGATCAGGTGAGGGATCGTGCTCGCTTCCTTGCCGCAGAAGGAGTGACGGCGGTGGCCATATGCTTCATGAACTCGTTCGCGAACACGGGCCATGAAGAGCGGGCTGCCAAGATAGTTCGGGAGATCCTTCCAGACGCGTATCTTTCGGTTTCCACGCAGGTGCTCCCATCCATACGATTTTACGATAGAGTCTCCACAACGGTCCTCAACGCGTACGTGGGGCCCATTCTGAAGAAATATCTCGACAGCCTCTTGGCAAAGCTCGACGCTGCTGGCTTTGCTAATGTTCTGCTGATCATGCAATCAAACGGGGGCGTGGTCTCCCCATCTATAGCAATGGACCACGCGGCTACCACGCTGCTTTCAGGACCAGCAGGCGGACCTGTGGCAGGGATCGTGTACGCGGGCATTCAGGACTATCGCGATTGCATTACCATGGACATGGGGGGGACCTCGTTCGACTGCGCACTGATCAAGGACGCTGTGCCTTTCACAACTACGGTCGGCGAGATTAACCGTTTGCGCCTCGCACTCCCCATGCTCAACGTCGTGACGATCGGGGCAGGAGGCGGCTCCATAGGATGGCTCGACGAAGGCGGCCTGTTGCGAATGGGTCCCCAGAGCGCGTCCTCAGATCCCGGACCTGCCTGTTACGGTTTGGGCGGAGAGATGCCAACCTGTACGGACGCGGACCTGGTTCTCGGATACTTGGACGAGAACTTCTTCGCGGGCGGTCGCATGGCTTTACACAGGGGCCGCGCGGAAAAGGCCATATTTGATAAGATTGCCCGACCGCTGGACTATGACCTGCAGGAAGCGGCGGCCGGAATGTACCACATCATCAATGTGAACATGGCTGCCGCTGTTCGGGAAGTCGCAGTGAAGCACGGACAGGATCCGAGGGATTTTCCCCTGGTTGTTGCAGGTGGGGCAGGACCGAACCATGCGTGCATGATAGCCTTGGAACTGGAAAATCCTGTGCTTATCGTTCCTAGAGAGTCGTCGATCTTCTGCGCTGCTGGCATGCTCATGTCCGATTTAAAACATAATTTCGTCCGGACTTACGCTGTTCTGCTTCAAGACGCAGACCCGCAGATCTTTGGTCAACTCTTCCACGAAATGAAGCGATCAGGCAAACAGTTGCTCATGGAAGAGGGAATCCCCGAGTCGGACATCGAGTATCGCTACTCACTGGACCTGCGCTATGTCAAACAGTACCACGAGGTGGAAGTGGAGGTTACAGCGCAGGAGGTCGACCGCTTCGATATCGACGCTATGGCCAAGAGATTTCATCCGGCTCACAACATGTTGTACGGATATTCCCTAGAAGACCAGGGCACTCCCGTGGAGTTGATCAACATGCGCCTAGTGTGTACCGGCAAGACCGAGAAACCGGTATTCCAGCAGCAGAAATACGCGGGCGAGGATCCGTCTCGAGCGTACAAGAGGCACAGAAAGGCTTATCTGCCAACAAAGAAGGCATTTCAGGAGGTACCGGTCTTCGACGGCCTCGCGCTCCAATTCGGCAATCGCATAGAGGGTCCGGCGATTGTAGAACAGGTGAACACGACCACGTTTGTGGCATCTCAGTTCAACGTCATGACCGATCGCTACGGTAGCTTCACCATGTATCTTAAGCACCTGGAAGAAGACGTCAAAAGGAGGATCCTCCTATGAGCGTTGAGATAGACAAGGTACTCGTGTCAATCCTGCAGAGGCGCTTGAAATCCATCACTGAGGAAATGAGCATTGCCCTTACCATGACCACCAGGTCTCCCATTCTTTGCGAGGCAAAGGATTTCGTCACAGGTCTGTACGACGCGCGGGGAAAAATGCTCGAGCAGACGGAGAACCTGCCGATCCTCTCGTTCTCTCTCGGACCGGTATGCGAGTATATCGTCGACTACTTCGGAGACGAAATCTACCCCGGAGATGTGATCTTCCACAACGACGTCTTCTCCATGGGGAATCAGAACAATGATGTGGCAGCGTACAAGCCCATTTTCTGGAACGAAACCCTCGTAGGTTGGGCAGCATGCAAGGGCCATCAGGCTGACATCGGAGGAGCGGTTCAGGGGGGGTACAATCCCAATGCCACAGAAGTATGGCAAGAAGCGCTCCGCATTCCCCCGGTAAAGGTATACGAGAAAGGAAAACTTCGAAAAGACGTCTGGGATCTTATCTTCGCCAATATTCGCCTCGATATTGTTGCAGAAGACATGAGAGCAGAGATCGGCTCCTGTGTGGTGGGCGAACGGGGACTGCTGAAAATCATTGAACGCTATGGACTTGAGACCTTTGAAGCCCACAAGAACTATCTGTTCGACTCTACGGAAAAGATGATGACCGCGGAAATTCGAACTATTCCCGATGGGGTCTACTGTGGCGAGTCTAACTGCTATTTCGACGGCAAGAATCCAGGGTCGAAATACACCATCCGAGTGCGAATAACAGTCAACGATGGCGGGATCGTGTTCGACTACTCCGACACAGACCCCCAGACTCCGGGATTCGTTAACGGCACATACACATCGAGCGCGTCCGCAACCATTTTGACCTTCCTGCAGATGGTGAACCCGGATATCCCTCACAACGACGGAATGGTGCGGCCGGTGAAAATCATCAGTCCTCAGGGGACCATCCTGAACGCAGCGTATCCTGCGGCCACTACGTACGGGAATCACTTGTGCCCCAACAATGCTGATGCCATCATGAGAGCGCTGGGCCCGATCATCCCGGACAGGGTCACAGCAGAGTGGAATGAGCTGCTCTGCTCCCTCACCACGGGAGTCGATCCCCGCAAAGGATCTCCGTACGTGGACATCGGGTTCATGGGACTCAAGGGAGGATCCGGTGCGATAAAGGGGGCAGACGGATACGATCATATTGGCATGATTGACGCGTCAGGAGGCGTGCTCGATCAGGATTACGAAATGTTCGAGCAGCAGACTCCTCATCTTCTGCGCAAACACGAGTATTGGCCTGATTCCGCGGGACCGGGGCAATGGCGCGGGGGCCTGGGAGTGGAGACCGAGCTCGTAATCGGATCAGACAACACGAAGGTGGTGACTTTCGGAGATGGAGACGTGGAACCCGCTCGAGGCGCCTTTGGCGGCATGGAAGGCACGCTGAACAAGATCGAGCTTACGTACCCTGATGGCAGAACCTACCTCTGCACCACCAAGGACCTCGTGGAAAATGTTCCCAAAGGAACGATCTACTTCCAGCAAGCAGGTGGTGGTGGAGGTTATGGAGATCCCTTCCTGCGGCCCGCGCAAAAGGTAGCCGAAGAGGTAAAAAACGGAGTGATTTCCTTCGAAGCGGCAGCCAGAGACTACGGGGTGGTCGTAGATCCCGGAACTTTTGGTGTCAACGAGGAGGAAACCCAGCGGCTGCGATCGTCACGTCCTATCCGGACCGGCTGATGGCTCTGCCCCAGAGAGACTCCTTCTGCCTGGCTTGGCCGGCCGCGATTCGAGCCGCGGCAGGCGATGCGTTCTTTCCGATGACTGCGTCGTGCGAATGGTATTCTTTCCGGGAGAGTGTTCATGAACAGCTTTATGCCTACTTTTGCCACGCTGGATGAGCTCGCCGACCACCAGCTCAAGGGACTGCGTTGGACAGTAAATCACGCATATCAGGGATCCGCCGCTTACCGGGCCAAGTTCGACGAGGCAGGGGTCAAACCTGAAGACATTCGAAGTCTGGACGACCTCAAGCGTCTTCCGTTCACCACTGCGGCTGACCTGGCCGCGGGGTATCCGTTTCCTCTCCTTTGTGTCCCCATCGAGGACGTGGTGAGGATCCACGCATCCTCAGGAACCACAGGAAAACGAAAGGTGCTCTGCTACACCAAGAAGGACATAAGCGACTGGGCCCACTTCTTTGCCCGATGCTACGAAATGGCTGAGCTGAGTCGTGAAGACCGCGTGCAGATCTGTGTAGGGTACGGCGTGTGGACCGCGGGGGTTGGGTTTCAATTGGGATGTGAACAGTTTGGGGCCCTTGCAGTTCCCGCAGGACCTGGCAACCTTGAGATGCAGATGGAGTTCCTCATTGATTTCCAGAGCACCGTCATCTGTTGTACCGCTTCCATGGGGCTGCTTCTTGCCGAAGAGGTGGAGCGCCGAGGATTGAGAGACAAGATTCGGCTGAAACGAATGATTTACGGATCGGAACGGTCTTCGGACGCGATGAGAGAACGAATCAGGAATCTCTTGGGATTGACCCACATGTTCGATATACCCGGCATGACAGAGCTGTACGGCCCCGGAACTGGCCTGGAGTGCACGGCTCATCGGGGAATGCATTACTGGGCGGATTACTATCTGGTGGAAATCCTCGACCCTGAAACACTCGAGCCAGTGCCTGACGGTGAAGTGGGCGAAATGGTCGTCACCACTCTCTGCAAGGAGGCTGTACCACTAATCCGCTATCGCACACGGGATCTCACCGCGCTCATTCCCGGACCCTGTTCGTGCGGGAACATGCTCCCGAGACATGACAGAATTCTCGGCCGATCGGACGACATGTTCATCGTGCGGGCAGTAAACGTGTACCCCGGACAGATAGACAGCGCGCTCAGCGAAATCCCCGGCATTGGTAGCGAGTACCAGGTACTCCTCGAGAGGAAGGACGGGAAGGACAACATGAGGTTGAGAGTGGAGCGAGAGTTGGCTGCTGATCCATCCGCTGACCGGCACGCAGAAA
>CAYZET010000133.1:0-2069 GCA_964477215.1 uncultured Syntrophaceae bacterium | reverse complement strand
ATGGCGGCGAGGAGGAGGCTGTAGCGGACGCCCTCCTCGTCACTCCCCAGGTGGAAATTGTAGAATACGGCTCGCTACCGCGAAGCGAGCGCAAGACAAAACGGGTCTTTGATATGAGAGAAGCCTGAAATGCTTTGAGGACCCGGCATACCGGCGTGGTTGTACTGTTGGAATGGCATTCGAGCACGTCGGGAAGCTCAGTAGCAGTAACTCTTTCAGGACTGGAGCATCTCCTGTCGTGATTGAAAGATGGGGAGAGAATTCAATGGCAACGGATTTTGTATTTGTCTACGGGGCCAATATGAGTCGGTCTGAATTGCGCTCCTGGCTCGAGGGCTCTGGCCACGACTCATCGCTGGTCCTTAGTGCGACAATTGCCACCCTGTCGGGGTACGACTATGTCTGGAATTATTACTCGAGAGGGAGAGGTTGCGGTACCGCTAACCTGGAGCCGAAGGAGAATTCCACTGTCTGGGGCATCCTTCTGGAAATTGATGAATCACTGCTCAAGGAATTTGACCGGAAAGAAGGGCATCCATATTTTTACTCCCGCGGCACGAAGCGTGTTCCGGTCAAGACTATCAGCAATGGACAGACGCTGCAGGCTTGGCTTTACCTGGCTGAATCGAACAAGACTGCCGGCAAGGACGTTCGGCCCTCCCGAGAGTACAAGGGTCTTCTGGTGAGTGCGGCCGAATATTGGGGATTTCCCGAGGAGTACGTAGAGCGTATGCGACAGTGGGACACGCAATAGGTATCAGCGTTCGCAATGACCGTGCGCTCTCCGCCGCCAAGGCGGCTATTGAGTAGGATGTGCCACAGTCCGAACGATCTTCCCCAAGGATCGGGCATCTGTAGCGAGGGTTCGACATGGATCCTGTCGGCTTCATTCACGGGAGATTTCAGCCGCTGCACAACGACCACATGAAGTACCTGCTTGCGGGGAAGAGCCGTTGCACGCACATGGTCGTAGGAATCACCAATCCCGACCCCGTCCTGACCTCCCACGATCCCGAGGATCCGGCGAGAAGCCTAGAGTCTGCCAATTTCCTGACCTATTATCAGAGGCTCAACATCATCCGGGATGCGCTTCTCGAGGCTCAAGTCCCGTACGAGGAATTTTCAATCGTCCCGTTCCCTGTGAATCGGCCGGAGCTGTACAGATTCTACGTGCCCCTGGATGCCACATTCTATCTGACAATCTACGACTCTTGGGGCCACAAGAAGAAGAAGCTCTTCCACTCGGCAGGTCTGAAAACAGAAGTTATGTGGGAAAGACCCGCCACGGAGAAAGGTATCTGCGGTGCCACCATCCGGAGAGCGATGGTTCACGGCGACCCGTGGGAACACCTTGTTCCCGTTAGCACTGCTCGGTTGCTCAAAGAATGGGCAATGCCAGACCTGCTCCGAGCCTGGAATTCAGGCGGTTGACCGCCCCCACTAACGAAACACCAGCCCCAACATGGTGCCAAACTGCTCCGGGTTTCTCGGCATGGGCCTACCGTTATGAATATGAAGCACTGGCTTTCCTGCCTGCGTTTGGCAAATATGTAGTGCAGCCTTTCCAGGCTGCATCTTGATATGGGCAGCGGGCTGGGATCCTGCGGTCCCGGTTGGTGAGCGGGATTTGTTTAGATGTAGTAAAGCCTCTCCAGGCTGCACCTTGCGATGAATCGCAGGCCGGAAATGCTGCAGTACATGCGAATGAAGCCGCGTGCGAACGCGTCGTTTTAGCTCCAGAACGACGAAGAGCCCTGCTCGTATCACTGAGCGGGGCTCTTTGTGGTGTATCCCGGCGACGACCTACTCTCCCACGCGGTCACCCACGCAGTACCATCGGCGCTGGAGGGCTTAACTTCTGTGTTCGGAATGGGAACAGGTGTTTCCCCTCCGCCATTGCCACCGGGAAGATGAATGCCGATGTATGAGAGATGGACGCATCCACCACAGCGCTTTGACAATCAAACAGGTGATCGAGGACGCTCACGCAATGTGAGGTATCAAGCCGCACGACCTATTAGTACCGGTAAGCTCCATGCGTTGCCGCACTTCCACACCCGGCCTATCAA
>CAYZET010000132.1:10564-12152 GCA_964477215.1 uncultured Syntrophaceae bacterium | reverse complement strand
TACGATTAGTGCCTCGAATATCCCTGGCGGTCATGACACAGACCACGCCAGGGAGTTTTTCCGCTGCCGCGGTGTCGATCGATCGAATTTTGGCACGAGCATGAGGGGATCGAACCGCTGCAAGCTCGAGCATGCCCTCTTTCCATACGTCAGCAGAGAACTGCGCTCTTCCGGTCGCCAGGAGCAGAGCTGTGGGGCGAGGGAATGATTGTCCTATGCAACCTTCTTTTTCGTCAGGCATAACCGTCTGCGGAGTGGTCTCGCCCCGGAGAAATCTGCCTGCCAATTTGACCGCGTCGATGATCTTCTTGTACCCGGTGCATCTGCACAAATTCCGTGCCAGCGCCTTCTTGATTGCATCGGTGTCCGGGTCAGGGTTGACGTCCAGCAGCGCTTTGGTGGCCATGATCATTCCGGGCGTGCAGAAGCCGCACTGGATGGCGCCGCTCAGGGCAAATGCTTCCTGGATAAGGTGTGGATTCTCAGGTGTACCCAGGCCCTCGATCGTGATCACGTCAGATCCTTCGAGCTTGGCCACGCGGGTAAGGCATGCTCTCTGCGCCTTCTTATCCACAATCACGGTGCATGCTCCGCACTGCCCTTTCCGGTCGCAAGACTGCTTCGTACCAGTAAGTTTCTTTTCTCCTCGCAGGAGATCGAGCAGCGCCAGATTCTCGTCGACAACGCAGGTTTCCGGTTTTCCATTCAGTGTGAACGTGACGCGTTTCATCAGTATTCTCCGTGCGCATTCAGCTCTGGTGGTCTCACCGCTCTCCGCAATCTCCGTCAAGGCTGGGGCTCGCGGGTGCGCACTCCGCCGGCGGTAGGTGAGGACGTAGGTGGACAGCAATCATACAGACACAATACTAGTCGTTTGCAGGCGGTAGGCCGCAAGAGAGAACTCGCTTCTGGAGCTCCTCGCGCGCCAAGTCCCGTGCGGTCAGGGTCACGAACCATCGGTCGATCTTGTGCTTGAGCCACTCAGCGTGAACAGCGGGAGGAACTCCAAAGCGCCTCGGATCGACCTCCCAGGCCTCTTCGGAGAATCTCCACAGCTTGTCGGAATCCTTTACAATTGCATCGTTGAGTGAGAGTGCTTCTTTCCGAGAGTCGTGGCCGGAGATGATCTCCACAATTTCGTTTGTGAGATCGGGGTCGTAGCCCACCTGTTCGAGAATTTCTCTGGCTTTCTTCGCCCCTTCAACCTCATGGATCCGGTTCAAATCGCGATCTACCTGACCGGGACCGAACGCCTTGAGCTGTAGTCGTTCAGGGACGCTGTTCCAGCCAATGTCATGAAGCAATACTGCAGGAAGAACGACAGCTTCGTTACCTCCTTCGGCAGCGAGAAGCTTGAGGGCGAAACGAAAAGCTATTCTCGTGTGGATCTCGTTATCCCGCGTTGCGAGCAGGGGCTTGGCCAGCTCGTAAATCCGCAAGAAGCGGCTGTCCATTGGCACCTTCAGAAAAGTCTCAGCAGGATAGGCTCTGAGCTTGCCGTAATCTCGTACGACCTGAGCTCCGGCTCGCCATCATACATCTGCTGGAACATGCCGACAAGTTTTTCGTAATCTCCGCTCTTCTCATA
>CAYZET010000132.1:0-10554 GCA_964477215.1 uncultured Syntrophaceae bacterium | reverse complement strand
GTTGCGATTTCCCAGGTCTTCCAGCAAGTGGACGAATCTGACTCCCTTGTGACCTTTGTGGGCAGGGATGACTTCCCGGTTGTACAGCTCGCGCAGCGCCTCCATTTTTCCTTCTTTGACCGTGAAGAATGTCATGCGAACGTACATAGTCGTGCTCCTTTCCACATGTTTGCGGCCGCCCTTCTCCACTTTGGCATCGTGCCTTTTCGACAGCACGAGACAGGCGTTTAGAAGCCTTTTAGCATCTGGCTCAAGAGGCTCGGAACTTCGATGCGCCCCGTCGGAGCGAGAATCCGGCTGCTATAATCGGTGGCATATCTTTTCTTGAGGGCTCGAACCAATTTCCTGAACTCTGAGGTGTCGATCGCCCTGGCTATGTCCTCGAGCTTCCGACCCGTGCACTCAGCCAGTATCTGCGGGCCCGAACCGATGACCAAGCGCCATCCCTCCGTGATCGGCACCCCGAGTTTTTCCATACCAGGAATGCATTCTTCTTTAACAAACTTGTAGTGTTCCTCCTCCATTCCTGGCAGGATGTTATAGTACTGGTTGAATTTCCATGCCCCCATCTGGATCTTATACGGTCCTTCCTTAACCCTCCCGCTCGACACATAGAGCTTACTGGAGTACTTCATCACAAGCAGGTGTAGTCTCGCGAGGATTCTGCGATATTCGTCCGTGGCAAGGATTTTGCGGAGATAGTCCGTTTCTTCCACCGTTGCCACCGCTATGATTCGGGGACCCTCTCCCACGGCCACGTAGTACCCGCCAAGCAGCTTGATCCCCAACCTTTCCAGGGCGGGGTTATAATCGTTGCTCACGAATTCGGAATATTCGTCCCATTTTCCGGGGATAACATCCCAATACTGGGTGAACAGAATGCTCATGATGGTCACTCCTTGTGCGCCCGACCGGGTCCTTTGAGGCGATGCTCGGGCGGCAACGGCTCCTCCGGGCACTCTACATCTTGAAAATTCTCGTCATCAGCTCGGCAAGATACTCGGAATCATCCCTCTTCACCTTCGCATACTTCGCCGGTCGCGTCTGAACCCAGAATACGTTCTCCGGAAAATTGAGATCGTGGTCGATGACCCATTCCATATCCTGAGGAACCTGAAAGTGCTCTTCCACTGACTTGGAAATCCTGACGAGCTCTTTGAGCTCCGAATCCTCCAGGCAGGGCTTACACCGGAGATCTTTCGGGACCTGGCCCGTAGCGGTTCCCGTGGGAGAATAGCAAACCATTCTCTGCTTTTCACTGATGGTGCATTCGTATTCTCCGCACTCTTTGTCCACAATGAACTGATCCGGTGTTATCTCTCCGCTGACAACACTCTCCCCGAGACCCCAGTTTCCTTCGATGATGATCTTGGAGGTGTCCCCCGTGGTGGGCATCACGGTCAGACATACCCCCGCACACTTGGCATTCACCATTTTGAGCACTGCCACCCCGATGGGGGCCTTCTCCATCTCCATTTTCTTCTCAAGCCTGAAAGCAATGGCGCGGGTGGTGAAAGCGCTGCTCCAGACCCGGATAACCTTGCGGGTGAGCTCTCGAGCGCCTTGAACATTGAGGTAGGTCTCCATCTGACCGGGCATGCTGATTGCCCCGCTCGAGCGGACAGCCACCGGCAATCGCTCCATTTTCACGAGAGCACACAGACGCAAGTAGTGCTCCTGAAGCTCTTGCTCCATAGCCTTCGGCATATCTTTGGACTCGATAATGCCTCTGATTGCTCTACTCGCTTCCACCTGCTTGCCCACGTTCCCGGCAAGATCCCCGGTTTCTCGAACATACCGCCTGATCTGGGCGCTCGCGCCGCTTTCCTCCATGAATTTCTCGTAGCCATCGACGGATATGGCGAACCCCGGCGGAACCCTCAATCCGAGCCGCGTCATTTCTCCCAGGTTGGCGCATTTCTTGCCCACTAGATCGTTGTGCTCGCTTCCCAGCTCATCGTACCAATAGATCCACTTATGTCTCATTTGAAGGCCGACCCCCTCCGACTCGGAGCGGCGCCGGCCCAGTTGCAGACCGACGCTCGCTCTGGTTGCGGTTGCCACACGCTATTTGTCAAGGATGTAGACAGTGCCGAGGTTGGCATCCACCTTTATCCTTTGGCCGGATTTGATCTTCGCTGTACCTTCAAAGACGTTCATGACAACGGGAATACCGTATTCCCGACCGACTATGGCCGCGTGGGACAGGCTGGCACCCCGGTCCACAACCACTCCCTTTATGAGGGAAAAGACCGGGGTCCAGCTCGGGGACGTGCTGACTGCAACAAGGATGTCTCCTTCCTGAACTAGGTGCAGCTCATCCTCTGTCATGATGACTCTCGCTATCCCTTCGGCCACTCCCGGAGACCCGCATGTGCCGTACAGGTCTGCCTTGAGCTCGGGCCTGACCTGAGGCATCGAGCCAACTACCACCTTAAGCGCGATGGGATCGTTGGATTGGATCAGGACACCCATGGCCTGGTCCATGTCGAATCCCTCTTTCAAGATTGCCGGCGGATTCGGCTTCTTCATCCACTCGTGCCAGGCCTCTTTGCGGCGACCTATGATGTAGCGCAAGTTGAATTGATCGGGGTTAATTCCTGCTCTCCTCACCTCATCGGGCATAAGGAAGAAGATGTCTTCCTCGTGATCGAGAGCGCCCAGCCTTTTGAAACGTTTCCCCAGACCCAGTGCGCTCCTTCTCATCATGGCATGCGTGTAGAGATCGAGGTAATGGTCGTGTTCTTCGCTGAATATCCCGCTCTTCTGGGCAAGACGCATGAGTTGCTCGAACCATCCACGCTGCTCGGCCGGGATCTTCGAAAGGATTTCCTTCTCAGCTTCTTCGCGTTTGGTAACGAGTTTTGCCCGCTCGTCGTCAAGGTTGAACGAGCCGCCCTTGAGGATGAATTGTTTGACCATGCCGAGCGCAGGAGTCGGATCTTCGACCCAGGTAGGAAGGTTGATCTCGGACATTCGTTGCATGCGCCATCCGTCCTCATGCAAGAAGTCCGTGAAGTCCTTCATGAAGGCCTGCCCTTTTGGTGTCTCCAGGAGCGCTTCGCGAATGTCCGGAGCCTCCTTCTGCTTGAATGCGTCATCCAATCCTTCCTGAATCGCCCTTTGGCCGAATTGCCACAAACGCTTGTCTACCTGAAAGACCTTGTTGTCGAATCCGGAAACCACGTGATGGAATACGGGAGACGTATCGTCTATGCCCACCAGCGATCGGCACATGTTCTCGAAGAGGATATAAGCGGTATACGTTCCGTACATCATGTACATGTGGATTTCCCACATGCGTCGGCAGGTGTCTATGGTTTCCTCGAAGTTGTCAAGGAGCTCGATGTTTGTGGCTTTGTCCGTATCGAGCTTCTTGAGATTCTCGTACCGGCCTAAGATCTCTTTCACGAAGCCATTCCACAGTCCGTCATAGTCCTGGATAAACGGGAGGATAGCCTTCTTGAACTCGACTTCCCTCCGTTGCTTCTCCTCCTCGCTCTTCACGAGGAGCAGCGTCAGGTATCCGCCTCCATTCAAGAAACGCCAGTCCCACCCTTTCACGGTGGGAAGACTCAGCTTTTCTGCTCCCCACTGCATTCCGTGCCGGCAGAAATTGATCCAAAACCAGCCGAACATGGGAGTCCAGGGTGGGACCGAATGGGTGGCGTCGAGAAACCATGCTGGGGACTGCTCCAGATCGCGTTCCGGGTCGAATTCGAGCCCCGGCACAACGTCGTACACTTTCATGTCTGCTCCTCCTCGAAAGTGGGTTAGTGGCGGTTGACGAGACAATCTGTACGTGCATCCCTGCATATATGTGTTGTCCAGGTCGGGAAGCGTGGGAGCAGGAGAGACCAAATTGGAGATGGCACAGATCTGCTCTTCAAGTCCAGGAAGGAGAAGAGATGGCGAGGGGCCGCTCCCGACGTGATCTGCCGTAATGTCAATGCATCGCTCTGCCTCCATCCACGAGAATGGTCTGGCCGGTGATAAAGTCGCTTTCATCGGACGACAGAAACGATACGATGCCCAGGAGATCTTCGGGCTGTTGAAGCCTCTTGAGAGGGGTGCGGCTGGTATCGTACTTCATGGGGTCAGCGATGGTCCTGCTGGCCTCTGTGTCGGTGAATCCCGGCGCTACAGCGTTGACGCAAATGCCGTACGGACCCAGCTCGATGGCCAGAGCCCTAGTCAGACCTATCACGCCCCCTTTGGACGCAACGTAGTGGGCGAATCCGTGGGACCCGGTGAAGAACACCTCAGATGCCAAATTGACGATCTTCCCCCTCCCCTGCTCTTTCATGTAGGGAAACACAGCCCTCGTGCACAGCCAGGGACCTTTCACATTGGTGTCCATCATGCGATTCCACTGATCGAGGGTTATCTCAGTGAAGGATTGGCGCGTAACACCGTAATAATAGGCAGCGTTGTTGACCAGCACATCTATCCGACCAAATCGGTCGGCCGCCTGGCGCGCTACGGACAGAGTATCCTCTTCGCTGGTGACGTCTGCCATCGCGACCATGATTTCTCCACTCACTTCCTTCACGTCTAGGGCGGTCTTCTCCAGTCCCTCCACATCAGCCCTCGTGACTGCCACGATTCGTGCCCCGTCTTCGGCCAGTCGCTTGCAGAAAGCCCTGCCGAGCCCTTTTCCGGCGCCGGTCACCACTGCTACCCGGCCGTCGAGACGTCCCATGTCGCCCTCCTCCTCAGTACGCTCGTCCCTTTTGCTCCCAAATCTTCGGAAGCCCGTAGTCTTCGGCAATGACTTTGAAGCAGTTATATGCACTTCCTCGACCGATTCCCGGACCAGAGTGGGCAGCGGCGGAAGCGAGGTACAGGCTCTTTATGGGCATCCTGTAATGGGCAAGCTCGGGAAACGGTCTCATTCTGCCCATCTGAGATGCGATCATGTCCTCTCCGGTCCATCCACCCTGCGGCATGTTTATGTTCCGCATTTGTACGTCCATGGGGGTGGTGATGTGAGTTGCAATAACATTGTCTTTGGTCATGTTGGGAGCGTACCAGGACCACTGCTCACGCATAATCTCCACAATGTCTGCCTTCATGCGCAGCCATTCGCGATCGCTGAAGAAACGGTACGGCGCGGTAAATTGCTCTATGAGGATGGTGTGCTTTCCCTGCGCCGCTCTTGTCTTGTCCCAAATGCTATCAGGAGCCACGATTGCCACCAGCTTGTCCGGGATTCCCTTGACGAACAGCTCGGCCTGGTGGCGGGTCGCGAAGTAGTCCGGATCCTTGGGTCCCCAATTGAGCCGTGGACACATACCGATATCCGGCACATCAGCAGCCGCAGTGTATTGGGGAAGCTCATGGAGAGCGAAATTTCCCCAGAAGAGCTGGGCTCTGTCCTTGAGGACGTTCTTTGCACGATGGGCAATCTTTGCGGGAACGTGCTCTTCTCCGATAAGATTGAGGATGGTTTGGCCAGTATTCAGATCGCTGACAACCACTTTGCGTGCCGCAATCTGGCGGCCGTCGTATAGCTCCACCCCCACGGCGGTGCCGTTCTCGATGATCGCTCGTTTCACCGGGGTTTCCACGACGAACTCTCCGCCCATGGAGCTGAATGCCCGCTGAAGGGCGTGAGTTATCGCGTGGGTTCCCCCGATTGCAATAGATGCCGGCTCCCAGGACAGGATGAGACCCAGTGTGTGAAGCGTCTTGTACACCCCGATACAGTCGTTGGGGAAAACGCCGCTCGAGGTCATGCAGGATCTCATGAATAGGGTACGGAGATAATCGCTCTCGAACAGATCGTATGCCACCTGCTGCGACGTGTAGAACTGGTACTCCCGAGGAATGGGGGCATCCGGATCGTCGAAGAGTCGTTCAAACGCGTCCGGCACTCCCCACGGGGTGGGTGGATTGTAACGCCATTCGTGGAACGCGGCCCGCCACTTGGTCCGATATTTCTCCAGGAGGTCGTACGCAGCATCTGCATCCCGCTTGGAGAATCTGGCTATCTGGTCGATTGTGTACTGCGCGTTCTTCTCGTCGAATTCGGATCTGCCGGTCACGGGGTCAACAACCCGCCACGCGGTCAGGCCCATGAAGGCTGAGCCGTCATCGTAGATCATCCCTTCGCTGTGCTCCGGATACACATACGCCAACCCCTTTTCTCGCAACTCGAAGTCCTGGTAAGCAGGATGACCGTAGAAGCGAGTCCAATGGGCGCAGGGGTTCTGGAGGAAGCCCGGGAGCGGAAGCGCTTCTCCGCATGCCCCTCCCCCAAGTTCATGCTGGCGCTCAAACACGACCGTGCTCATCCCCGCGTGCTGAAGATAACAGGCAATTATCGTTCCCTGATGCCCTCCGCCCACCACGATGGCGTCATACGTCCTATCAGCCATGGAGATACCTCCTTTGTCTCCCTGCGTTCCATAGAGAATCCGGTTCCATGCAGGCTCACGGATGGACTACCGTTCTCGTCCATCTGTCCGGTACGGTGCGAAGGCACGTTTCTCAGCTTCAAAGCACGGCCCGGTCCGCTCGTCCCGCTTCCCGTCTCCGAGGCGAAGCCCCGAGGGACGGCGACAGAAGCAGGCTTTCATGGGGCCGTGCCTTCTGAATGCCATCACCGTCGGCCTACTTCTTGCCGTTGACTGTCAGCGACTTGCCGAAGCATACGAGCCAGAGAGCTCTTGCCAGAACGGACGGTCTGAGAAGAAGCTTGGCAAAGGCTCTGAGATCCTCGCCTCCGACCGTGGCCTTAATGGACCAGTGGACGGGTTCGGTAGCTTCGATATTTAGCACCATGGCCGCTGATTCTCCGTCCTCCACTTTGGACAAATCAGCAAAATGGGCTACCATAGTCGTCTTGCCGAGTCCTGTGGAATTGACTTTCATGTAAGTGCCTCCTACAACGTGCCCCTAGCCTTTGCCTTGGTGACGCATTCGGGCTCGCCCCACCACCGCTCCAATCCGAGATCCTCAGCAATCTTGTTAGCGGCGTTGTACCCGGGTCCGAATGTAATCAGTCCCCCCGGAAACGTGCTTGCGCCACACACATAGAGGTTCTTCACCGGGGTCTCATATTGCGAGCATTCCTCGTTCGGACGCAGATACCCCATTTGTAGCGGCAAGTATGCGCCCTGCTTGTAGGATCCCTTCACCATGTCGGCAAACTTATTTCCGATGTCCAGGGGGGTGGTGATGTAGTGCCAGAGGATTTTCTCCGGGGTGAGGTTGGGCACGAATGTGCGCAACAAATCGATGCAGCGGGCCGCTTCTGTTTCACGAATGCGGTACCATTGCTCGGCACCACCGTTCTTGAGATCGTGCGGCGCATGCAAAGAGATGAGAGCTGTATGTTTACCCGGCGGGGCCTGCTTCGGATCGTGCATCGATGGGAAGCAGCAATTGAATCCACCCGGATAGAGCTCGCCCTCATGTATGGCATTGTAATGTTCCACCAGACGTTGCTGGGTTTCATATCCCAGGACGAAGATGAAGCCATTGTTCAGGTCGGGATTGGAAGACGCTGCGGCAAAACTCGGCGCCTCATCCAGAGCCAGATGCACGTGGAAAAGGCTGGATTTCTCCCACTGCCAGTCGTTGACCCGAGTTACAAAACGGTCTTCCAGATTTTCTTTCCCCACGTACTGCAGAAACGTCTGATAGGGGTCCAGGCTGCTCGCAACAAACTTATTCGCTGAATAGACCGTCCCGTCCTGGAGCTCGATCCCTTTCGCAGAGCCGTTCTCCAACGTGATCCTCTTGATTTGAACCGGAGAAATGATCATCCCGCCGTTGCGGTACAAGACTTTGGTGAACAGGTGAGCCAGGTGGTGGGATCCCCCGACGCAAAGCCGATAGTTGACGGCGCGGTTGATGAGCAGCGGCACAAGATAGCTCACCCCTTCCAGGTCGTGATGCAGGCCCCACATGCATGAGAGGTAGAGAAAAAGGCACCGTACCCTGTCGTTCTCGAAGTGGCCGTTGATGATGTCCAACGGTGTCTTTTCCGTGAGCTCCGAGATCTCTCGCCCCACGTCGGTTTGCTGAAGCGTCACCATCTGCTCGAATGCAGGCTTCGCCATTTCGTACGTGGCCGGTCCGAGGAAATCCTCGGTCAAGACTCGGTACCTGTCTGCGAGCACGCGATATGTGTCAGCGTCTTTCTGGGAGAATTGCGCTATGGATTTGCAGGTTTTTTCCGTGTCCTGGTAAAGACACAGCGACGTGCCGTCCGCAAACGGCATTGACATGACCGGGTCGGGAAATTTGAATTCCAGATCGTAGTCCTTGGTAAGGTAGTCGTCGAAGTCCTTGAGAGGCGGCGCATAATCGACCATGGGCATGTAGACCGCATGGGTGTTGTGGAGAAAGCCCGGCAGGGTAACCTGCTCTGTGGCAAGTCCGCCTCCCGCTTCAAAATTCCGCTCCAAAACCAGTATTTTCAAACCCGCCTTTGCGAGGTAGGCGGCCACGGTCAATCCATTAGGTCCGGCCCCCAAGATTATGCCGTCATATTCTCGCGCCATATGATTCCTCCTTGTTTTGGGTACTGGCCGAATGCAGGCCCTTCCCATGACGTGGAAGAGCGCATGTGTGGAAGAGCACGACAAGCCAAGGGATGAAGTGGGAAGTCCCGGTTTCCATTTGGGATGATGGAAGTTTTTCCTTGACATGTCAAAGCAGTAATTTTTATGATTACATAAGAATATCTTATGCTTTGATCCGGCTATCTCATGGCAAGAGAGCTAAACCTCAATCAGTTAAAGGCCTTCTATTATGCAGCCCTCTGCCGGAGCATTACCGTTGCGGCGGACAGGCTCTTCATCACCCAGCCCGCGGTCAGCATGCAGATCAAGGCAATGGAAGAGCAGTACGGAACGCAGCTCTTCGTGAGAAAGAAGAAAAAGCTCGAGCTTACGGACACGGGAAAACGCTTGTACCAGGTGGCCAAGAAGATTTTCGGTCTTGTAGGGCAAGCCGAGAAAATCCTCGAATGCTCCAGAGAGGTGCTCAGAGTGGGTAGCTCGAAGACGTTGGTCCGATATAGGCTCGCCCGCTACGTCTCACCTTTTCAGCAGTCTCATCCTCATATCCAGATCCAGATTCACGAAGGCAGCTCCCAAGAGATGGTCGAGAGCGTCCTCAGGAACGAAATCGACTTCGCTATCGTAGGACGCATCCAATACGAGCACGAACGGCTCGACGTTATCCCGTTCACGGAGGATGAGGTTGTCCTCCTCGTTTCTCCCGATCATCACTTTTGCGGCCGAGGGAAAGTCTCGGTACAGGATTTGGCTGGGGAGCAGGTGATTCTCCGGGAACGGGGATCCGGCACACGGCGTCTGGTAGAAAAGATATTGGAAAACACCTCTATCGTTTCCTCCGCGTTTATCGAATCCGGTAATGTGGATTTCATCAAAGAGCTGGTAAGGATCGGGAGAGGTATCACCTTGCTGGCGCGTATGGGCGCGGATCAGGATGTGAGTAGTGGTCACCTTCAGATCGTTCCTCTGGTGGAAGGTCCTTTTGTGCTGCACATAGACATCGTAAAGAGCAAAGACAGGACTTTGTCCCCTGCAGACAGGGCTTTTCTTTCAATTCTTTTCGAGGGACCCGAAAAGGAAGCGGCTGCCGAAGATTTTGCGCGATGGGAGAGTACCGCACTGCAAGGAGACGCACGGCTCCCCCGGTCGGCACCCGGCCACGGCAATGATCTTTGGAGATGACCGAAGGAAAGGGGGTATGAGTTATGGGGATCATAATTAGTTGGTTGGTTTTGACCCTTGCGATCCTGCTGGCGGCTTACCTTGTTCCTGGAATCACAGTGCGAAGTCTCGGGAGTGCAGTCGTCGCAGCGGCTATTCTCGGCCTTCTCAACCTGCTGCTCAAACCGATCGCCGTGTTCTTGAGCTTTCCTCTCATCGTGGTAACGTTGGGACTGTTCACATTCGTCATCAATGCCCTGTTGCTCTGGCTTGCTGCTGCCATAGCGCCGGGATTCGAGGTCAGATCGTTCTGGGCAGCCTTGCTGGGAGCTCTCGTTATAAGTATCGTCTCCTACATACGAGGAATGCTGTTCTAGCAATCGGGCGACGTCATACCGTCCATGGTGTCGTGGCAGGCTTTGAAAATGGCGGCCTGCTCGACGATGTTGAGGTAAGGGGCTGGAAATTTCTGACCAGCAGCAGCAGCCCCGGGGACCCTGGAACGTCTCCTCTTTGGTCAGGTTCGCGAGTCACTGCACACCGCGCGAATCTTGCTCCAATGCCACGCACCGGATATGCGTGGCATGCGAAGTTAGTTTGTACGGCGCTTTTCCGTGCTGATGCGCTTGACCAGGGGGTTGCTTACGGACCGCATGTCCTCGTTTCCCGGTCTGTGAACCGAGCACGATTGGTACAAGCTTTCCATCTTTTTTACGAGCGCGGGATGATCGTGAAGGACTTCTGGGAAGCAGAAAGCGTTATAGGTAATATCGAGAGATGTGTATTCGCCCCTTTCCATATCAATGAAACGCTCACTATCACAGTAGTTCGGATCGTAGACCTTGATCGTCTCGGATTCCGG